>NZ_JBFREQ010000024.1:0-127517 GCF_052114385.1 Variovorax sp. M-6 | reverse complement strand
GAGCAGCCAGGGCAACTAGAGATTTTTTCATTGCAAGTTTCTCCAAGGTTAAACATAGGGCTCCGGTGCGAAGGGCTCACCGTGACTGGCACTTTGTGCTCCCACCGGACCCCGGGCCAACCTCCTTTTGGGAAGTTGTCGCTATTGCACCAGAGCCGCTTCGCCAGGGCAAAACAATTCGCCCGAAAACACGGCCGGGCGCGGTGTTTCGTTGCAGCCGTGCAACAAAGCTTTGGCCACCCTTCTTATCTCGCGATGTGAAATATCGCAGTCCCGACGTGTGACATTTTGTACATCGGTTCCAATGGCGTCATGAACCGATCGCTCGACTCCGTCCTGGCAGTGGCAGACGCGGCGCTGCGCACCATGTTCGCCAAGCCGCACCCGACACGGACCACGCCCCCGCCCGACACGCCACCGGGCCTCCTGAGCGAGGCCGAGCGACGAGAAGCCGGCGCCCTGATGCGGGTCAACCATGTGGGAGAGGTTTGTGCGCAGGCCCTGTATACCGCGCAGGCTGCAGTCACCCGGGACCCTGCCCTGCGGCGGCATTTCAACGAGGCCGCCCGCGAAGAAACCGACCACCTGGCCTGGACCCAGCAGCGGCTCGACGACCTGGGCAGCCGTGCGTCCGTGTTGAATCCGGTCTGGTACCTGGGCGCCTTCGGGCTGGGACTGCTGGCGGGGCGGCTCGGCGACGCGACCAGCCTCGGCTTCGTCGCCGAGACCGAACGCCAGGTCGAGGCTCATCTGGATGGCCACCTCGACCGCTTGCCGGCCGGGGATACCGCCTCCCGGGCCGTGATCCAGCAGATGAAGCTCGACGAAGCCCGCCATGCCGCCCAGGCCTGGAGCGCCGGCGCCAAGGAGCTCCCGGCACCCGCCAAGGCCCTCATGCGCATGGCCTCCCGCGTCATGACCACCGTGGCCCATAGGGTCTGAGCTCGCCCCCAGGTTGCCCGGCACTTCGTGTCCGGGCGCCCACCCCCTGCCGGGGGCAACACCGGCGGACTGGCAAAGCCAGATCCGCGGCGTTTCACCAACGGGCCTGGCTGCGCCGGCCGTGCGTGGATCTAGCCCAAATCCTCGAGATCGAAGCTGGTGGTGATCTCGGCCGTCTTGCCGAGCATGATGGTGGCGGAACAATACGTGTCGTGGCTCAGCGCGATCGCGCGTTCCACCGCGGCGGCCGGGATGCCCTTGCCGGCCACGGTGAAGTGCATGTGGATCTTGGTGAATACTTTCGGATCCTTTTCGGCTCGCTCACTGGTCAGCTTGACGCTGCAGCGCTCGACCTGGTGCCGCCCGCGCTTCAGGATCAGCACCACGTCGTAGGCGGTGCAGCCTCCGGTGCCGGCCAACACGGTCTCCATCGGCCGGGCCGCCAGGTTCTGGCCGCCGTTCTCGGGCTTGGCGGCATCCTGCGCGCCGTCCATCATCAGGACATGGCCGCTTCCGGTCTCGGCGACGAAGCCCATCGCCGACCGCGCGCCGGCATTGCCGGTCCAACTCACTGTGCATTCCATGATTCCAGGCTCCGAAGGCCGCGAACGGGGTCAAAACCCCTGCGCAGCGTGATTTAGTGTTCGAAAAGCGCAACTCTCGTGTTGCATTGCAGCAATCAACCGATATACTTTATTTCATCGCGCATCGACACATGTGCACCGGTTGTCTCCTCCACCCTCCCAATTGGTGGATTTAGCCCCGGGCCGCAAGGCCCGGGGCTTTTTTCTTGGCATCCATGCCGCACGCGGGCGAGGCCTATGATCGCGGCCCTATGTCCACGCCTCCTTCCTCCGCGCCCCTCACCCCCGGCGACTATCTCAAGAAGATCCTGACCGCGCGCGTCTACGACGTGGCAGTGGAATCGGCCCTCGAACCCGCGCGCGCCCTGAGCGCCAGGCTGGGCAACACGGTGCTGCTCAAGCGCGAGGACCAGCAGCCGGTCTTCAGCTTCAAGCTGCGCGGCGCCTACAACAAGATGGCGCACCTGAGCGCCGAGCAGCTCGCGAGCGGCGTGATCTGCGCTTCGGCGGGCAACCACGCCCAGGGCGTCGCCCTGGGCGCCCACAAGCTGGGGGCGCGGGCCGTGGTGGTGATGCCGGTGACCACGCCGCAGCTCAAGATCGACGCCGTGCGGGCGCTCGGCGGCGAGGTGCACCTGCACGGCGACAGCTATTCGGACGCCTACGGCTATGCGCTCGAGCAGCAGAAGCTGCATGGGCTCACCTTCGTCCACCCGTTCGACGACCCGGACGTGATCGCCGGCCAGGGCACGATCGCGATGGAGATGCTGCGCCAGCACCAGGGCCGGCTCGACGCGGTGTTCGTCGCCATCGGCGGCGGCGGCCTGATCTCGGGCGTGGCCAACTACATCAAGGCGGTGCGACCCGAGATCAAGGTGATCGGCGTGCAGATGAACGACTCGGACGCGATGATTCAATCGGTCGCCGCCCACCAGCGCGTGACGCTGTCCGACGTCGGCCTGTTCTCCGACGGCACCGCGGTCAAGCTGGTCGGCGAGGAGACCTTCCGCATCTCGAGCGAACTGGTGGACGAGTTCATCACGGTCGACACCGACGCGGTCTGCGCCGGCATCAAGGACGTCTTCATCGACACGCGCAGCATCGTCGAGCCGGCCGGCGCGCTCGCAGTGGCGGCGATCAAGCAGTATGTCGAGGCCCGCGGCACCCGCGGCGAAACCTACGCCGCGATCCTCTGCGGTGCCAACATGAACTTCGATCGCCTGCGCTTCGTGGCCGAACGGGCCGAGGTCGGCGAGGAGCGCGAGGCGCTGTTCGCCGTGACCATTCCCGAGGAGCGCGGCAGCTTCCGCCGCTTCTGCGAGCTGATCGGACAGCTGCCGGGTGCCTCGCGCAACGTGACCGAGTTCAACTACCGCATCAGCGATTCGAAGGAGGCCCACGTGTTCGTCGGCCTGACCACGACCGCGCGCGGCGAATCGAAGACCATCGCCGACACCTTCGAGGCGCACGGCTTCGGCGCCATCGACCTCACGCACGACGAGCTCGCGAAGGAACACATTCGCCACATGGTCGGCGGCCGCTCCGGGCTCGCGCACGAAGAACGGCTGCTGCGTTTCGTCTTTCCCGAACGGCCCGGCGCGCTGTTGAAATTCCTGAGCCTGATGCGGCCGAACTGGAACATCAGCCTGTTCCACTACCGCAACCAGGGAGCCGACTACGGGCGCATCCTGGTCGGATTGCAGGTGCCTGCGGCCGAGCATCAGGCCTTCGACGACTTCCTGCGGACCCTCGGGTATCCCTTCGTCGAGGAGACCGGCAACCCGGTTTACAAACTTTTTCTGCAGTCCTGAGGCTGTCGGCGTCTCAGTTCGGCACCGCGGCGGGTGCGGTGGTCACGGGCGGCGTGAGCGGCGGCGCATTCAGGGGTGCCACGACCGGCGCCATCGTGGGCGGGAGGCCGGTCGGGGGCAGCGGCGCCGGCGGGGTCATGGTGGCCAGGGGCTTGGTGGGCAGTTGCAGGGTGAACCCCGGCGCCGAATCCCGGCTGGCGCCCAGCGTGGCCGCGCGGCGGTCCAGGGACTGCAGCACGTAGCCCTCGGCGACCGGATAGCCGACCCGGAACGGCCGGGCCGGCTTGCCGTCGACGGCGATCAATGCGGCCCCCTGCTGGTCGGCGTCGGCCACCACGCCGAGCAGCACGAAGCGGCTCGCCGCATCGGGCAGTACGGCGGCTGCGGCGCGGGTCGACACGGCGCCCAGCACCTGCGCCACCGCAGCGGGATCGACCTCGGCGGGCGCGGTGCTCGCGACGGCCGGCGGCGCCACGGCACCGGAGGGCGCTGCGAGCCTCAGCCCCCAGAACACGACGCTCGCCGCCGCCAGCGCCCACAGAGCGGTGGTGGCACTGGCCACAGGCCAACGGGCGGTTACAAAGGGTACTGACATGACCCCGGATTATCATTCAGCGAATACGGCCAATGCCGCCCCTCCGCTCCCCCTACACGCTTTCATGCTCAATTTCCACCGCTCTTCCGTCCGCGTCGTGCAGCGCGGCTTCACCCTGATCGAACTGATGGTCGTGCTGGTCATCATCGGCGTGCTCGCAGCGCTGATCGTGCCGAACGTCATCGAGCGGGCCGACGATGCCCGCGTGACCGCCGCCAAGACCGACGTCAACAACCTGATGCAGGCGCTCAAGCTGTACCGGCTCGACAACCAGCGCTATCCGACCTCCGAGCAGGGCCTGCAGGCCCTGGTGGCCCGACCGACCAGCGGCCCGGCGGCCCCCAACTGGAAGCCCTATGTCGAGAAACTGCCGAACGACCCCTGGGGCCGGCCCTACCAATACCTGAATCCGGGCGTCAAGGGCGAGATCGACGTGTTCTCACTCGGCGCCGACGGCGAGCCCGGCGGCGAAGGCAAGAATGCCGACATCGGCAGCTGGCAGTAGGGTCCGCTGCTGCCCCGCTGCCCCTGCCCGCGCCAGGATCGGCGGCTTCACGCTGCTCGAACTGCTGGTGGTGATCGCGATCATCGCGCTGGCCACGGCCGGCGTCGGGCTTTCGCTGCGGGATTCGGGCCAGGCCAGCCTGGACCGCGAAGCCGAGCGGCTCGCAGCCTTGCTCGAATCCGCCCGCGCACAGTCGCGCGCCAGCGGCATTGCGGTGCGCTGGCGGCTCACGCCCGATGGCCCGGGCAACTTCAGCTTCGATGGCCTGCCGCCGGGCTCGCTGCCCGCCCACTGGCTGGCCGACGGCATCACGGCCCAGCCGATCAGCGCCGACGGCAGGGCCGCCGGCGCCCTGCAACTGGGGCCCGATCCGATCATCGCGGCGCAGCAGGTTGTGCTCAGCACCGACGGTCCACCGAACCGCAGCCTGCGCATCGGCACCGACGGATTGCGACCCTTCGCGGTCGTTTCGCCGTGAAGCGGCAGCGCGGCTTTACCCTGATCGAGGTGCTGGTGGCGCTCGGCATCGTCGCGATCGCGTTGATGGCCGGCACCCAGGCCACCATGGCGCTGACGCGCAACGCGCAGCGCCAGTCGGACGTGATGCTGGCGCAGATCTGCGCCGAGAACGAAATGATCAAGGCACGGCTGGCGCGGCAACTGCCGGCGGTGGGCGATGCCGGCGTGGTCTGCGCCCAGGCCAACCAGAGTTTCGGCGTGACGGTCTCGACCACGCCGACGCTGAACCCGAATTTCCGCCGCGTCGACGTCCAGGTGCGCGATGCCGACGAGGCGCCGGTGCTGCGGCTGTCGACCGTGGTGGGGCGCTACTGATGCGCCGGACCCGCGGCTTCACGCTGATCGAACTGCTGGTCGCGATCGCGGCCATGGCGCTGCTGGCACTGATGAGTTGGCGCGGACTCGACGCCATGGGGCGCGCGCAGTCGCAGAACCGCGAGCGGGGCGACGCGGTGCTGACGCTGCAGACCACGCTGGCCCAATGGGGCGCCGATCTCGACGCGATGGTGGCGCTGTCGCAGACCTTGCCGATCGATTGGGACGGCCGCGTGCTGCGCCTGACCCGGCGCAGCACCGACAGCGCGACGCCGGTCGTCTACGTGGTCGCCTGGACCCTGCGCCCCGACGCCGCCGGCGGCAGCCACTGGCGGCGCTGGCAGTCGCCGGGCTTCACGACACGCGCGGAGTGGCAGCAGGCCTGGGCCGGCGCCAGCAGCTGGGCCTCCGATGGCAGCTCCGCCACCGGCGCCGACGTCGACCTGATTCCGCTCGACAGCTGGCAGCTCTCGTACTTCCGCAACGGCGCCTGGGGCCCGGCCGTGGGCGCCGACGCGCTCGGCGCCAGCACGCCGCTGCCCGACGGCGTGCGCCTGGTCCTGAGCCTGCCGCCCGGACCGGCGCTGACCGGCCTGGTCACGCGCGATTGGGTGCGGCCGTCCGTGACGGTGTCCAAATCATGACCCGCCATCGCTTCGCCCGCGAGGTCGGTGCCGCCCTGCTGACCGCCATGCTGACCGTGACCCTGGTCGCCACTTTCGCCGCAGCGGCGCTCTGGCAGCAATGGCGCTCCGCCGAGATCGAGGGCGCCGAGCGGGCCCGGGCACAGGCCGGCCTAGTGCTGATCGGCGCCCTCGACTGGTCGCGGCTGATCCTGCGCGAGGATTCCCGCGCCAGCGGCGCCGGTAGCGGCGTCGATCATCTCGCCGAGCCCTGGGCCGTACCGCTCGAGGAGGCCAAGCTGACCACCTTCCTGATGGCCGAAAAGAACATCGCCAGCGATGCGCTCGAGGGCTTGCCCGAGGCCTTTCTGTCGGGCCGCATCAGCGATGCCCAATCCAAGCTCAATGTGCTGAACCTGGTGAACGCCGGCAAGCCAGTCGCCGCCTCGGTGGCGACCTTCACCAAGCTGTTCCAGCTGCTGAATCTGCCGGCGGGGGATGTCGCGCTGCTGACCCAGAACCTGCAGCAGGCCCTGCCCGCGAACGCCAGCGTGCCGGACCCGGCCAACACGCCGGCGGCCGCGGCGTCAGCCGCAGCCGGGTCACCCACCGGCACGGCCGGCAACGCAAACACCGGCAGCGGCGCGGCCCCCGGCGTGCCGCTGGTTCCGCAGCGCACCGCGCAACTGGTGTGGCTTGGCCTCTCGCCTGCCACCGTGGCGGCACTCGAGCCCTATGTCACGGTGCTGCCGGTGCGCACGCCGCTCAATCTCAACACCGCCAGCGCCGAAGCCATCTTCGCGAGCCTGCCCTCGCTCGACCTGGCGGGCGCCAAGCGATTGGTCGAAACCCGCGGACGAAGCTATTTCAAGACCGTGGCCGACGCCAATTTGCTGATCCCGCAAAGTTCGGACAAGTTCGCGACAGAGCAGYACAGCGTGTCGACCCGGTTCTTCGAAGTGCAGGCGCGACTGCGCATCGACAAGACCTGGGTCGAAGAGCAAACGCTGCTGCAGCGCGACAACCTCGACGTCCGGATGGTGTGGCGCGAGCGTGGCGCCGGCGCGACGCCCACGGCGGCCAAACCGTGACGCCCCGCGGGCTTCGTCACGGCGATCGGTTAAAAATAAGCGCAGCGCCCGTTGCAGCTGAGCAAGATGCTATCAAATTTATAGCAGACACAGCAACCTTCTCCCTACAATAGCGATCCTTCTCTTTTCTCTCCATGGCCTGGCCTTGCTGCTCGTAACTATTCCTCTCGCCTCCGGTTCGGCCACCGCCGAATACGGCTGGGCGGTCTGGTCCAGCGACGGCCGCAAGCTGCGTTCCCAGGGCAGCGCGCCGGCGTCGCTGTTGCCCAGCAACGACGAAGTCATCCTCGGCGTCCCGGCCGCGGCGATGTCCTGGCACCAGGTCACGCTGCCGCAGGGCAGCATGAGCGGCGCGGCGCGGCTGCGCTCGGTGCTCAGCGGCCTGCTCGAAGACCGCTTGCTCGACGAGCCCGAATCGCTGCACTTCGCGCTCGAGCCCGATGCCCGCGTCGCCGTGCCGGTCTGGGTCGCCGCCTGCAACCGCGTCTGGCTGCGCAACGCGGTGCAGGCGCTGGAATCGGCCGGTCGACGGGTCACGCGGATCATTCCCGAATTCACGCCCCAGGCCGCCGGCGAGCCCTCGATGCTGTTCGCCATCGGCGAGCCGGACGCCGCCCAGTGCGTCGTCTGCGGCGTCGATGGCGTCGCCATGCTGCCGCTCGACAGCGCCGGCGTCGCACTGGCCGGGACGCTGCCCGCCGGCAGCACCGTACGGGCCGAGCCCGCCGTGGCGGAGCTGGCCGAAAGCGTGTTCGGACAGCAGGTACCGATCGTCATGCCGGCCGAGCGCTGGATGCAGGCCAGCGCCTCGGCCTGGGACCTGGCCCAGTTCGACCTGGCCTCGACCGGCCGGGCCCGCGCGAGCAAGAAGCTCGCCGCCGTGTCGCGCGCGCTGTGGTACGGACGCCAGTGGCGCGCCGCGCGCGTTGGCGCGCTGGTGCTGGTGCTGGCCCAGTTGGTCGGGCTCAATGCCTGGGCCTGGAAGGAGCGCAATGCACTGGACGCCAAGCGCGCGGCCGTGCGCAGCCTGCTGACACAGACCTTCCCCACGGTGAAGCTGGTGATCGACGCGCCGGTGCAGATGGCGCGCGAAGTGGCGGCCCTGCAGCAAGCCACTGGTGGCGTGGTCACGGCAGACCTCGAACCGATGCTCGGCGCCCTGGCAGCGAGCCTCCAGCCAGGCCGGGTGCCGACCGCGATCGACTTCAGTGCCGGCCAGCTGCGGCTGCGCGGACTCGGTCTGCCGGCGACGGAATTCGCCAAGCTCAAGACCGCCCTCTCGTCGCGCGGCTACAGCGCGCGCAGCGAGGGCGACCTGCTGCTGGTACAGGCGGAGGCGGCCCGATGAAATGGTTCGAAGCGCTCAAGGCACGCTGGCAGGCTTGGTGGCCCGAACTCGGAGCGCGCGAGCAGCGGCTGGTCCTGATCGGCGTCGCGCTGGTGACGCTCGCCGTCATCTGGTGGGTGGCGCTGGCGCCCGCGCTGCGCGTGCTGTCCGCCGCCCCGGCCGAGCACGCGCAGCTCGATGCGCAACTGCAGCAGATGCGCCAGCTGCAAACCCAGGCCAAGGCCCTGCAGGCGCAGCCGCGCACCAGCCGGGAAGACGCGCTGCGCGGGCTCGAGACCTCGGTCCGGCAGAATCTCGGGCCGAATGCCCAGTTGCAGGCGGCCGGTGCCGGCGAGGGCGTGACGATCGCGTTGCGCGACGTGCCCGCCGACGCCCTGGCCCAGTGGTTCGCCCAGGCGCGCAGCAATGCCCGCGCCGTGCCGCGCGAGGCGCACCTGACGCGCAGCGCTCAGAACACCGCTGCGACACCCGCAGCGCCCGCCGCAAAGGCCGAAGCCCCCCGCGTGCGCTGGGACGGCACCCTCGTCATGGGCCTGCCGGCCCGCTGAACGCCGCCCGATGGTCACGACGCCACCCGATTCCGCCCGCAGCTCCGGCTGGCGTTGGGCCGCCGCCGGGACGCTGATCGGCGTCGCCTTCTCGCTCTCGGTGTTCGCCCCGGCGCGCTGGCTGGCCGCCGGCCTGGCGCAGTGGAGCAACGGCCACCTGCAGCTCGTCAATGCGCGCGGCACCGTCTGGAACGGCACCGCCGGCCTGGTGTTCTCGAGCGGCGCGAGCGGCGCCGAAGCGATCTCGCTGCCCGGCATGCTGGCCTGGACGCTGCGGCCGCGCTGGGACGGCATCGCCGCCGCGCTCGACCTGCCCTGCTGCGCGGCGAAGCCGCTCGAACTGCGCGGCCGCCCGCGCACCGATGGCCTCGAGCTCGACTGGAGCAACGGCCAGTCGCGTTGGCCCGCCGCGCTGCTGACCGGATTCGGCGCGCCCTGGAACACGCTCAAGCTCGACGGCGTGCTCGACCTGTCGATGCAGGACTTCGTGCTGCGCTGGAGCGGTTCGAAGCTGACGCTGGCCGGCCGCGCGACACTCGACGCCACCGACCTCTCCTCCAGCCTGTCGACCCTGAAGCCGATGGGCAGCTACCGCCTGGCCCTCGAAGGGGGGCCAGCGCCGACCCTGCTGCTGACCACCCGCGAAGGCAGCCTGCAACTCAGCGGCAGCGGCCGCTGGAGCGGCACCTCACTGCGTTTCGACGGCGAGGCCAGTGCCGCGCCGGGACGGGAAGACGTGCTTTCGAATCTGTTGAACATCATCGGGCGGCGCGACGGCGCACGCTCGCTCATCACATTGGGTTGACCATGAAGCCAACGTCTTCGAACGGCCTCCGCATCGGAACCATCGCGCTTGCAGCGCAGTTGCTGATCGCGGCCTGCATTCCTTCCGCCTTCGCGCAGGACGCCTCGGCGCCCGTGCGCGGCGAACCGATCACCCTGAACTTCAGCAATGCCGAGATCGAATCGGTGGCGCGCACGATGGCGGTGGTCACCGGCCGCGACGTGGTGGTCGACCCCCGCGTCAAGGGCACGATCACGCTGCAGACCGACCGCGCGATCTCGCCGACCGCGGCCTTCAACCAGTTCGCCTCGGCGCTGCGGCTGCAGGGCTTCGCGATCGTGCAATCCGAAGGGCTCTACAAGGTGGTGCCCGAAGCCGACGCCAAGCTGCAGAGCAACACGGTGACCACCTCGACGCCGACCACTTCCAGCGTCGCCGGCAACCAGATCATCACCCAGGTCTTCAAGCTCAACTACGAGTCGGCCAACAACCTGCTGCCGGTGCTGCGCCCGTTGATCGCGCCGAACAACACGATCAACGTGAACCCCGGCAACAACTCGCTGGTGATCACCGACTACGCCGAGAACATGCGCCGGCTGGCGCGCATCGTGGCGGCGCTCGACGTGCCGAATGCCTCCGACATCGAGGTGATCCAGCTCAAGCACTCGATCGCCAGCGACATGGTGCCATTGGTGACGCGGCTGCTCGAAGGCGGCGGCAGTGCGTCGACCACCGGCGCCGCCGGGGTGCCGGGCCAGGCCGATGCGTCCTTTCGCACCACGCTGCTCGCCGAGCCGCGCGGCAACGCGATCATCCTGCGCGCCGCCAATCCGGCACGCGCCCAGTTGGCGCGCACGCTGATCGACAAGCTCGACCGTGCTCCCATCGACTCCGGCAACGGGGCGGCCGGCAACGTGTATGTGGTCTACCTCAAGAACGCCGATGCGGTAAGGCTGGCGACGACACTTCGCGCGGCGATCTCGGCCGAGGCGCGCGGCGGCGCCGGCGCCGGCGCAACAGGCACCGCGGGCCAGGCCCCCGCACAGGCAGCGGCGCAGCTCGGTGCCCAGCAGAACACCGGGGCGAGCCTCGCGGCGACCGCGCCGGTCAACAACGCGAACCAGCCTTCGACCGGCGGCCAGATCCAGGCCGACCCTTCGACCAACTCGCTGATCATCACGGCCTCGGAACCGCAGTACCGCCAGATCCGCGCCGTCATCGACAAGCTCGACGGTCGACGCGCGCAGGTCATGATCGAAGCGCTGATCGTCGAAGTCACCGCCACGAAGGCTGCGGAATTCGGCGTTCAATGGCAGTCGGCGATCGGAAACAATGGCGTCATCGGCACCAACTCCAGCCTGAACGGGATCGGCTCCAATATCCTGACGCTCACCGCCGCCCTGGCGGCGAAATCCCCGGCGGGGTTGGCCGGGCTGGGAAGCGGCCTCAACATCGGCGTCGGCCGCAAATACGGCAGCGGCTACGTGTTGAATGCGATCGCCAACTTCTTCGCCAGCGACGCCGATGCCAATCTGCTGTCGACGCCCAATCTCCTGACCCTCGACAACGAGGAAGCCAAGATCGTCATCGGCCAGAACGTTCCGTTCGTCACCGGCTCGTTCTCCAACCCCGGGGCCGCCGGCGGGCAGAACCCGTTCACGACCATCGAACGCAAGGACGTGGGTCTGACGCTTCGCGTGCGACCGCAGATCAATGAAAACGGCACCATCAAGATGACGGTGTTCCAGGAAACCTCCACCGTCCAGGCCGGGACCGAAAACAACGCCAACGGCCCGACCACCAACAAGCGAGCGATCGAATCCAGCGTGCTGGTCGAGGACGGCGGCCTGGTCATGCTGGGCGGCCTGCTGTCGGACAACTACAGCAACAACGTCGAGAAGATCCCGCTGGCCGGCGACATCCCGGTGCTGGGCAATCTCTTCAAGAATGAAACCCGAAAACGGGACAAAGTGAACTTGATGATGTTCCTGCGGCCGATCGTGATGCGCGACGCGAACACGACCGCGGATGTCACCAACGAACGCTACGACACCATGCGCTCCCTGCAGCAGCGGCAGCAGCCCGACGAGAACATCATGCTGGACAACGTGAACAGTGCGCCGGTCATTCCGGCGCTGCCGGCCCAGGCGCGCCCGCAGGGCCAGGGCAGGACCGAGGGAGCCCCCCCGCTGCAGGGCACCACGCTGATTCCGCCGCCCATCCCGCCGACCCAGAGACTGGCGCCGTCTCCCCTGAAAGGCGCATTGCCGCCGACGGCGGATCCGTCGACCTCGCGCGAACTGCCGTAGCGCCTGGAGCTCTCCATCACGTTCTGACAGAGCCGAGAGAAACCGATGCGCTATCCCCTGCCCTATGCCTTCGCTCGCGGCCAGCAGCTGCTGCTGGAAGAAGCCGACGACGGCGCCCTGACGCTCTGGATGCCCAAGGTGCCGCCGCGCAGCGCGCTCGGCGAGGTGCTGCGCAAGTACCCGGTCAAGGCCTTCGAGCCGCTGCCGCCCGAGCAATTGGCGCAGCGCATCAGCGCGGCCTATGCCAAGGGCGAATCGAACGCCGCTGCGGTGGTCAGCGAGGTGCAGGGCGATGCCGACCTCTCGCGCATGATGCAGGAGCTGCCGGCGGTCGAGGACTTGCTCGAGTCGGCCGGCGACGCGCCGATCATCCGGATGCTGAACGCCCTGCTCACGCAGGCCGCGCGCGACGGCGCCAGCGACATCCACATCGAGCCCTATGAGCGGACCTCGTCGGTGCGCTTTCGCATCGACGGCACGCTGCGCGAGGTGGTGCAGCCGAACCGCGCGCTGCACGCCGCGCTGATCTCGCGGCTGAAGATCATGGCCGACCTCGACATCGCCGAGAAACGTCTGCCGCAGGACGGCCGCATCAGCCTGCGGATCGGTACCCGCGCGGTCGACGTGCGGGTCTCGACCCTGCCCTCGGCCCATGGCGAACGCGCCGTGCTGCGGCTGCTCGACAAATCGGAAAGCAAGCTCACGCTCGAATCGGTGGGCATGCAGGGCGATACGCTGGCGCGCTTCGAGCACCTGATCGGCCAGCCGCACGGGATCATCCTGGTGACCGGCCCGACCGGCTCGGGCAAGACCACGACGCTGTACGCCGCGCTGAGCCGGCTCGACGCCAGCAGCAGCAACATCATGACGGTCGAGGACCCGATCGAGTACGAGTTGCACGGCGTCGGCCAGACCCAGGTCAACGCCAAGATCGATCTGACCTTCGCCAAGGCGCTGCGGGCGATCCTGCGGCAGGACCCAGACGTGATCATGATCGGCGAGATCCGCGACTTCGAGACCGCGCAGATCGCGATCCAGGCCTCGCTCACCGGCCACCTGGTGCTGGCCACGCTGCACACCAACGATTCCGTCAGCGCGGTGACGCGGCTGACCGACATGGGGGTCGAGCCCTTCCTGCTGAGCTCCTCGCTGCTCGGCGTGCTCGCGCAGCGGCTGGTGCGCAAGCTGTGCCCGGTGTGTGCGCCCGCCGCCGGCCACGAGGCGCAGCCGGTGGGCTGCGAGGCCTGCGGCCAGACCGGCTACCAGGGCCGCACCGGCGTCTTCGAACTGCTGGTGGCCGACGAGACGGTGCAGTCGCTGATCCACAACCGCGCGCCCGAGAGCGAGCTGTTCGTGGCCGCCGAACGCGGTGGCCTGCGCTCGATGCGCGAGGACGGCGAGCGGCTGGTCAAGGCAGGCATCACCTCGCGTGCCGAGCTGCTGAGGGTGACCCGGGACTGACGTCCCCCGGCTGGCCTGGAGGACAATCGCGCGATGCCTGCTTACTCCTTCGAAGCGATCGACCAACAAGGCCAGCCGCGCAAGGGCGTGGTCGAGGCCGACACCGCGCGCGCCGCACGCKGCATGCTGCGCGCGCAGGCGCTGATTCCGCTGGCGCTGACGACTGTCGGCAGCGTCGAGAGCGGCGTGCCCGCGGTCGGCGGCTGGCGTCGGCTGTACGGCGGCGGACGGGTCTTCAACTCGACCACGCTGGCGGTCTGGACACGGCAGATCGCAGGGCTGGTGTCCTCGGGCCTGTCGCTGGAACGCGCCTTGACCGCCCTGACCGACGAGGCCGAGACCGAGGAACAGCGCAACCTGGTCGCCTCGCTGCGTGCCGAGGTCAATGCCGGCTCTCCTTTCGGCCGTGCACTCAGCCAGCACCCGCGCGAGTTCTCGCCGATCTACACCGCCGTGATCGGCGCCGGCGAGCAGAGCGGCAACCTGGGCCTGGTGCTCGAGCGCCTCGCCGACGACCTCGAACAGCGCCAGGCGCTGCAGCAGAAGCTGGTCGGCGCGGCGGTCTATCCGGCGATCGTGACGCTGGTCGCGATCGTGATCGTGATCTTCCTCGTGAGCTACGTGGTGCCGCAGGTGGCCAACGTGTTCGCAGGCACCAAGCGCGCCCTGCCGATCCTTACGGTCGGCATGCTCGGCCTCAGCGCCCTGGTGCGCAACTACGGTTGGCTGGCGTTGATCTTCATCGTGCTGGGCGTGGTCGCGGCCCGCATGGCGCTGGCGCGCGACGCGATCCGCGAACGCTTCGACGCCGCCTGGCTCAACCTGCCGCTGGTCGGCAAGCTGGCGCGCGGCTACAACGCGGCGCGCTTCGCCAGCACGCTGGCGATGCTGGCGACCGCGGGCGTGCCGATCCTGCGGGCCCTGCAGGCCGCCGCCGAGACGCTGAGCAACCGCGCGATGCGCGCCGATGCGCTCGATGCGCTGGTGCTGGTGCGCGAAGGTGCGCCGCTGGCCTCGGCGCTGGCGCAGAAGAAGCGCTTCCCCGGCATCGTCGCGATGTTCGCGCGGCTCGGCGAGCAGACCGGCACCCTGCCGCTGATGCTGCAGCGCGCGTCGAACCAGCTCGGCGCCGAAGTGCAGCGCCGCGCGATGCATCTGGCGACCATCCTCGAGCCGCTGCTGATCGTGGCGATGGGCGGCGTGGTGATGCTGATCGTGCTGGCGGTCTTGATGCCGATCATCCAGCTCAACCAATTCGTGAAATGACGCGAGCGTGGTAACCCTCGACGACAAGCTGGTGGTGGCGATCTCGTCGCGCGCCCTTTTCAACCTCGAGGAGGAGAACCGCATCTTCGAATCCGGCGACGACGCCGGCTACATGAAGCTGCAGCTCGAACGGCTCGACGTGCCGGCCCGGCCCGGCATCGCCTACTCGCTGGTGCGCAAGCTGCTGCGCTTCAACGACGACGGCCAGCAGCGGGTCGAAGTGGTGATCCTGTCGCGCAACGATCCGGTGTCGGGCATGCGCGTGTTCCGCTCGGGCGTGGCCAACGGCATCTCGCTGCAGCGCGGCGTCTTCACGCAGGGCCGGCCGCCCTTCGGCTACCTGCGGCCGCTGCGCGCCCATCTCTTCCTGTCGGTCAATGCCGATGACGTGCGCGAGGCGCTGGTCGCCGGCTTTCCCGCGGCGCGCGTGCTGGTCGAGTCGGTGCAAGCGAGCGACGCCTATCCGAACGAAGTCCGCATCGCCTTCGACGGCGATGCCGTGCTGTTCAGCGACGAGGCCGAGCGCGTCTTCCAGGCCGAGGGGCTCGATGCCTTCCAGCTGCACGAGTCCTCCAAGGCCGGTCTGCCGCTGCCCGAAGGGCCGTTCAAGCCGCTGCTGGCGGCGCTGCATCGGCTGCAGCAGGCCAGCAGCCCCGTCATGCGCATCCGCACCGCGCTGGTCACCGCGCGCAGCGCGCCGGCGCACGAGCGCGCGATCCGCACGCTGATGAACTGGAACATCAAGGTCGACGAGGCGATGTTCCTCGGCGGCCTGCCCAAGGGCGAGTTCCTGCGCGAGTTCGAGCCCGACTTCTTCTTCGACGACCAGACCGGCCATGTCGATGCGGCCGCGCGCCATGTGCCCTCGGGGCACGTGGCCAGCGGCATCAGCAATCCGCGCTGAGCCCCGCGCTCACCGGCTTCTCCAGGCTTGGGTTCTGGCCAACGCGGCGCGACCGGCCAGCGCGAACAGGCCGCGGCCCAGCGCGGCCGTGAGCATGATCAGGGAGGCCATCGCCGCTGCCGGCGCGACGTCGCCGGCATCGTCCATGTTGAGCACCGCGACCGCGGCCAGCGTGGTCTGGGGCGAGTACAGGAATACCACCGCCGAGACGGTCGTCATCGCGTTGACGAAGAAGTACCCGCCGACCTGCAGCACCGTGGGCAGGGCCACCGGCAGGTGCACCCGCCACAGCGTGCGCCAGAAGGGCACGCCCATCGATTCGGCCACCAGTTCGTATTCGCGATCGAGCTGGCGCAGCGCGGCGAGCGAAGTCAGGTGGGCGACCGAGAAGAAATGCGCGACCGTGCAGACGATCAGGATCGCCATGCCGCCGTAGAGCCCGCGCAGCGGATTCGAAGGCGAGTTGAAGAAGAAGATGTAGCCCACGCCCAGCACCAGGCCCGGCACCGCGAGCGGCAGGTTCGCCAGCAGGTTCAGCGCCTCGCGCAGCAGGCCGAAGCGGCGCGGCTTCTCGACCAGGTAGGCCGAGACGAAGGTCGCGACGGCGCCGGCCGCCGCGGCGCCCAGCCCGAGCTGCAAGGAGTTGAAGTAGCTGCCCCAGCCGCCGCCGTCCATGTTGCCGAAGTCGTAGTTCTTCAGCGATGGCGCGAGCTGGTAGGGCCAGTAGGTGGCGAGCGAGGCGAACACCGCCATGCCGATCATCCCGAGGATGGCCGCGGCGATCAGCAGGCAGGCGGCGAACAGCGCGCGGTCGCGCGCCGGCACCGGCTCCGGGCGGTGCGGCGTGGCGCGCGCCGACAGCGCCGCCGCCTGGCGCCGGCGCACGCGCCGCTCCACCAGGAAGGACAGCAGCGCCGGGATCAGCAGCACGAAGCCGACCACCGCGCCCATCTGGAAGTTCTGCTGGCCCACCACCTGCTTGTAGATGTCGGTGGCCAGCACGCCGGTCTGGCCGCCCACCACCTTCGGCACGCCGAAGTCGGTGATGACCAGCACGAAGACCACCATGCAGGCCACGATCAGCCCGTAGCGCGAGGCCGGCAGGGTCACCGTGCGGAAGACCCGCCAGCGCGAGGCGCCGAGCGTCTGCGCGGCCTCGTAGAGCCGGCCGTCGGAGGTCGCCATCGCGGTGGTGAGGATCAGCAGCGCATGCGGCAGGGTCCAGAAGACCGATCCCAGCACGATGCCCAGTGGCCCGTAGATCGAAAGTCCGCCGAGCCAGTCCTTGAACACGCCCTGGTTGCCGAACAGGTAGATCAGGCTGATCGCCGGCAGCAGCGAGGGCGCCAGCAGCGGCAGCAGCGCGACCGCGCGCAGCCAGCCCTTGCCGCGCATGCACGAGAGCGTGAGCCCGTAGGCGTAGACATAGGCGATGGCGGTGCACAGCACGGCGCTGAGCGCCGCCAGCCAGACGCTGTTGAAGGCCGACTGCACCAGCGCCGGGTTGTCGAGGTAGCGGGCGAAGTTCGCAAAGCCGACGAAGGCACCGGCGCGGTCGAAGAAGCTCTGCCCCACCAGCGCGGCCACCGGCAGCGCGACGATCACGACCAGCGTCGCGAGCGCGAGCAGCAGGCCGGCGCCGGTCAGCCAGCGCTCGCGGTCGACAGCGGCGCTCAATGCGCCAGCACCGACAGCGCGTGCTGCGGCAGCTCGATGTGCACCATGCTGCTGGGCACCAGGGTCTCGTCCGTGCGGTGATCGGGCGGCAGCTCGGCCTCGATCTCGATGCCGAGTGGTTCGCAGGCCAGCCGCGCCGCGGTGCGGTTGCCGAGGAACTCGGTACCGAGCAGGCGGGCGGCGAAGCTGTTGGCGCCCAGGCCGTCGCCGAAGCGCCGGACCACCACGTGCTCGGGCCGGATGCCGACGGTGGCCTGCGCGCCCACCTGCAGCGCGCCGGGCGCGCAGCGCAGCTCGCTGTCGCGCACCCGCACCTTGTCGCCCGCCAGCACGGTGGCGGGCAGCATGTTCATGCGGCCGACGAAGCTGGCGACGAATCGGGTGCGCGGCCGGTGATAGAGCTCGCCGGGCGAACCGGCCTGCTCGATGCGGCCGTCGTGCATCAGCACCACGCGATCGGCCATCGACAGCGCCTCTTCCTGGTCGTGCGTGACCATGATGGTCACGATGCCGAGCCGCTTCTGCAGCGCGCGGATCTCGCCGCGCAGGCTGGCGCGCACCTGCGCATCGAGCGCGGACAAGGGCTCGTCGAGCAGCAGCAGGCGCGGATTGGGCGCCAACGCGCGGGCCAACGCCACGCGTTGCTGCTGGCCGCCCGACAGCTGCACCGGGTACTTGTCGGCATGGGCCGCCAGGCCGACGAGATCGAGCATCTCGCGCGAGCGCCTGGCCATCTCGCGCGCCAGCGCACCGGTCGGATGCAGGCCGTAGGCGATGTTCTGCGCCGCCGTGAGATTGGGGAACAGCGCATAGGACTGGAACACCACGCCGAAGCCGCGCGCCGCCGGCGGCTGGCCGGCGATGTCCTGGCCGTTGAGCAACAGCCGGCCGCGATCGGCGTGCTCGATGCCGCAGACGATGCGCAGCAGCGTGGTCTTGCCGCAGCCCGAGGGCCCGAGCAGGCAGACGAACTCGCCGGGCTCGACGTCGAGGTCGATGCCGTCGAGCACGCGGCTGGCACCGAAGGACTTGCCGATGCCGCGCAGGGACAGGAAGCTGGTCATGCGGATGGCGTCACTGCGGCGGCTTCTTCTCGGACTTCGATTCGTAGCGCTTCGACCATTCGGCGAGGATGCGGTCGCGGTTCGCGGCGGCCCAGCCGAAGTCGTTCTTGGCCAGCAGCTTCTCGACGTCGCCCGGCACGAACTCCAGCTTCTCCTGGATGCCCGGCAGCGCGAGCACCGCGAAGTTCTTGGCATAGAGCTCGTTGGCCTGCTTCGTGACCGCCCAGTCGGCCAGTGCCTTGGCGGCCTCCGGCTTCTTGGTCGTCTTCATGACGCCGGTGGCTTCCATGTCCCAGCCCAGGCCTTCCTTGGGCAGCACGATGTCGATCGGCGCGCCGTCGCGCTTGGTCTTGTTGGCGCGGTATTCGAAGGACATGCCGAGCGCGAACTCGCCGGCGCCGGCCTGGCGGCAGGGCTTGCTGCCGGACTGGCTGTAGATGCCGATGTTCTGGTGCAGCGCGTCCATGTACTGCCAGGCCTTGGGCTCGCCCATCATCTGGATCCAGCCCGACACCATCAGGTAGCCCGTGCCCGAGGCCGCCGGGTTCGGCATCGTGATCTGACCCTTGTAGACCGGGTTCGTCAGGTCGGCCCAGCTGGTGGGCTTGGGCAGGTTCTTCTTCTGCGCCTCGGTGGTGTTGAAGCAGATCGCCGACGACCAGACGTCCATGCCGACCCACTTGGGCGGATTGGCGCTGTCGCGCATGGTCGGCTTGATGGCGTCGAGGCCCTTGGGCGCGTAGGGCTGCAGCATGCCCTCCTTGTCGAGCAGCATCAGCGAGGTGGCGGCCAGGCCCCAGACCACGTCGGCCTGTGGATTGGCTTTCTCGGCCAGCAGCTTGGCGGTGACGATCCCGGTGGAATCACGCACGAACTTCAGCTCGATCGAAGGGTTGTCCTTCTCGAAGGCCGCCTTGTAGGCCTGGACCTGGTCGGCCTCGAGCGCGGTGTACACCAGCAGCTCGGTGCGGCCCTGCGCGGTGGCGCCGGCGCCGAGGGTCAGCAGGACGGCGGGCAGGAGGCTCTGGAAGGTGCGACGCAACATTGGATGGATTCCTCAGGGGGATACGGAAAAATGCAGAAAGGCGCGCGTCGGTACGCGGCAGCCCTGGATCATCGGCAGCGGATATGACAGGCATTTGTCAACGCGGTGGCGCCTCGATGACAAATTGGCGCGTTGTCACGCAGATGACGCCGTTCAGCACCGCTTAAGAATCCGGCGCGTCCCGGGGATACGATGAAAGCAACGCGCCGCACCCAGGCGCGAACCTACTTCCACGCCATGACCACTTCCGCCGGCTCGCCCAATATGCTCACCACCCTGCGCCGCATCGGCGCGCTGGCCTCGCCCTACTTCAGGTCCGAGGAAAAATGGATGGCGCGCGGGCTGCTGGCCGCCATCGTGGCGCTCAACCTCGGTGCGGTCTACATGCTGGTGCTCAACAACCAGTGGTACGCGCGCTTCTACGATGCGCTGCAGAACAAGGACCAGGCGATCTTCTGGAAGGAGATCGTCTTCTTCTGCTGGATCGCGGCCGGCTTCATCGCGATCGCGATCCTCAGGTTCTACCTGACCCAGCTGCTGCAGCTGCGCTGGCGCGCCTGGATGACCCGCAGCTACCTGCAGCGCTGGATGGCCGACCGCACCTTCTACCGCCTCGAACTGGCGCGCTACGGCCAGCAGGACGGGCAGACGCCGGACAACCCCGACCAGCGCATCCAGGAAGACATGCAGATCTTCACCGACTACACCATGACCCTGTCGATGGGGCTGCTCAACGCGGTGGTCACGCTGGTGAGCTTCATCGGCATCCTCTGGGGCCTGAGCGGCGTGGCGAACTTTTCGCTGTTCGGCCATGACTTCTCGGTGCCGGGATCGATGGTCTGGATCGCGCTGGCCTACTGCGCGGCCGGCACGGTCATCACCCACTACATCGGCCGGCCGCTGATCGGCCTGAACTTCCAGCAACAGCGCTACGAGGCCGACTTCCGGCACCACCTGGTGCGGGTGCGCGAATACAGCGAGGCGATCGCGCTGGACCGCGGCGAGAAGGTCGAGCACGGCCAGCTCCAGCTGCGCTTCGGCGCGGTACTGAAGAACTACCTGCAGCTGATCAGGAAGCAGAAGAACCTGGTCGCCTTCACGGCGTCGTTCGGCCAGGCCTCCGTGATCTTCGCCTTCATCGTGCAGGCGCCGCGCTTCTTCAGCGGCGCGATCCAGCTCGGCCAGCTGATGCAGGTCAACTCGGCCTTCGGCCGGGTGCAGGATTCGCTGAGCTGGTTCGTCGACAACTACGACCGGGTGGCCGTCTGGCGCGCCACGGCCGACCGGCTGAGCTCGTTCGAGGCCGCGATGCGGGCCAATGCGGGCGCGACCAGCGCGCTCGAACGCGCACCCGCAGACAACGCCAAGGGCCTGCGCGCCGATGGCTTCGGCGTCACGCTGCCCGACGGCGCGCGCCTGATCGAAGGCGCCGCGCTGGCGGTTCGTCCGGGCGACACCGTGATGCTGCAGGGCCCCTCGGGCAGCGGCAAGTCGACGCTGTTCCGCGCCTTCGCCGGCATCTGGCCCTTCGCCAAGGGCCGGGTCTCGATGCCCGACAACACCATGTTCATTCCACAGCGGCCCTACGTGCCGGACGGCCGTCTGCGCGACGCGCTGGCCTATCCGCAGCCGGCGAGCGAGTTCAGCGATGCGCAGCTGGTGCAGGCCCTGAACGACGCGCTGCTGCCCGACCTCGCGGGCCGGCTCGACGACCGCGATGCGTGGAGCCAGAAGCTCTCGGGCGGCGAACAGCAGCGGTTGGCGATCGCGCGCGTGCTGCTGCGCAAACCCGCCTGGCTGTTCGCCGACGAGGCCACCAGCGCGCTCGATGCCGACAGCGAGGCCACGCTCTACAAGCGACTGACGGCGATGGTGCAGGCCGCCGGCGGCGCGATGGTGTCGATCGCGCACCGGGCCTCGGTCGGCGACCATCACCAGCGCCGCTGGACGCTGGTGCCGCAGCCCGAAGGCAGCGGCGTGCGCTACAAGGTCGAAGCCACGTAGCGCTCCCAGCCCCGCGCGCGCAGCTCGCAGGCCGGGCAGGTGCCGCAGCCGTAGCCCCAGTCGTGGCGCTGCGTGCGGTCGCCGAGGTAGCAGGTGTGGGTGTCTTCGACGATCAGCTCGACCAGCGGCTGGCCGCCGAGCCGGTGGGCCAGGCCCCAGGTCGCGGCCTTGTCGATCCACATCAGCGGCGTCTCGATCACGAAGCGCCGGTCCATGCCGAGCGTGAGCGCGACCTGCATCGCCTTCATGGTGTCGTCGCGGCAATCCGGGTAGCCCGAAAAGTCGGTTTCGCAGACCCCGGTGACGATCACCTCGAGGCCGCGCCGGTAGGCCAGCGCGCCGGCCAGCGTGAGGAACAGCAGGTTGCGGCCCGGCACGAAGGTGTTGGGCAGGCCATTGGCCTGCATCTCGAAGGCGATGTCCTGGGTCAGCGAAGAGGCACTGACCTGGCCCAGCACGTCGACCGCGAGCAGGTGGTCGTCGCCGAGCCGCGGCGCCCACTGGGGAAAGCGTTCGCGCAGGCGCGCCAGCACCGTGAGGCGCGCATCGAGTTCGACGCGATGGCGCTGGCCGTAGTCGAAGCCGATGGTTTCCACGCGCTCGTATTTGGCGAGCGCATCGGCCAGGCAGGTGGTGGAGTCCTGGCCACCGGAGAAGAGGACGAGTGCGGTGCTGTGCATGAATGTCAGTCCGGGATCTTGATGTGGCGTTGCCGCTCGGCGGCGGTGGCGAGCAATTGCGAGATGCCGCCGTCGAAGGTGACCAGCCTCGCGCCATGGCGCATGGCCAGCGTCACGAGCCAGGCATCGGTGATCTGCCGATGTCCGCGCAGGCCGCCGGTGCAGCAGCCCAGGACCTCTTCGATGCCGAAATCCAGCGCAAGGAAGCGATGCTTCGGATGCGCGGTGTTGCGCAGCAGGACTTCGGCGACCTCGCCGATTGAAATGGCCTGCCCCGAGAACACCGGCTGCGAGATCACGCGCACGAAAGCGGCCTGCGTCAGCGCCGTGGTGGCCCAGCCGTCGCGCGCATGGCGCTGGAACCAGCGAATCATGCGCTCGTGGTGCTCGTGCGCCGGCCAACCCAATGCAATCAGCGCGTTGGCGTCCAGCAGCCAGCTCAAGGCGCGTCTTCCAGCAGATCCTTGACCTGGCGGCTCGTGACACGAGGGGCATCCGGCGGCAGATCGAACACCCAGACGCCCGCCTTCTTGCGCACCGGCAGGCGTTCGCCGCCGCCGCGCCGGATCAATTCGGAGATCGCCTGCCCGAGCTTCAGGGCGCGCGCCTGCGCATAGGCCTGAGCCACTTCGAAGGCGTCGTCTTCCAGCGTGACCGTGGTGCGCATGGCTGATGCACTTTCATTGATTTGATGCACTTCATTGTATTTGATGCACCTCCGCGCCGCGCGCCGATGACCCTACAGGAACCGCTCCAGCAACTTGCGCGATCCGCGGTCCAGCGCCTTCACGTCGGGAATGCGGAACTGCACCCCGTGCGCGCTGGCGATCAGCAGCGCGCCGCCTTCGAGCCGGCGGATGTCCTCCTCGGCCTTCAGCACGAAGCGGGTCTCGCCGCGGTCGGTGTCGACGGTCCAGGTGCTGGGCACGCCGAAGCTCGACACCTTGTGCAGCTTCTGCAGCGTGGGCGCGAAGTCCCGGGCCGCGAGCTCGTGGCCGAGCAGTTCGCGCGTGGCCTCGGGCAGCCGGTCGAGGCGATCGATCCAGACCAGCTCGCGGCCGTCGGGGCCGACCAGCGAGATGCCGTCGTCGGGCGCGGTCAGCGGAAAGGCCCGCACCGGCAGCACGCCGGCATGGCGCATGCCGCTGTCGTCCGTCAGCACCAGCCGGCCGAAGGCGTCGCGTTCGAGTTGAAATTGAAGCTGAATGTGGCTCATGCGTCCCCCGCCGGATGTGCTGCGTGTCCGCCCAGCGCCAGGGCCACCGAGGCGCGCTCGGCCGCCGCGCCCGCGCTCTCGTCGTCAGCCTGCCGAAGCTGCGCCTGGTAGAGCCGCCAGTAGGCGCCCTGCTTCTCCATCAGCGCGTCGTGCGGCCCGACCTCGACGATCTCGCCGCGGTCCATCACGACCAGCCGGTCGGCCTTGCGCAGCGTCGAGAGCCGGTGCGCGATCGCGATCGTGGTGCGTCCCTGCACCAGGTTGTCGAGCGCCTTCTGGATCTCCTTCTCGGTCTCGGTGTCGACCGCCGAGGTGGCCTCGTCGAGGATCAGGATCCGCGGGTCGATCAGCAAGGCACGTGCGATGCTGATGCGCTGCCGCTCGCCGCCCGACAGCCCCTGGCCGCGCTCGCCGACCAGCGAGTCGTAGCCGTGCGCGAGCCGCAGGATGAAGTCGTGCGCATGCGCGGCGCGGGCCGCGGCCACGATCTCCTCGCGCGTCGCGTCGGGCTTGCCGTAGGCGATGTTCTGCGCGATGGTGCCGAAGAACAGGAACGGCTCCTGCAGCACCAGCCCGACGTGGCGCCGGTAGTCGGCCACCGCGAAGCGGCGGATGTCGCATCCGTCGACCTTGATGGCGCCGTCGGTGACGTCGTAGAAGCGGCAGATCAGGTTCACCAGCGTGCTCTTGCCCGAGCCGCTGTGGCCCACCAGGCCGATCATCTCGCCCGGCTCGATCACCAGGTCGAGATCGCGGATCACCGCCCGGCTGCCGTAGCGGAAGCCCACGTCGGCCATCTCGATGCGGCCCTGCACGCGCTCCACCTTCACCGGGTTCGCGGGCTCCGGCACGTTGCTCACGTGGTCCAGGATGTCGAAGATGCGCTTGGCGCCGGCGGCCGCCTTCTGCGTCACCGAGACGATCCGGCTCATCGAATCGAGCCGGGTGTAGAAGCGCCCGATGTAGGCGATGAAGGCGGTCAGCACCCCGACCGTGATGCGCCCGCGCGCCACCTGCCAGATGCCGAAGCCCCAGACCACCAGCAGGCCGATCTCGGTCAGCAGCGAGACGCTGGGCGTGAACAGCGACCAGGTCTTGTTGAGCTTGTCATTGACCTGAAGGTTGTAGACGTTGGCGGCATGGAAGCGCTTCGCTTCCCGCTTCTCCTGCGCGAAGGCCTTGACCACGCGGATGCCGGGGATGGTGTCGGCCAGCACGTTGGTGACCTCGCTCCACACGCGGTCGATCTTCTCGAAGCCGGTGCGCAGCCGGTCGCGCACCACATGGATCATCCAGGCGATGAAGGGCAGCGGCACCAGCGTGACCACCGCCAGCAGCGGATTGATCGAGAACAGGATCACGGCGGTCATCGTGATCATCAGCACGTCGGTCAGGAAATCGAGCGCGTGCAGCGACAGGAAGACGTTGATGCGGTCGGTCTCGGAGCCGATGCGCGCCATCAGGTCGCCGGTGCGCTTGCCGCCGAAGTAGTCGAGCGGCAAGGTCAGCAAGTGTTCGTATGTGGTGGTCCGAAGGTCGGCGCCGATGCGCTCCGACACCAGCGCCAGCAGGTAGGTGCGGGCCCAGCCCAGCGCCCAGCCGACCAGTGCCGCGGCCAGCAGCGCGCTGAGGAACATCACGACCTTGGCGACCGCGATCTGCTGCCCGTTCTGGAACGGGATCAGGATGTCGTCCATCAGCGGGATGGTCAGGTAGGGCGGCACCAGGGTCGCCGCAGTGGAGGCCAGGGTCAGTAGAAACCCGGTGATCAGCTGCTTGCGGTAGGGCTTGGCGAAGCGGCCCAGGCGCAGCAGCACCCAGGTCGAGGGCGGGGCCTGGAGCTCCGGCTCGCCGGGCGCCGCGTCGTCCGCATCGGCACCCGACGCTGTCGCCTGCGCGACATCCTCGATCCTTGCCTCGAACAGTTTCTGCAGCCGCAGCGCCGCCGGCTGCTGGGCCAGGGTGTAGCGCCAGCGCGCCAGCCGGCCCCGCGCGTCCAGCAAATCGAGCGTCCCGACGCCGGCGTGGTCGCCGAACTGGAGCTCCAGGCCCCCGGCCGCGGAAATCGGCCATTCGGTCCAGATTCCCCCGGCGCTGCAGGCCAACAGGCGCCGATCGGTCAGCGCCAGCAGGCCGGACTTAAACCGAAGTTCCTCATCGAGGTCAACCGGGAGGGTCGCCAGAACGTTTTCCGCGACTGAGAGCCGACTTTTCAGAGCGTCTGAGGCCTCCCCTGCTTCGCCCCCCGGGGCTCCGAATGGATCTTGATGTTGCATTGTGTTTCTGTACTTCCGGCCCTCCGACGGACCCTTTCTGGCGCACGTCGGGCGCCGATTCTGACTGATCGCCATGGGCGCGCTTGAAGGCGCCGTGGTGCTCGGTCAAAGCACATCGAACGTTTTCATGACCCGTTTCGACGACATCCGTCTGCTGCGCATCAACTATTTGCGCGGTCCGAACCTCTGGACCTACCGTCCGGTGCTCGAAGTCTGGCTCGACCTCGGCGCGCTCGAGGACCATCCTTCCAACACGATCTCCGGCTTCACCGAGCGCCTGACCACGCTGCTTCCGGCCCTGATCGAGCACCATTGCGGCGTCGGCGAGCGCGGCGGCTTCATCCAGCGCCTGAACGAAGGCACCTGGGCCGGCCACGTGCTGGAGCACGTCGTGATCGAGCTGCTGAACCTGGCCGGCATGCCGACCGGCTTCGGCCAGACCCGCAGCACCTCGCAGCACGGCGTCTACCGCATGGTGTTCCGGGCCCGCGACGAGCAGGTCGCCCGGGTCGCGCTGGCCGAAGGCCACCGCCTCCTGATGGCGGCGATCAACGGTGACCCGTTCGGCACCGCCGACGTGCAGCGCGCGGTCGATGCGGTCAAGGCCAAGGTCGAGGACTGCTACCTCGGCCCGAGCACCGCCTGCATCGTCGGCGCCGCCACCGACCGGGGCATCCCGCATCTCAGGCTCAACAGCGGCAACCTGGTCCAGCTCGGCTACGGCGCCAACCAGCAGCGCATCTGGACCGCCGAGACCGACTACACCAGCGCCATCGGCGAATCGATCGCCAGCGACAAGGAGCTCACCAAGTCGCTGCTCGCGAGCTGCGGCGTGCCGGTGCCCGAAGGCCAGGTGGTGGCCAATGCCGAGGAAGCCTGGGAAGCCGCCGAGGACATCGGGCTGCCGGTGGCGGTCAAGCCCTCGGACGCCAACCACGGCCGCGGGGTGTCGCTCGAACTCCACACGCGCGAGGAAGTCATCGCCGCCTTCGCGGTCGCCGAGCCCGAAGGCAGCGACGTGATGGTCGAACGCTTCATCCGGGGCTACGAGCACCGCCTGCTGGTGGTCGGCGGCCAGGTGGTCGCGGCCGCGCGCGGCGAGGTCATCACCGTCACCGGCGACGGCAGCTCGACCGTGGCCCAGCTGATCGACAGCCAGCTCAACAGCGACCCGCGGCGCGGTGCCGAAGAGGAATTCCCGCTCGACGTGATCGTGGTCGACACCGACGCCAAGCTGCAGCTCGAGCTCAAGCGCCAGGACCTGGACGCCGCCGCGGTGCCCGCCGCCGGCCGGGTGGTCACGATCCAGCGCAACGGCAACATGGCGATCGACTGCACCGACCAGGTGCATTCCGAAGTCGCCCATGCGGCCGTGCTGGCCGCCCGCGTGGTCGGCCTGGACATCGCCGGCGTCGACATGGTGGCCACGGACATCTCGCGCCCGCTGGCGGCGCAGGGCGGCGCGATCGTCGAGGTCAACGCCGGCCCCGGCCTGCTGATGCACCTGAAGCCGGCCGTCGGCTCGCCGCGGCCCGTGGGCCGCGCGATCTGCGACCACCTGTTCCCGGACGACGCCCCGGGCCGCATCCCCGTGGTCGGCGTTGCCGGCTCGCAGGGCACGGCGGTGCTGTCGCGCCTGGTGGCCTGGCTGATCGGCCTCGGCGGCCGCCACACCGGCCTGGCCTGCCGCGACGGCCTGTTCCTCGAGCGGCGCCGGGTCGATGCCCGCGACAGCGCCCACTGGGAAGCCGGCCATCGACTGCTCGTGAACCGCGCCGTGCAGGCGGTGGTGATCGAGAACGGCGCCGAGACCATCCTGCGCGACGGCCTGGCCTACGACCGCTGCGAAGTCGGCATCGTGACCGACCTCGAAGGCGCCGAGTTGCTGGGCGAATTCGACATCTCGGCCAGCGACCAGATGGTCAAGGTGCTGCGCACCCAGGTCGACGTGGTGCTGCCCGAAGGCACCGCGGTGCTCAACGCGGCCGATCCACGGGTGGCTGGCCTGGCGCCGCTGTGCGACGGCGACGTGATCCTCTACTGTGCCGACCCGCAGGCCGCGGCGCTGACCGAGCACCAGGCCGAAGGCGGCAAGGCGGTGCTGGTGCGCCAGGACCGCGTGGTGCTGGCCAACGGCAGCAGCGAATCCTTCCTGCCGGGCCTCGGCCGGCTGACCATCTGGCGCGCCACGCACCCCGGCGTCAGCCTCGACAGCCTGCTCGCGGCGGTCGCCGCGGCCTGGGCGCTGGGCATCCCGCTGAACCTGATCGGTGCCGGCGTCGAGGCCTTCGAAGCCGACCTGCAGGCGGCGCTCGCGTCGCTGCAGCTGTCCCAGACCCTTCTCTCGCCCGAACAACAATTTGCCTGACCGTCGGACCCTGGTCCGACGGCACCCCACGCCATGGAAGTCACCCGCATCCGCGCCCTGCGCGGGCCCAATTTGTGGAGCCGCCACACCTGCATCGAGGCGATCGTCCGCTGCACGGCCGATGAAACCGCGATCGAGCGCCTGCCGGGCTTCGAGGACCGCCTGCGTGCGCTGTTCCCGACCATCGGCGAACTGCACCCGATCGTGCTGGGCCAGCCGCTGGCGCTGGCCCACGTGCTCGAGAACGCCGCCATCGCGCTGCAGGCGCAGGCCGGCTGCCCGGTGAATTTCGGCCACACCTCGCGCACCCTCGAGGACGGCGTCTTCCAGGTCGCCTTCCAGTACAGCGAGGAGGCCGTCGGACGGCGCGCGCTCGAGCTGGCCAAGGCCCTGATCGATGCCGCCCACGCCGGCACCGAATTCGACGCCAACGCGGCCATCACCGAGCTGCGCGACCTCGACGAATCCGAGCGCCTGGGGCCGAGCACCGGCTCCATCGTGGACGCGGCGGTGGCGCGCGGCATTCCGTACCGCCGGCTCACGCGCGGCAGCCTGGTGCAATTCGGCTGGGGCTCGAAACAGCGCCGGATCCAGGCCGCCGAGGTCGACAGCACCAGCGGCGTGGCCGAGGCGATCGCGCAGGACAAGGAACTCACCAAGCAGCTGCTCAACGCGGCCGGCGTGCCGGTGCCGCTGGGCCGCCCGGTGGCGGACGCTGCCGACGGCTGGGCCGCGGCGCTCGAGATCGGCCTGCCCGTGGTGGTCAAGCCGCAGGACGGCAACCAGGGCAAGGGCGTCACGGTCAACATCACGACCCAGGAGCAACTGTTCGCCGCCTACGACTCGGCGGCGGCCTACGGCGAGGTCATGGTCGAGAAGTTCCTGCCGGGCTTCGACTTCCGCCTGCTCGTGGTGGGCGACCGGCTGGTGGCCGCGGCCCGCCGCGATCCGCCGCAGGTGATCGGCGACGGCACGAAGTCGGTCCGCGAGCTGGTCGAAGGGGTCAACCAGGATCCGCGCCGCGGCGAGGGTCACGCCACCTCGCTGACCAAGATCAGGCTGGACGACATCGCCATCGGCCGCCTCGAGGCGCAGGGCCTGAAGCCCGACAGCGTGCCGGCCCTGGGCCAGCGCGTGGTGCTGCGCAACAACGCGAATCTCTCCACCGGCGGCACCGCCACCGACGTCACCGACACGGTGCACCCCGAAGTGGCGGCCCGTGCGATCGACGCCGCCCAGATGGTCGGCCTGCACATCTGCGGCGTCGACATGGTCTGCGAGAACGTGCTGCGTCCGCTCGAGGAGCAGCACGGCGGCGTGGTCGAAGTCAATGCCGCGCCGGGCCTTCGGATGCACATCTCGCCCTCCTTCGGCCGCGGCCGCGCGGTCGGCGAGGCGGTGATGGACACGCTCTTCGCGCACGGCGACGACGGCCGCATCCCGGTGGTCGCCGTGACCGGCACCAACGGCAAGACCACCACCGCGCGCCTCATCAATCACCTGCTCGCCGGCAGCGGCCTGCGCACCGGCATGACCAACACCGACGGCGTCTACGTCGACGGCCGGCAGACCGACAGCGGCGACTGCAGCGGCCCGAAGAGCGCGCGCAACGTGCTGCTGCACCCGGACGTCGATGCCGCGGTGTTCGAAGTCGCGCGCGGCGGGGTGCTGCGCGAGGGCCTGGGCTTCGACCGCTGCCAGGTGGCGGTGGTGACCAACATCGGCAGCGGCGACCACCTCGGCCTCAACTACATCACGACCGTCGAAGACCTGGCCGTGCTCAAGCGCGTGATCGTGCGCAACGTCGCTCCGGGCGGCTACGCGGTGCTCAACGCCACCGACCCCAACGTGGCCGCGATGGCGACCACCTGCCCCGGCAGCGTGATCTTCTTCGCCGCCGACCGCGCGCACCCGGTGATGGCCACGCACCGCGCGCAGGGCAAGCGCACGGTCTATGTCGACGGCGACGCGCTGGTGGCGGCCGAAGGCTCGTGGCGCGAGCGCATTCCGCTGCGCGACGTGCAGATCACGCGCAACGGCACCATCGGCTTCCAGGTCGACAACGTGATGGCCTCGGTGGCCGCGGCCTGGGCCGTGGGCCTCGACTGGGACACGATCCGCAGCGGCCTCGCGAGCTTCAAGAACGACGCCGCCGGCGTGCCTGGCCGCTTCAACGTGATGGACTACCGCGGCGCCACCGTGATCGCCGACTACGGCCACAATACCGACGCCATGCGTGCGCTGGTCGCCGCGGTCGACACCATGCCGGCGAAGAAGCGTTCGGTCGTGATCAGCGGCGCCGGCGACCGGCGCGACTGCGACATCCGCGACCAGACCGCGATCCTCGGCCAGGCCTTCGACGACGTGATCCTCTACCAGGACGCGGCGCAACGCGGCCGCGCCGACGGCGAGGTCATGGCGCTGCTGCGCCAGGGTCTGGAAGGCGCGGAGCGCACCCGCTTCATCGACGAGATTCGCGGCGAATTCATCGCCATCGACGCGGCACTGGCCCGGCTGCAGCCCGGTGACCTGTCGCTGATCCTGGTCGATCAAGTCGAGGAAGCGCTGGCGCATCTGTCGAAACGGATCGCCGCGGGGTGATCGGCTCGGGCCGCAGGCCGCCTTGGGGCGGCCCGGCGCCGGCCTGAGCCCTCGTCCGGCATCGGACGCGACCCTGTCTGACAGCAAGGCGCGCCTCCGGGCCCTCGCGCCCGGCCCCGCCGTCCCACACGCTCCTTCTTCATCGGGCCGCAGACTGAAGGCCTGGGGTGGCGCGAGTCCGCGCCGCCATGAACAAGGAGTCACCATGAACACCGCACTGCATTCCTGCTTCGCCGCCCTGCTGGCCGCCGGCAGCCTCGCCGGCGCATCGGCCGCCTTCGCCGCCGGCCCGCCACTCGGCTCGATGCCCGGCTCACTGCCTTGCGACGGCATGCTGCAGGACAAGGCCGCCTGCCTGCGTGAACGAGGCGCAGCGGCCGAGACGGCACGCCGGGGCGGCTTCCCAGCGCCGGATGCGGCCACCCTGCAACAGAACGCGCTCGCGCGCTGCGCCCGGCAGCCGGAGAGCGACCGCGAGGCCTGCGAGACCCGGGTCATGGGCGGCGCTTCGACCACCCTGACCGGCAGCGTGCTGGGCGGCGGCGTGATTCGCCAGGCCGAAACGCCGGTTCGCTGAACGCGGCATGGCGGGCCGGCAATACCCGAGCCCGTCATGTGACTGTCACAAAGCGCATGCGGGCGCTGGCTATAGTCAGGGGAATGTACTAACGAGGAAGATTTCCCCATGAACGCCATCAAGGTCGCCCGCCGATTCATCGAAACGGACCCGGCCAACGCGTCTGCAAAGATCCTCGCCCGATTGGTTCTGGCGCTCGAATCCGAGGCCAGCTTCGAGCTGGTCACGCTCTATGAACTCGACTACAAGAGCTTCCAGCTGGCGATGGACATCCTCAGGGAATGGCGCCTCGACCGCTACTACGCGAGCAAGTCCAAGCTGTACGATCTATCGCTGCAGGTCAGCGAACTGAAGGAGTGAAGCCGGCGCCATCCGCGTTGGGGTCACCGAGTGACCCAGTGACCGAGTTCGAGCTCAAATTCCAGGTCGACGCGCCGAACCGGGCCGCGGTGGAAGCGGCCGTCGCGCGGGGACGTTCGCATCGCTCCCGGCTGCGCGCCCGCTACTACGACACGGCGGACGGCGCACTGGCCGCCCGGCACATCGTGCTGCGCGTGCGCAAGGAAGACGGCGCCTGGATACAGACCGCCAAGGCCCCGGGTGCGAGCCCTGTCGAGCGCCTGGAACACAACGTCGAGCTGCCGCCCGTGCGGGCCGGCGAAGCGCCGCTGCCGCTGGCCGGGCGGCACGACGGGACGGCGGTCGGCGAGCGGATCGCCCTGGCCCTGCGCCAGGCCGGGCACGACCCGGCCGAGGTCGAGTGGGTGCCGCTGTATGGCACCGATGTCTGGCGCACCACGCGCGAAATGCGCAGCGGCGACGCGCTGGTCGAACTGGCCTTCGATGTCGGCGAAGTGCGCAGCGGCGAGCACTCGCAGCCACTGTGCGAACTCGAGATCGAGCTCAAGCTCGGCAGCGCCTCGTCGATGCTCGAGCTTGCCCGGCGCTGGCGCGGACGCTACGGACTCTGGCTCGACACCGTATCCAAGTCCGAGCATGGCGAGCGGCTGGCGCGAGGCCTGGCCTACGGCCCGCCGACCAAGGCCCGGGCGCCTCGGCTGGACGCCGATGCCGATGGCCCGCAGGTGTTTCGCGCCGTGCTCGACAGCTGCCTGGCGCAGATGCTTCCAAACGCCAGCGAGGTCGCGGCGGGCAGTCCCGATCCCGAGCACGTGCATCAATTGCGGGTCGGCATCCGGCGGCTGCGCACCGCGCTGCGAGAGATGGCCGGCTTCGCGCCGGCGGTCGACCCGGCCTGGGAGCCCGTGCTGGTTGATACCTTCCGCGCGCTCGGCCGCCAACGCGATCGCGACCACGTGCTGCAGGTAGTGCAGCCGCAGATGCTGGCCCATGGGGCACCGCCCTTCGGCTTCGCGCAGGCGGCCGGCGAGATCCCCGAGGCGCAGGCAGTGGTCCGGGCGGCGAGCTTCCAGGCGGTCCTGATGGATCTGATCGCCGCCGCCCTTCCGGGCCGAACCGAGGGGGAGCCTGAGAAGAAGGGCGCACCGGCACGCAAGGCGCTGCGGGTCCGGCTTTCGACGCTGCATCGGCAGGTGCTGCGCGACGGCAAGCGCTTCGACCGCCTCGAGCCGGCCGAGCAACACCGCGTGCGCAAGCGCCTGAAGCGGCTGCGCTACCTGGGCGAATTCGCGGCTCCCCTGTTCGGACGGCGCGCCGCGCAGCGCTTTCTGGAACAGTTGGAGCCGGCGCAGGACGCGCTCGGCGCGCACAACGACGCCCAGATGGCGATGACCGCCTGCCGCGAGGGTGCCGCGCACGACGGGGCGGCCTGGTTCGCGGTCGGCTGGCTGGCGGCGAGCCAGCCGGCCAGCGCCGCACAGTGCCGCAAGGCGCTCGCCAAGGTCGCGGACCTGCGGCCGTTCTGGACCCGCTGAGCGGGCCCCTCAGCGCCCCCAGCGCAGCACCAGCGGGTCGAGGGCGCGCGCGGTTTCGATCAGCCCGGCGCGGGTGTCCGGATGCATCGCCGGCAATGGGTGGCGCGGCGCTTCGCAGTCGATCACGCCACCCTCCTTCATGAGCGCCTTGCAGGCCAGCAGCCCGGCCTGCCGGTTCTCGTAGTTGATCAGCGGCAGCCATTGGCGGTAGCGCTCGACAGCCTGTTCGCGGCGGCCGGCCAGGTGGTCCGCGATGATCGGCCGCAGGCCGTCGGGGTAGCCGCCGCCGGTCATCGAGCCGGTGGCGCCGGCGTCGAGGTCGGGGATCAGCGTGATCGCCTCTTCGCCGTCCCAGGGGCCTTCGACCGCGTCGCCGCCGAGCCGGATCAGCTCGCGCAGCTTCGACGCCGCGCCCGCGGTCTCGATCTTGAAGTAGGACACCTGTTCGATCTCCCTCGCCATGCGCGCGAGGAAAGGCGCCGTCAGCACGGTGCCGCTCGCGGGTGCGTCCTGGACCATGACCGGGATGCCGACCGCATCGGACAGCCGCGCGTAGAACTCGAAGATCTGCGGCTCGGGCACGCGGAACGTGGCGCCGTGGTAGGGCGGCATCACCATCAGCATCGCGGCGCCCAGGTCCTGCGCGCGGCGGCTGCGCTCGGCGCACACCCGGGTGCTGAAGTGCGTGGTGGTGACGATCACCGGCACCCGATCGGCCACGTGCCCGAGGATGGTGCGGGTCAGCAGCTCGCGCTCGTCGTCCGACAGCACGAACTGCTCGGAGAAGTTGGCCAGGATGCAGAGCCCGTCGGAGCCGGCGTCGATCATGAAATCGACGCAGCGCTTCTGGCTCGCAAGGTCGAGCTCGCCCGCTTCGGTGAAGGGGGTCGGAACGACCGGGAAGATGCCTTGGTAGCGGCGCGTCGGGATATCGGACATTCGATGAACTCAGTGAGGCCCGCCGCCGCGCGCGCTGAACAGGCGCTGCAGCAGGCAGAACACGAACAGCAGCACGCCGACCACGATGCGGGTCCACCACGAGCTCAGCGTGCCGTCGAAGGAAATCAGCGTCTGGATGATGCCCAGCATGAGCACGCCGAAAAGCGTGCCCACCACATAGCCGACGCCGCCCGTGAGCAGCGTGCCGCCGATCACCACCGCGGCGATCGCGTCGAGTTCGAGCCCGACCGCGTGCAGGCCGTAGCCCGACAGCATGTAGAAAGTGAAGACCACGCCGCCCAGCGCCGAGCAGAAGCCCGAGAGCGTGTAGACGCCGATCACGGTCGAGCGCACCGGCAGGCCCATCAGCAGCGCCGACTGCTCGTTGCCGCCGATCGCATACACGGCGCGGCCGAAGGGCGTGAAGTGGGCGACGAACACCGCCAGCGCCACCACCGCCAGCGCGATCAGCCCCGACAGCGAGATCGACGCGTCACCCCACACCGGCAGCCGCCACTGCGAGACCTTGGCATAGAACTCGTTGGTGATGCTGATCGAATCGATGCTGATCAGGTAGCAGAGGCCGCGCGCGAGAAACATGCCGGCCAGCGTCACGATGAAGGGCTGCAGCCGGAAGCGCTCGATCAGGAAACCCATGAAGGCGCCGAAGCAGGTGCCCATCGCCAGCACCAGCGGAATCACGATCGACGGGCTCCAGCCGTGCTTCTCGACCAGCGAGGCGGACACCATGGTGGTCAGCGCGATCACCGAGCCGACCGACAGGTCGATGCCGCCCGACAGGATCACGAAGGTCATGCCGACCGCGACGATGCAGACGAAGGCATTGTCGATCAGCAGGTTCAGGAACACCTGCGGCGAGAAGAAACCGTCGTAGAAAACCGAGCCCAGCGTCGCCATCAGCATGAAGAGCGAGATGGTCGCGGCCAGCGGCAGGTACTTGGGGTTGAGGCGCGCGGCCGCGGATCGGTTGCGCGACGCCGGCGCAACGCCCGCCTGGGATCTGTTCGACACGAGTGCGCTCATCGCACCGTCCCCCCGCGCGCCGGCCGCTGCGCCAGCTGCCGCAGGCCGGCGCGGAACTCCGGCGACTGCAGCAGCATCACCGCGAACACCACCACCGCCTTGACCACCAGGTTGATCTCGGGCGGCACGCCCAGCGAATAGATCGCATAGGTCAGCGTCTGGATGATCAGCGCGCCGATCACGCTGCCGACCAGGCTGAAGCGGCCGCCGGTGAGCGCGGTGCCGCCGAGCGTGACCGCCAGGATGGCGTCGAGTTCGAGCAACTGGCCGGCGTTGTTGCCGTCTGCGCTCTTCACGTTGGAGCTGATCAGGAGCCCGGCGACGCCGGCGCAGAAGGCGCAGAACATGTAGGCGCCCACGACGATGCGGCGCGCCCGCACGCCGGCCACGCGGGCCGCGCCGGGGTTGATGCCTACGGCCTGGATGAACAGGCCCAGCGCGCTGCGCGTGATCGCGAGATAGACCAGCGCGAACACCAGCGCCGCCACGTAGACCGAGAACGGCAGCCCGAGCAGGTAGCCGCTGCCGATGAAGAAGAAGGGCGCGTAGTAGATCGTGATGATCTGCCCGCCGGTGATCAGCTGCGCAATGCCGCGGCCCGCCACCATCAGGATCAGCGTGGCGATGATCGGCTGCATGCCGACGCGCGCCACCAGCAGGCCGTTCCACAGGCCGCAGGCCAGCGCCGCGCCGAGCGCGCCGACGATCGCCAGCCACATCGGGAAGCGGCTCACCTGTTCGGCCGCGCCGTTGCGCATCACCAGCGAGCCGCCGATCATCCAGGCCGCCAGCGCCGCCGCGATCGCCACCACCGCGCCGACCGAGATGTCGATGCCGCGCGTCGCGATCACGAGCGTCATCCCGAGCGACACCAGCACCAGCGGCGCCGCGCGGTTGAGGATGTCGATCAGGCTGCCGTAGAGGTGGCCGCTGCGCCACTCGAGGTGCAGGAAGTTCGGGTTGAAGGCGGCGTTGACCGCCAGCAACAGCGCCAGCGTGACCAGGGGCCAGGCCAGGCGGTGCCGGAACAGCCTTGCGATGACGTCGGGCATTGTTCTGCTCATGCGTCCGCCGCGATCAGCTCGTATACCGCGTCCTCGCTGCTGCCACCGGGCAGTTCGCCCACCTTGCGCCGGTCGCGCAGCACCGCGATGCGGTGCGACACGCGCACCACTTCGATCATCTCGGAGGAGATGAACAGCACCGCCGTGCCGCCGCGCGCGAGGCGCAGGATCTCCTCCATGATCTCCTGCTTGGCCGCGACGTCGATGCCGCGGGTCGGCTCGTCGAGGATCAGCAGCCGGGGCTCGATCGCGAGCCAGCGCGCCAGCACCGCCTTCTGCTGGTTGCCGCCCGACAAGAGGCCGATGGGCGTGTCGACGCTCGCCGTCTTGATGCCCAGCGCCTTGACGAAACGTTCCGCCAGTGCGGTCTGCTCGGCGCGCGACAGCGTGTTGCGCACGCCGCGCCGCGCCTGCAGCGCCAACGCGATGTTCTCCCGCAGCGACAGCTCGGCCACGATGCCGTCGGTCTTGCGCTCCTCGGGGCACAGCGCGAGGCCGTGCTTCACCGCGTCGGCGGGGCTCGCGAGTTCGACCACGATGCCGTCGATGCGCAGGCGGCCCTGGTCGGGCTTCGCCAGGCCGAACAGCAGGCGCGCCAGTTCGGTGCGACCCGAGCCGAGCAGCCCGGCCAGGCCGAGCACCTCGCCGGCGCGCACCCGCAGGTCGATCGGCTGCAACTGCCCGCGCTGGCCCAGGCCCTCGACCTGGAGCAGCGCCGGCGCCGCCTCGCCGATCGGCGGCAGTTCGGCATGGCCGCTGGCCTGCGCCGCGAACTCGCGCCCGACCATGGCCGAGATCAGGGCCTGGGGCCCCAGGTCGCCGGTCGGCCATTCGCCCACCCAGGCGCCGTTGCGCAGCACCGTGATGCGGTCTGACACCGCGTAGACCTGGTTCAGGAAGTGCGTGACGAACAGGATCGCGAGCCCTTCGCCGCGCAGCCGGCGCAGCACCGCGAACAGGCTCTTCACCTCCTCGTCGTCCAAGCTGGAGGTCGGCTCGTCGAGGATCAGCACCCTGGACGACAGGCCCAGCGCGCGCGCGATCGCCACCATCTGCTGCACCGCGACCGAGTAGCTCGACAGCAACTGCGTGACGTCGATGTCGACGTCGAGCCGTGCCAGCAGCGCGCGCGCCCCGCGATGCACCGCGGCCCAGTCGATGCGCAAGCCCTGCGCCAGGCCGCGCCGCGGATAGCGCCCGGCGAAGATGTTCTCGGCCACCGACAGGTTGGGGCAGAGATTCACTTCCTGGTAGACCGTGCTGATGCCCATGCGCTGCGCATCGAGCGGCGACGACGGCCGGATCGGCTGGCCGGCCAGCCGCATCTCGCCGCCGTCCGCCGGGTAGACGCCGGTCAGCACCTTGATCAGCGTCGACTTGCCGGCGCCGTTCTGCCCCAGCAGCGCATGAATCTCCCCGGCACGCAGGCGCAGCGCCACCCCCGACAGCGCCGGCACGCCGAGGAACTGCTTGTCGATGCCACTCAGCTGCAGCATCGGCACGTCGGAAAGATTCTCGTTGCTCATCGTCTCCAGGAACCTGGGGGTCAGTACTTCCTATTCGGGAACTCCGACTTCGCCACTTCCATCGGGAAGATGCCCTCCTTGGTCAGGATCCGCTTGGGCAGCGGCTTGCCGGCCTGGATGTCGGCGACCGCGCTCATCAGCTGCGGGCCGAGCAGCGGACTGCACTCGACCGAGACGTTGAGCTTGCCGGCCATCATGGCCTCGAAGGCGCCCTTCACCGCGTCGATCGAGATGATGATGATGTCCTGCGCCGGCTTCATGCCGGCTTCCTCGATGGCCTGGATCGCGCCGATCGCCATGTCGTCGTTGTGCGCGTAGAGCACGTTGATCTTCTTGCCCTCGGCCTTCAGGAACGCCTCCATCACTTCCTTGCCCTTGGCGCGCGTGAAGTCGCCGGTCTGCGACCGGATGATCTTGAACTTCGGGTCGGCCTTGATGATTTCCTCGAAGCCCTTCTTGCGGTCGATCGCGGGCGCCGAGCCCACGGTGCCCTGCAGCTCGACGATGTTGATCGGACCCTTGTTGTCCTTCTCCTTCTCGACCAGCCAGCGGCCGGCCTTGCGGCCTTCCTCGACGAAGTCGGAGCCCATGAAGGTCACATAGAGCGAGTCGTCCTTGACGTTGACGGAGCGGTCTGTCAGCACCACCGGAATCTTGGCCGCCTTGGCCTCCATGAGCACGGTTTCCCAGCCCGACTCGACCACCGGCGAGAAGGCGATGACATCGACCTTCTGCGCGATGTAGGAGCGGATCGCCTTGATCTGGTTCTCCTGCTTCTGTTGCGCATCGGAGAACTTGAGTTCGATGCCGGCCTCCTTGGCGGCCGACTTGATCGACTCGGTGTTGGCAGTGCGCCATTCGCTTTCGGCGCCGACCTGGGCGAAGCCCAGCACCGGTTTCTTCTGCGCCAGGGCGGGGCCCGGCAGCAGCGAGGACAGCGTCGCGGATGCGAGCGCGATGTTGAGCGTGCGACGGTTCAGCTTCATGATGTCTCCTGGTTGGCGTGGTGAAAAATGCGACTCTTCAATCCCGCAAGGTCTCAGGCGAGCACATAGCCGGTCTTGACGCTGGTGTAGAACTCGGCCGCATGCCGGCCCTGCTCGCGCGGGCCGTAGCCCGAGGCCTTCCGGCCGCCGAAGGGCACGTGGTAGTCGACGCCCGCGGTCGGCAGGTTGACCATCGTCATGCCGACCTTCGCATGGCGCTTGAAGTGCATGGCGCGCGACAGCGAGGTGGTGCAGATGCCGGCGCACAGGCCGAAAGGCGTGTCGTTGGCGATCTGCAGCGCATGCTCGTAGTCGTCGGCCCGCAGCACGCAGGCCACGGGGCCGAAGATCTCCTCGCGCGCGATGCGGTGCTCCGGCCGGGCCAGGAACAGGGCCGGGCTCATGTAGTGGCCGACCGTCGCGCGCTGCAGCGCTTCGCCGCCCCACACGTGCTCGGCGCCCTCCTCGACCGCGCTGGCGACCGCGGCCAGGTTCTGCGCCAGCTGCACGCGGTCCACCACGGGACCGATGTCGGTGCCGCGCTCCAGCGCATGCCCGACCTTGAGCCCTGCCATGCGGCGGCGCAGCCGCGCCACGAAGACGTCGTGCACGGCGGCCTCGACGACCAGCCGGCTCGATGCGGTGCAGCGCTGGCCGGTCGAGAAATAGGCGCCCTGCACCGCGCAGTCCACCGCCCGGTCGAGGTCGGCATCGGCCAGCACCACCAACGGGTTCTTGCCGCCCATCTCGAGCTGCACCTTGGCCCGCCGCCGCGCCGCGGCCTGCAGGATCTGCTCGCCGGTGGCGGCCGAGCCGGTGAAGCTGACCGCATCCACCAGCGGACTGTCGACCAGGGCATGGCCGACTTCGCGGCCGCTTCCCATCACGAGGTTGAAGGTGCCCGCCGGCAGTGCGGCGCGGCTGATGATCTCGGCCAGCGCCCAGCCGCAGGCCGGCACCAGTTCGGCCGGCTTGAAGACCACGCTGTTGCCCCAGGCGAGCGCCGGCGCGATCTTCCAGGCCGGGATGGCGAGCGGGAAGTTCCACGGCGTGATCAGTCCCACCACGCCGATCGGCTCGCGCGTGACGTCCACCTGCACGCCCGGACGGACCGAGGCGAGGGTTTCGCCGCCGCTGCCGCGCAGCGCCTCGCCGGCGAAGAACTTGAAGATGTGGCCGGCCCGCGCGGCCTCGCCGACGGCCTCCGCCAGCGTCTTGCCTTCCTCGCGCGCCAGCAGCAGGCCGAGCGCTTCGCGGCGCGCGAGGAGCTCGCTGCCGATCTGGTCCAGCGCGTCGGCGCGCCGCTGCGGCGTGCTCTGGCTCCAGTGGGGAAAGGCATCGGCGGCGGCGCGGACCGCCACCTCGGCCTGGCTGCGGTCGCCACGCGCGTACTCGGCCACCACCTCACGGGTGTCGGACGGGTTTTCGCTCAGGCCCATGGTGACGCCGCTCTCCCAGCGGCCGTTGATGTACTGCCGTGCTTTCTGCTGGAGATCGCTTCGCTTCAAGGTGAGGCGAGTCTAGGAATCGCACCCATATCTTTCCAATCAATATTTGGATGCAATACATACCTGAAGAAGCATTCAGGTAAACCCCATGACGAACTACACGCACTGGTTCATCCGTGCGCGTCTCAAGACCCGGCAACTGCTGCTGCTGGTGGCCCTGGCCGAGGAGGGGAACATCCATCGCGCGGCGCAGGTGCTCAACATGACGCAGCCGGCGGCATCCAAGCTGCTGAAGGACCTGGAGGACGTGCTGGAGGTTTCGCTGTTCGACCGCCTGCCGCGCGGCATGCGGCCGACCTGGTATGGCGAGATCATGATTCGCCACGCGCGGATCGCACTGGCGAGCCTGAACCAGGCGCACGACGAACTCAGCGCGATGAAGGCCGGGCGAGCCGGCCAGGTCAACATCGGCGTGATCACGGCACCGGGGCTGGTGCTGCTGCCTCCGGCGGTCGCGGCGGTGAAGCGCGAACAGCCGAACCTGCGCATCGCCGTCGAGATCGAGACCAGCCCGGTGCTGCTGGAACGGCTCGAGCAGGGCAAGCTCGACCTGCTGGTGGCGCGGCTCTTCGCCGAGCACGACAAGACCAGCCTGCGCTACGAGGCCCTGACGGAGGAACCGGTGTGCGCGGTGGTACGCCCCGGCCATCCGCTGCTCGGCATGGCCGGGCTCGGGCTGCGCGACCTGGTGTCCGCGGGCTGGATCGTGCCGCCCGCGGGCAGCGTGCTGCGGCATCGCTTCGAGCTCATGTTCCAGGAGGAAGGCCTGGCGCCGCCGATCAACGTGATCGAGACCGCGGCGCTGCTGTTCATCACGCGCATGCTTCAGCAAAGCGACATGATCGCGGTGCTGGCCACCGACGTGGCCCGCTACTACGCGGCTCACGGCATCGTCGCGCTGCTGCCGGTCGAGATCCCCTGCCACATGGACGCCTTCGGCATCATCACGCGCACCGACCGGCTGCTGTCGCCGGCGGCCAAGGTCATGATGAAGGCGCTGAAGGCGCAGAGCTTCGACGTCTATGGGCGGCGCTTCGAACCGGACTGATCGCGTCATCGCAGTTTCGCCAGGAGTCCCTCATGAATCCGATTCCCCGCCTCCTCGAAGCCCCGCGCTGCGTCTGGCCGGCCGCCGCGGCCCTCGGCGAAGGCACCCTGTGGTCGCAGCGCGAACAGGCGCTGTACTGGGTCGACATCCTGGAGCGGCGGCTGCACCGCTTCGAACCGGCCGGCAAGGGGCGCACCAGTTGGCAGTTCGACGAGGACATCTCGGCGCTGGCCGAGAGAGCGCAGGCGCCCGGGCTGATCGTCACGCTGCGGCGCGGCTTCGCGCTGTTCGATCCCGCCCGCGCCGACGCGACGCCCCGCTACCTCCACCAGCCCGAGGCCGAACGGGTCGACAACCGCTTCAATGACGGCAAGTGCGATGCCGCAGGACGGTTCTGGGGCGGAAGCATGGATGTCGCCTGCAAGGCACCCACCGGCGCGCTCTACCGCTTCGATCCCGACGGACGTTGCAGCCGGCACGACGACGGTTTCGCGGTCACCAACGGGCCGACATGGTCGCTCGACGGGAAGACGATGTACTTCAACGACACGGTTCGGGGCCGGATCCACGCCTACGATTTCGATGCCGTGGCCGGCACGCTCTCCAACAAGCGCCCCTGGCTTCGCTTCGCGCGTGGCGACGGCCTGCCCGACGGCATGACGACCGACGCTGCCGGCCGGATCTGGATCGCCCACTGGGGCGGCGCCTGCGTCAGCTGCCACGACCCGGTGAGCGCCGCGGAGCTCTGCCGCATCCCGCTGCCCACCCGCCACATCACCGACTGCGCCTTCGGCGGCCCGGGCCTGCGCACCCTCTACATCACGAGCGCCACCCGCGGTCTGACGCCGGCCCAGCGCGAGGCCGAACCGGAGGCCGGGGGACTGTTCGCGGTGTCCTTGGATGTGGACGGCCTGCCGGCCGCGCTTTTCGGCGGCTGAGCGCGGAAACTTCCGATCATTGTTTCCGCTCGGGCAACAGCGCGATTCTTTTTATGCGGGTTTTTACCTAGATGCCGGGGCTAAACTTGCCAGCACGGATCGCAAGAACGGTCCGGCCCGTTCATCCAAAGCCAGAAAGAAATCCAATGAAGACCTCGAAGATCCTCGCCGCCGCCGCCCTGTCGCTGCTCGCCGCCGCCGGCGCCCATGCCGAAATCTATGATGGCGTGCACGCCCTGACCTCGGCCAACAACCGCGCCGAAGTGAGCGCCCAGGCGGCCGTCGCCGCCCGCAGCGCCAATCCCTACGCCGAAGGCTATGCCAGCGGCGTGACCACGATCGCCAGCACCCGCGACCGCTCGTCGGTGCGCGAGGAGGCCGTTGCCGCCGCCCACGCCCCGAACCAGAACGTGCGCCGCGAGTCCTTTGCCGGCAGCGTGATTCCTTCGCAGTTCGGTGGTGCCCGCATCAGCACGACGCGCCAGGCCGCCCTGTAATCCGCGGCGCGCAACAACGACCGGCCCTCGCGAAAGCGGGGCCGGTTTTTTTTCGCCTCGGGCTTGGATATCCACCAATTCGTAAAACCAAATAGCTACATCAGTAGTCATTGAAGCCTCACTTACACCAAAGGGCAGCTTGTCACGCCCTTGGGCTGCGTGTTCAATGCACCTTCGCCGTCGGCGAATCCGGCCGCCTGATGGCGGGCGGCCAGCGCTGACCGGCATCTGGAGGTTCGGAATGGGCAAGTTGATGGCTTCGAATACAGACGGCGAAATTCCCACGATTCGGCTGATCGACGACGACGTCTCGTTTCGGCGCGCGCTGCAGCGGCTTCTCCGGGCCGCCGGCCACCGGGTGGCGGAATACGGCTCGGTCGGCGAGATGCTCCTCGAAGGCATCGGCAGCGCACCCGGCTGCCTGGTGCTCGACATCCACATGCCGGGCCCCAGCGGACTCGATCTGCAGGAGATGATCGCCAGCCAGCCCGAGCCCCTGCCCGTGATCTTCGTGACCGCCGAGGCCACGGTGCACGAAACGCTGCGGGCGATGAAGGCCGGCGCCGCCGATTTTCTGTTCAAGCCGGTCGACGGCGAGACCCTGCTGTCGGTCATCGGCAAGGCCGTGCAGGACGACGCCGCCCGGCGCCAGGCGCGTCGACGGCTGTGCGCGCTCCAGACCCGCTATTCCCGGCTCAGCCCGCGCGAACGGCAGGTCATGGAAATGGTGGTCAACGGTGCGCTCAACAAGCAGATCAGCGCCCAGCTCGGTGCCGCGGAGCGCACCGTCAAGGCCCATCGCGCGCACGTCATGGAGAAGATGGAAGTGAGTTCGCTGGCCGACCTCGTCCGGGCCGTGGGGCAGTTGGGCGTGTCACCCAGCGACGCCAGCCACGCCGGCGCCTGAAAGCAAGGACCGACCACCCCTGCGGAACCTGGGCCCGCTTGCCCCAAGGGGCAGCCCGAGCCGCCGCCCGACCCGATGGGCAACGCCGGCAGGCGACTCCATTATTCTTCAGCCATGCCCCCCATGTCCGACTCCACAGCTGCCCCCCAAACCGCCCCGCATCCCGCCATGGTGTGGATCCCCGACGGCAATTTCCTGATGGGGTCTGACCGGCACTATCCCGAGGAAGCGCCGGCGCACAAGGTGGCGGTGAAGGGATTCTGGATCGACACCCACACCGTGACCAACGCCGAGTTCAAGCGTTTCGTCGATGCGACCGGCCACGTCACGCTGGCCGAGCGTCCGGCCCGGGCGGAAGACTATCCCGGCGCCGACCCCGAACTGCTCGCGCCCTCCTCGGTGGTCTTCCGGAAGACGGCGGGACCGGTGGACATGGGCAATCCGCACAACTGGTGGACCTACCAGCGAGGCGCCGACTGGCGCCATCCGCGCGGCCCCTCCAGTTCGCTCCAGGGCCTGTGGAAGCACCCCGTGGTGCATGTCGCGTTCGAGGACGCCGAGGCCTACGCGGCCTGGGCCGGCAAGTCGCTGCCGACCGAGGCCGAATGGGAGTTCGCGGCCCGCGGCGGGCTCGAGGGCGCCGAATACTGCTGGGGCGACGAGTTCAAGGTGCGCGGCCGGTCGATGGCCAACACCTGGCAAGGTCAGTTTCCACGGCAGAACCTGCTCGAGGACGGCTACGAGTGGACCGCCCCGGTCGGCTCCTTCGCGCCCAACGGCTACGGCCTCTACGACATGGCGGGCAACGTCTGGGAATGGACCACCGACTGGTACCAGGAGCACGGCCGCATCACGCACGCCTGCTGCACGCTGGACAACCCGCGCGGCGGCCCGGTCGACGGCAGCTACGACCCGCGAACGCCCGAGGTACGCATTCCGCGGCGCGTCATGAAGGGCGGCTCGCACCTGTGCGCACCGAACTACTGCCACCGCTACCGGCCGGCCGCCCGCATGGCGCAGCCGGTCGACACCTCGACCTGCCACCTGGGTTTCCGTTGCATCGTGCGCGCCGGGCAGGCGCAGTCCTGAATGAAGAAGGAGCGGAACAGGATCGCCCCGCCCTTCCCTGTGGCCGGCTATTGGGGCAGGACGCGCGCGCCCTCGCCGCTGCCTTCGATGTAGACGCGCTGCCCGACGCGCAGCACCGTCCCCGTCGGCTGCGTCACCGAAACCAGCACGCCGCTCTTGGTGCGCACCACGATCTGCTCGCCGGCGATCGGCTGCGAATACCGGTTCGCGAGCTCCGAGCCGGCGATGGTGCCGCCGATGGCGCCCGCGACCATCGCCACGTCGCGTCCGGTGCCGCCGCCGATCAGGCTGCCGATGCCCAGGCCCGCGAGGCCGCCGACGACCGCGCCCACGCCGGTATGGTGCGAACTCTGGATCTGCGTCGGTGTGATCTGCTCGACGACCCCCTGGCGGATCTCCATCGATCCGGATTGCGAGCCGGGCGCGGCACAGGCCGCCAGCGTCAGGACCAGTACGAAAGCCGCAATGCGGGACAGAAAAGTCTTCATGATCGACCTCGCTCCTTCAAAGAGTGGACTGGGGATTCTTCAACCGAAAACCGGTCACCAGCAAGCACAGGCCCACCGCCAGCGCAAAGGCACCGATCAGCAGGCGACGCCCGTCGGCCGTTCCGAAGCCGAACAACAGGCCGATGCCCAACAGCAGCGTGCAGGCGCTCACGATCAGCACCGGCACCACCCCGCCGCGCCGGACCGGCGCACGCCGGCCCGCCAGCCCAAAGATCAGCCCGACCGCACCGAGCGCGATGCAGGCCGTGATGGTGCCGCCGAAGAAGGCGACCGAGCCCAGGATGCGGGCCTCGATGTCCGGGTAGGCAAAGGCCACCGCGCCGATCGCCAGGCGCACCAGGGCATCGACCAGCGCCAGCACGAACAGCCAGTGGAAGCGCGGCGCCTTCGACAGCGCGAAGGCCACTGCCAGCGCGAGAAGCCCGTCGACCAGCGCGAAGGTGCCGTTGCGGCCCAGCATCTGCGCCGTCGACGTCGATGCCGGCGCCAACAGCACGACCAGCGCAAATATCGCGCCGAACGCGCCCCGAAGCAAAAGCAGGACTCGCAGCAAAGGCATGAAAGCTACTCCTTCTTATCCGACGACAGGATTCCGCCCGCGGATCAGCCCTCCGTCCACGGCGCCACCAGTTCCCACGGCGGTGTCTTGGACTTGGTGTTCTTGCAGAAGATGTAGCCGCCCGCGCCGAGCATCGTCTTGTGGCGGTTCTCGATCTGCGCCAGCCGGCACCCGGCGCGGCCCTTCGGGTCCTTGGCCGGCGTGATGCTGCCGCTGTTGGAGGTGGCCGGGTTGTCCCAGCTGACCTTGACGCCGTCCGCACCCGTGTCCAGCGTGGTGTAGATGGTTTTCTTCATCAGGGCCATGTCGGCCTTTCCGAACTTGGTGATCGGTGTGTCGCGCATCGAGTTGTAGATGCTCAACGGGGTGGCCGCCGCCGAGGCCGAGGCGGCCATCGCCACGGCCATCGCCAGCCCTTTCAATGTGTCGCTCGTTCGCATGACTGAATCCTTACTTGGGGAGAACGAAATTGACCTGGAACCGAACGAACCAGTCCGAGGCATTGTCGGGCCGAATCACGTTGTAGCCGGCGCCGACGACGAAGTTCATCGGCACGAAGCCTTCGGGCCGGACCAGCAGCGAGTAGGAAACGCCCAGCGGCACGGTCCAGCGCTGGCTCGATCGCTTCTGCTCCCAGTCCGCAGTGAGGATGCCCACATAGCCGAGCGACTGCTTCGAATCGAGCCGGTAGCTGACGATGGGCTGCAGCGTGAACGCGTTCACGTTCGGCTGGTTGTCGTCGCCCGCGAAGGACCAGACCTGCGTCGCCAGCGCACCGACGGTCCAGGGGCCGGTCTCCTTGAGCGCCACGGCCGCGGGGCCCAGGGACCACTTTCCGGCGCCCAGCCGGTCGTCGGTCGCGGTGCGCATGATCATCGCCGGCCCGACGCCCCAGATCCATCCGCCTTCGCCCGGCGACGGCGCGAAGAAGCCTTCGTAGGTGATGTCGCCGAGACCATCCTTGCGATCCTGGCCCGGCAGCACCGCGGGGTTGGACAGCAGCGGCACGATGGCGCGGTTGATCAGCGACCAGCCGCCGCCGATCTTGATCGGGTAGACCGGCTGGATGTTGAGCGTGTACTGCGGCTTCTCGAACGGCCCGGCGTTGAAGTTGGTGGTCCACTGGAAGGGCAGCGTGACGATGTCGGCGATCGGGTTCGAGAGCTTCTTCTGCAGGTCCGAATCGACCTGCGCCCAGGCCCCGCAGGCCGCGAACGATGCCGCCGCCATGGCAACCCGGAGCGGGCGCTTCGCGATCGTCATTGGGTGTCCTCATGAAGGCCGGCATTGCACTGTGGGCGACGAACCGATCTTGGGTGCGGCCGCTGAAGCTGCAAATTGGCCCAACGGGCAAGCCCGGTTGCCCTTTCGGGCAATCCGGGCTTTTCGCCGAGATTTCAATTCATGCGGGCACTCTGTGCAACAGCGCACATTGCCGATAAGACAAGAGGCCGGCGCCGCCGTACCATGAAGATCGAGCGTGAGACAGATGCATTTCCAGTCAGCAGGGGGACACATGAAAACACAACAACTCGCATTCGCAGCATTGCTGGCAGCCGCCGTCATCGGCATGCCCCTGGCGGCAAGCGCCCAGCAGGCCGCAGACGCCGCCGTGCCGATTTCCGGCGAGCAGCAGGAGGCGGACTATCGCGTGATTGCCGCGCGCTGCGGCTCGCCGGCTTTCGAGAAGGCCTTCTACAAGCAGTCCAGGGCGGTGGTCGCCGCCGGACTGGTCACCAAGCACCGCGACCCGGTACAGGTCGAGAAGACCGTCACGGCGCTGCGACGCAGCCCCTTCGTGCTGGTCGCGACCCAGGCGGACTGCGCCGCCGAACTCAAGCGGCTGGCGGAACTGCAGAAGAGCCGCGCCGAGATGCTCAGGACCGGGCGCGGACAAAGAAAATGATCCCCTACTGGGTCTTCAGGCGCTTGTATTCGTTGCGCTTCATGTCGAGGTAGTCGCTGCGGTCCACCTCGTGCAGCTGGCGCGCATAGCGCTCGGTGCTGTCGAACCATTGCGCCAGGCGCTTCTGCAGCTGGGCCTCGGCCGGCGCGTCGAGGTAGGAGTCGATCGCCAGGTAGTAGCGCATGGTGTTGCGCTCCACCACCCCGCGCACGCCACCCACCAGTTCCGGCTGACCCGATCCGTCCTTGTCCTTCGTGCTGAAGCCGACCTTGTCGCTGCCGATCGTCGCGAGGTAGCCCTGCATCGCCATCCGCGCCGCCGTGCCGTAGGCATAGGCGTAGGCCATGTGGATGAACGTCTTGCCGTTGGGCAGGGGCGTGGCCTCGAACTCGATGCGGTAGTCGCGGGTCGACAGCGGCCCCTTGTCGGCGCTCAGGCGCACGCTGAGGTAGTCCGCGGACACGGTCGCGGGTTGCCAGACGAAGTCGATGCGCTGCGCATCCGACAGCGGCTGGTCGAACTTTCGACCGACCGAGACCGCCAGGGTGGTCGCTGCCCCGCCCCCGCGCACGGCGCAGTACTTGGTATTCAGATGCAGCATCAGCACATCGCACCACACCGCCGGCTTGCTGAGCGAGGCACTGACCTGCTCGAAGGGATGGTCGACGAGCGCGAAGATGTCGCCGCTCAACTGGCCCGAGGCCTCGCTCGATTCGAGCACCAGCGGCCGCCCGAACGCGTTCTTGTCGAACTGCGACTGGACGGCGTTGAACTTGGCCTGCAGCGCCGCGGCGCTGCCGAGCTGCTGCGCCCAGGCCGCGACCGGCAGGAGCAGCAACAGGCAAAGACACAGACCCACCCGGCGAAGCAACGCGTTTTGCATGATGCCCGCCATTGTGTTCCCGTCCGACCCGGAAGCAAATGCCGCTCGTCAACGTGGCCAACGCGGGGTCGGCACCCGGCCGGCGCAGCCAGGCCCGTTGGTGAAACACCGCGGAACCGGCTCCGCCGGGCCGCTGGTGTTGCCCCCGGTAGGGGGTGGGCGCCCGGACACGAAGTGCCGGGCAACCTGGGGGCGAGCCTATACAGCCATGATGGAAACGGCTTTGGTGTTCAGGTAGTTTTCCATCGCCTCCGGTCCGCCCTCGGACCCGTAGCCGGAATCCTTGATGCCGCCGAAAGGCATTTCGGGCGAAGGCGCGGCCGGCTGGTTGATCCACAGCATCCCGACTTCCATGCGCTGCGACAACAGGTGCGCGTTCTTGATCGACTGCGTGAAGGCGTAGCCGGCCAGTCCGAAAGGCAGGCGGTTGGCCTCGGTGATCGCCTCGTCGAGCGAGTCGAAGCCGCGGATGGCCGCGATCGGGCCGAAGGGCTCGTTGTTGAAGACGTCGGCCTCGAGCGAGACATCGGTCAGCACCGTCGGCGCGAAGAAATTGCCGCTGCTGCCCACGCGCTCGCCGCCGGTCGCGACCTTGGCGCCGGTGGCGCGGGCGTCTTCGAGTACCTTGGCCATGGCGCCCAGGCGGCGCGCATTGGCCAACGGGCCGAGCGTCGTGCCCTCTGCCAGGCCGTCACCGAGCTTGAGGCTTTCGGCATGCTTGACCATGGCTTGCGCGAAGGCCTGCTTGATGCTGTTGTGCACCAGGAAGCGGGTCGGCGAGATGCAGACCTGCCCGGCATTGCGGAACTTGGCGCCGCCCGAGGCCTTCACGGCCAGTTCGACGTCGGCGTCGGCCGCCACGATCACCGGGGCATGGCCGCCGAGCTCCATGGTGGCGCGCTTCATGTGCAGGCCGGCCAGGGCCGCAAGCTGCTTGCCCACCGGGGTCGACCCCGTGAAGGTGACCTTGCGGATGATCGGATGCGGGATCAGGTAGCTCGAGATTTCGGCCGGATCGCCGAACACCAGGCCGATCACGCCCTTGGGCACGCCGGCATCGACGAAAGCCTGCAGCAGCGCGGCCGGCGAGGCCGGCGTTTCTTCCGGTGCCTTGACCAGGAAGGAGCAGCCGCTGGCCAATGCCGCACCGAGCTTGCGCACGATCTGGTTGATCGGGAAGTTCCAGGGCGTGAAAGCCGCCACGGGGCCCAGCGGCTCTTTCATCACCAGCTGTTGCGCCGCCAGGTTGCGTGAAGGCACGATGCGGCCATAGACGCGGCGGCCTTCGTCGGCGAACCATTCGATGATGTCGGCACCGGCGAGCACCTCGCCACGGGCCTCGACGAAAGGCTTGCCCTGCTCCTGCGTGAGGATGCGGGCGATCTCGGGCGCGCGCTCGCGCACCAGCGCGGCGGCGCGGCGCATGGTGACGGCGCGTTCGTTGGCCGGGATCCGGCGCCAGACCTCGAAGCCGCGCTGGGCGGCGTCGAGGGCGCGGTCGAGGTCGGCGATCGCCGCGAAGGCGACCTTGCCGATCGGCTTGCCGGTGGCCGGGTTGATCACGTCCTGGGTCTTGCCGCTTGCGGCGTCACACCATTCGCCATCGATCAGCAGGCGGGTGTCGGGGTAGCTGGGGGTGGTCATGCAGAGTCCTTGAATTGCGAGGCCGCCTGGAGGCAGGGGGGCGGCCGCCAATCCTACCTAACTAACTCGGCGGGCGCCGGGATCGCAGCGCCGGGCTGTTGGCGCGCACCCAGTAGAACTGCTTTGCCGCGGGTGCCGGCTCGACCCGCAGCCGCCGCACCGGATGGGCGCCGACGAGGCCGTCGACCGAGCAATAGAGCGGCTGGCCCTCGGGGAGGCTGCGATGGACGTCGAGCATCGATCGCAGCGAAATGGCGCAGCTGCTGCGCCCGGTCTCGACCGAGCGCATGAAGAAGCGCTCGCGGGTCGCGACCAATTGGCTGCGGGAGGTCGAATCGTCACCGGCGCCGGCCATCCGGCCCCCTGTCCATGCCGCCTCGACGTCGAAGGCCAGCATCACCGCATCGGGCGTGTCGATGCCCTTGAGGGATCCGCTCTGGGCGGCGGCCAGCCAGCCCAGCAACTGCGGCGTGAGTTCGAAGCAGACCGAATCGGGGGCCGCGCCGGGACGTCCGGGCACGTCGACGAAGACGCTCCTGCAACTGCGGCGCGCGCTCTCGATCCGCCGCGCCTGTTGCCCACGCCGCTTCGCGCGCACATGGGCAACGGCCGCGAACCCGGCCACTGGCGCGGCAACGGCGAGAACCTTGAAGGCATCGTAGCCATAGCCGGTCAAGGTCATCCCCGCCCCTTCGGGCGCGTGCCACGGCTGTCGTCCACCGACCTGAGATTCACGCTGGCTCCTCGTCGCGACCTGCCGCCCCGTCCGACACGGCGGGTGGCATGCGCTGACCGTATATCGGCGGCGAAGCGGAAAACTTGAGGGGTTCCCGGCGTTGCGCGGGCGTGACGCCGGCTTCCATTTCAGTGCCGATACGCTCGGCTGAAGCAGGTTCACGGTATTCTGAAAGCGGTGTTTATTCGACACTGCAACAACCCCGTTTAGGAGGAACTTCATGGCAGCAAGGCTTTTCTACCGCGTCGCGGCGTTCGCGATGGCGCTGGTGCTCACCGCTTGCGCGGCGCCCGGCTCGCAGCCAGGATCGATGACGATCCGGCAGGGCAAGATCGAGCAGATCACGCCGACGCAGATCGCGAGTTCGCACCACACCGGCGTCGGTGCGGTGCTCGGCGGCCTGACTGGCCTCGGCATCGGCAGCCTGATCGGCGGCGGCACCGGCCGCGATGTCGCGATGGTGGTGGGTGCGATCGGCGGCACGATGGCCGGCAGCGAAGTCGCCAGGCGCTACGACTCGCCGGTGGCGGGGCAGGAGATCTTCGTTCGCACCGACAGCGGCGTGCTGGTCGAGGTGACCCAGCCCGTCACGCCGGGCCTGCGCGTCGGCCAGCGCGTATTCATCCAGGGCAACGGCGAAGCCGCACGCGTCGTACCGCAATAGGCTCGCCCCCCAGGTTGGGCTCACTTCGTGTAGCCCGCCCACCCCCCTGACCGGGGGGCGACACCGGCGGCCCGGCGGAGCCGGTTCCGCGGTGTCTCACCAACGGGCCTGGCTGCGCCGGCCAATCAATCACCACGCTGTGTCTATCTTCGGCTGCGCGTAGCGCGCCTGTTCGGGGGCAGCCGCGGAACCGGCTTCGCCGGGCCGCGGGCTGCGCCCCCGGAAGGGGGTGGGCGTCCCGACACGAAGTGCGGGACAACCTGGGGGAGAGCTACGGCTTTCCGTTTTGGGAGAGCAGGATGGCGATGGGGCGGGTGCCGGGGAACTCCGAGAAGATGATGGTCATCATGGCGGTGATCGGGACCGCCAGGAAGGCGCCGGGCACGCCCCACAGGGCCACCCAGACGGCCAGGCTCACGAGGATCGCGAACGGGCTCAGGTTGAGCGAGTTCCCCATGATGTAGGGGTCCAGGAAGTTGCCGATCAGGAACTGGACCACGGCCAGCATCGTCATGATCTGGATGGCCTCGCCAGCGCCGCCGAACTGGGCCACGGCCATCAGCCCCGGCAGCACCACGCTCAGGAACGAGCCGATGTACGGCACATAGTTCAGCAAGGCGATCATCACCGCCCAGAAGCCGGCGAACTCAAGGCCGGCCATGCGCATGATCACGTAGCTCAGCGCGCCGAGCAGCACGCCGAGGAAGGTCTTGAGCGCCAGATACGTGCCCACCCGGGAATTGATGTCGGCGATGACCTGCTTGATGCGCTGCGCATGCTGGGGGCTGCGCGCGATGGCGGAGATCTTCATGTCGAGACGGCCGCGCTCGACCAGCAGGAAGCAGGCATACAGCGCGACCACGATCACGGTGGCGAACAGCGACGACAGCGACGACAGCGCCGAGCCGACCACCCGCTGCAGGCTCACCTGCGCCAGCAGGTCGCGCCGGAGCGTGGTCCATGTCGGCTCCGCCTCGACGCGCATCAGCACCGCCACCCGCTGTACGGCCGCCAGCAGCGACTCCTGGTAGCGCGGCGCCATCGCGATCACGCTGTCCTTGTTGGCGAGGATGGTGTAGACCACCATGCCAAGGCCGAGCGCGATGATCAGCACCGACAGGATCGAGATCACCAGCTGCGGCAAGGCCGGCCCCAGCAGCGGCACCCTGCCGATCAGGCGCGCCAGGCCGAGGATCACGTAGACCACGAAGACGCTGAACATGATCGGCACGAACACGTTGCGCCCGATGTAGAACACCCAGCCGATCATCAGCGCGATCGCGGTGCCGTAGACCAGCGTCTGGAATCGTTCGTTCATGCCGATCCCGTCAGCGCGTGCGCCGGTTCGCCATGTCGACCGGTCGCGCCGTCTGCGAGTCCGCGACATCCACCCAGCCGCCGCCCATCGCCTGGTACACGCCGATCGCCTGCGTATAGCGGTTGGCCTGCAAGGTCACGAAGGCCAGTTCGGCCGCGAACAGTTCGTTGTCGGCCACCAGCACCTCGAGATAGCCGACCAGGCCGTTCTCGAACTTGAGCCTGGACAGCCGCGCGAATTCGCGCAGCGCCTTGACGCGCCCGCGCTGGAACTCGACCCCTTCGATGCTCTTCTGTGTGCCGATCAGCGCGTTGTTGGTGTCGCGGAAGGCGCCCAGGACGGTCTGCTGGTAGACCAGCTCGGCCTGCGCCTTCTGCGCCTCGGCCGACCGGACCTGCCCTTCGATGGCGCCGAAGGTGAAGATCGGACCGGTGAGGCCCGCGACCACCGACCACGCGGTGGCCGGACCGGTCATGAAGTTGCTGAAGGAAGTGCTGGTGGAACCCAGGGCTCCGGTCAGGGAGAGGCTAGGGTAATAGAGAGAGCGAGCGACACCGATGCTGGCATTCGCGGCCACCAGGTTCTGCTCGGCCGCCAGGATGTCCGGACGCCGCTGCAACAGGTCGGAGGGCAGGCCGGCCGGGATCAGCGGCGCCACCAGTTCGTCGATGGTCCGCCCGCGCGGGATCGGCGCCGGATCGCGGCCCAGCAGGATCGAGATCTGGTTCTCCAGCGTCGCGATCTGCTGCTCGAAGGTGGGGATCGCGGTGAGCGCCTGCTGGTACTGGGAGCGCACCTGCATCACCTCGGTCTGCGACACGAGGCCGGACTTGAAGCGCAGGTCGAAGATGCGCGCGGTCTCGCCGAAGTTGGCGGCGGTGGACTTCGCGATCTCCAACTGGCGGTCCAGTGCGCGCAGCGCGACATAGCTGGTCGCCACGCCGGTGACGAGCGTGAGCACGACGCCGCGCTGGCCCTGTTCGCTGGCATAGACCTGGGCCTGGGCGGCCTCGCTCATGCGTCGCACGCGGCCGAAGAGGTCGATCTGCCAGGTCGCGTTCAGGCTCGCCTGGTAGAGCGAGAAGTAGTTGCTGACGGGCTCCGGGATCGGGGGCTGGCCTTCGCGGCTGGCCCGCGTGCGGGCTGCCCCGGCGCCATAGCCCAGCTGCGGATAGGCCTGCGAATCGGTGGTGGTCAGGGCGCCGAGGAACTGATCGATGCGTGCCGCCGCGACGCGGACGTCCAGGTTGTCGCGCAGCGCCGTCTCGATCAGCTGGTTGAGGACCGGGTCGCCGAACTGCTCCCACCATTTCGTGTTGGCGACCTCGGCCGCCTTCGGGTAATCGATCCGCCATGCGGTCGGTGACTGCACCGACGGCCGCACGAAGTCCGGCCCGACGGTACAACCCGCAAGTCCGACCAGGACCGCAGCGCAAACCGCTGCAAGCGTTAACTTCCTCATCTCGTTCTCCTTCAGCCGAGCGCCATCAGCGCGTAGCCGAACAGCAGTGACACTACCAGCAATGCGATGCTCGCCACGGCCCAGCGCCGCGCGAAAGTGTCGATCGTTTCAAATGCACGGCCCGCCGCCGTGACGCCGCCGGCGAGCCGACCCAGCGCGACGCCGACATCGCCCGCCGGAATGCGCGGCAGGTGTCGGCCGAGGCTGTCCAGGCCGAGCGCGATGGCGCCGCCGATCAGAACCGGCCACAGGGCCGCCCACAACGCGGACGGCGCCAGCGCCTCGGGCAGCGCGCCGAGCGGCAGCGCCAGGCACAGCGCCCACGGCAGCGCCACCGAGGCCAGCGCCATCGCCAGCCAGGCCCCGGCCAGCACGGCCGGCGCGCGGGCGCCCGGGTCGGCGGCGGTGTCCGCGCTCAGCCGCCGCAGGAAATGGACCATCAGCAGCGTGGTGGCGATCGACGACACCACCGCCACGGTGGCGGCCAGGCCGCTGCCCATGAGGTCCTTGGCCGCGTACTTGGCCAGCGCGCCACCGGTCAGCGGCAGGCCGCCGAGCCCCAGCGCGATCACCGCGGCCGGCAGCAGCATCGGCCACAGGTGCCGGCGGCCGGTGAGCATGACCACGCCGACGGCAAGGAACAGCGCGCCCTTCACGAGCAGGTGGTGCGCGGCATAGAAGGCGGCGGCCAGCGCGGTGCCCGGGTCTCCGGCGGCCAGGCCCAGTCCGATCACCGCCGCCAGGAAGCCCATCTGGCTCACGCTGGAGTAGGCAAGAATCAGCTTGGGCTGGGTTTGCGTGATGCCGATCGCGACCCCGTAGAGGGCGCCGAAGAGGCCGACGGCCGCCAGCGGCAGGCCGAAATCCGGCAGCGCGACGTCGAGCGGCAGGAAACGGATCAAGGCGATGATGCTGGCCTTGACCACCGCGCCGCTCATTACCGCGGCGGCCGGGATCGGCGCCGCGCCGTAGGCGAACGGCATCCAGAAATGCAGCGGCACCAGGCCGGCCTTCATGCCGAGGCCGACGATCAAGAGCAGCAGCGTGAGATCGCGCCAGGGCGAGCCGGGCAGCGCCGCCGCGGCGTCGCGGATCAGCAGGCTGCCATCCGGCGTGGCCTGCGCGAGCAGCAGCAATCCGGCGAGCAGGAAGGCCTCGGCCAGCAGGGCGAGCCCGAGATAGAGGGCGCCGGCGCGCCAGGCCTCCGGCCCTTCGCCCTGAAGCACGAGGCCGCTGGCGCCGACGCTCAGCACCGCGAGCAGGAAATAGAAGCCGATCAGGTCGGCCGCCAGGAAGACGCCGACACAGCCGGTCAGCGTCATCAGCCAGCAGACGATGAAGCCATCGCGGTCGGGCCGGTCGCGCAGCCAGCGCGCGGCATAGGCGCCCGCGAAGATCCACAGCAGCGACGCGACGCCGAGCAGCATCGCCCCCGGCACATCGAGCGCGAAGGTCAATTCGAAGAAGGCGTTGCCCAGCACCAGCTCGGGCTCGCCGCCGGCCAGGAAGGCCGCCGCCAGGGCCGGCACCGGCGCCAGCACGAACAGCGCCGGCAGGCGCCGCCGCAGCCGCGGGAACACGCATGCGAGCAGCAACAGCAGCGGCACGCCGAGCGCCAGCGGCAGCAGCACCGGCACCTCGAACACGACGGCGGCAAGCGTGACGGACCCGATCATCGCGCCCCCATCGACAGCAGGCCCGTGCGGCCGATCTGAACCACGTCCACCGGCAGCAGCGCCACCACGCCGAGCAGGAACGAGCACAGCGCGAGCGCCAGCACAGCCCCCTGCTGGTAGCGCGGAACGCGCGCCTTCGGCACCCAACCGAGCGCGGCCGGCGCCATCGAGCGCACCACCACCATGAACACGTAGGCGCTGGTGAGCAGGCCACCCACCAGCATCACGGCCACCCACCACCACTGGGCGGTGGCGATCGCGGCCGACAGCAGCAGCCACTTGGCGAGGAAGCCGCCCGAGGGCGGCAGCCCGATCAGCGACGCGCCCGCCAGCGCGAAGGCCGCCATGGTCATCGGCAGGGCCCGTCCGGCGCCGCGCAGGTCGGCCACGCGGTCATGGCCGAGCGTGCTGTAGATGAGGCCGGCCGCCATGAACATCGCCGCCTTGGCGGTCGCGTGGGAGATCGCCTGCAGCAAGCCGCCGGTGACCGCGATGCCACTGTCGAGCCGTGCGGCGTCGAGTCCCGCGACCAGCGGGAACATCAGGAAGAGGTAGCCGATCTGGGCCACGGTCGAGTAGGCGATCAGCAGCTTCAGGCGGGCCTGGCGCAAGGCCACGACGTTGCCCACCAGGATCGCCGAGGCGCCCAGCGCCGCGAGCAGCTGCGCCGAGGGCAGCGTCACGACGCCGGCGAAGACGTCGACCCACAAGCGCACCACCAGGAACCAGGCGCCCTTGATCACCAGCGCGGACAACAGCGCGCTGGCCGCCGCCGGGGCGCCGGCGTGCGCGGGCGGCAGCCACAGGTGGAGCGGGAAGAGCGCGGTCTTGGCCAGCAGCCCGGCGGTCATCAGCGCAGCGGCGGCCCATGCCACGGGTTCGGGCCCGACGCGTTGCGCCAGCAGCGCGATGTCCAGCGTGCCGTAGGCGCCGTACAACAGGAAGGCGCCGAGCAGATAGAACATGGAGCCGACCAGCGCATACAGCAGGTAGCGCAGCGCCGCCTGCAGCGTCTCGCCGCGGCCGTCGAGGCTGACCAGCGGCACGCCCGCAAAGGTCAGCAGTTCGAGTGCGACGTACAGGGTGAAGACGTCGCCGCTCACGAACACCAGGTTGAGCGAGCCCCAGACCGCGAGCAGCAGCAGCCAGAAAGTCAGCGGCCCGCGTTTCTCGCGCAGCTCGGCGGGCGTGCCGAAATCGCCGTTGGCGTAGACGCCGATCCCGCAGACCACGAGCATGACGGCCAGCATCATGCAGACCGACAGCCCGTCGGCCCGCAGGGTGACGCCGAGCGGCGGCGCCCAGCCGCCGAGCAGGTAGACCAGCGCGTCGCCCGAGACCCAGAGCCGGTGCGCGATCGCCAGCACGAGCCCGATGCCGAGCACGATGGTGGCCCAGGCCACCTGCTGTGCGCGCCGGCCGCCGAGCACGAAGCCGAGCATCACGCCGGCAAACGGAAGCAGCACGGCCAGCACAAGCAGCAGGCCGCCGGGTGTCGTCAGATCCACGGGCACGGAATGCGGCACTTAAGAAACCTCGCCACCGACAGCATCCGGCTTCGGCGCGTCGCCCGCCGCGGACAGCGAACTGGACCCGGTCTCCTCGAACAGCCTCAGCACCAGCGCGACCGCCAGCGCGGAGGCCGCGAAAGCCACCACCAGGGCGGTGATCAGCAGCGCCTGCGGCACCGGGTCTCCGCCCATTCCCGCGCCCGCGCCGCGGCGCGCGATCACCGCGCAGACCAGGAAGATGCCGTTGCCCATCACGTTGAAAGCCATGATCTTGCGCAACGGGTGCGGGCTCGTGATCAGGCCATAGAGCCCCAGGCCGACCAGCACGGCGGCGCACAGTCCGAGCAGGGTCGGCGTGTTCATTGTCCCGAATCCGTTCGTCGCGGCGGCCCGGCCAGCAGCAAGGCCAGGGTGACTGCCAGCGAGGGCAGCAGCGCCGCCTCGACGACAACGATCAAGGGCTTGGCGATCGCTTCGGGAAGGCCCAGGAAGGCACCTGCGATGCCCACGCCCAGCAGGCCGATCGCAACGAACACCGCCGGCCCCCCGACCAGTGCGACCCGGACCCAGGTCCGGTTCACGGCGGGCGCATCGGAGAGGCCTGCCAGCATGACCAGCAGCCACATCGCCGCCAGCACCGTGGCGCCCTGGAACTTGCCGCCCGGATGGTCGGCGCCGACCCAGAGGATGTAGACGCCCACGACGATCCCGATCGGCGGCAGCACGCGCGCGAAATAGCCCAGAATGCCGTTCGGATCCTCCGTCGGCTGCGGTCCCGGCCGCCCGCCCCAGAAGCGGTCGGGCGCCAGCGACCAGATGCCGATCAAGCCGAGCAGAAGCACGATGGCCTCGAGCAGCGTGTCCATCGCGCGGAAGGACATCAGCACCGCGGTGATCGGATTGCCGACGCCGGTGGCGGCGATGTTCTGCGCCACCGCCGGCGCCAGGGTCGGGGCCGGATCGGGCAGCAGCAGCACGCAAGCGCCGATGGCGGCAGCGACGGCGGCCGACACAATGGCGGCCAGCACCCGCGTCAGCGCGCCCGGCCGCTCGGCCCAGGCCGGCGCCTCGGTCGAACGCAGACGCGCCGCCGCGGCGATCAGCAACACGCCGGTCAGGCCGGCACCGATCGCCGCCTCGGTCATCGCGACGTCGACCGCCCGCAACTGCAGCCAGGCCAGCGTGAGCAGCAGGCCGTAGGGCACGAAGCCGGCCACGGCGGCGAAGGTGTCGCGCGCGACCAGGGTCCAGACGGCGAGCGCCATCAGCAGCGCCACGAGGGCGATGGTCAGCGTCTCGGTCATGGCTTGGGCCCGCCGCGCCGCACCGCGCGCGCAATGAGTTGCGACACCGTCGCCGAGGCCAGCAGCACCATCAGCCAGACCAGGATCAGCTTGAGGCCGGCCAGCACGCCGTCCATCTGCGGCAGCAGGCCCAGCACCACCAGGCCGAGCCCGAGGTTGTCGGCCTTGGTCAGCGCATGCAGCCGCGTGAAGGTGTCGGGGAAGCGCAGCAGCCCGACGGTGCCCGCGATGAAGAAGAACGCGCCCGCGACCACGGCGACGATCGTGAAGATGTCGGCGATGGTTTTCATGGCCGCTCCTCGGATTCGGCCTGGCCGGGCGCCGAGTGCGCGCCGGCCTTGACGAAGGCGATGGCGGCGAAGGCCGCCAGCACCGCCAGGATCAGCGCCAGGTCGACCACGGCCGCCGCGCCGATCGCGGCGCCCAGCAGCAGCAGGGCCGCGATGCCGGCGGTGCCGAACAGCTGCACCGACATCATGCGATCGACGTCGTCGGGCCCGCGCAGGATGCACACCAGGCCCACCGCGACCGTCAACAACACGAAGGCCGAGGCGCCGAGCAGGAACTCAGTCATGGCGCTCCCCCGCGACCAGCGCCTTCTGCAGGCGCCGCTCTTCGGCCGCCATCTGCTCGGCGACCGGCTCGCCGATGTCCAGGCAGTGATAGACCATGCTGTCCTCCGAATCGCCGACCGGCACCGAGCCCGGCAGCAGGCTGGTGATCGAAGCGAACTCGTTGCGCGCCAGGCCGGGGCGGAACCCGACCCGATAGACGATGAAGCCGGGACGCAGCGGCATCCGCGGGGACATCGCGCGGCGCGCGACATCGACGCCCGCCAGCACCGACTGCCAGAGGAAATGCGGCAGGAAGCCGAGCAGCGCGCCGAGGCGCAGATGCCCCGCCTCGGGCGGCAGCAGGCGCAGGCTGGCGAAGGTTCCGGCGGCCACCGCGACCAGGCCCACCGCCAGATCGGCGGGCTTGGCACTGGGCATCAGCAGCAGCCAGAGCAGGAGCAGCAGCGCCCCGCGATACAGCGCCGTGGCGAGCCGCGAGGGCGGGGTCGAAGCGGGCTTCATCGGGTCGTTCCCGCGCCACTGCCGGCGCAGACCAGGCGGACGTCGAGTTCGCTCAGGCGCTCGTAGAGCCGGGCCTCGGCGCGCACCGGCCACCAGTCGTAGAGGAAGATCTCCATCGGCCGCCACAGCGCGACCCAGGCGCCGATCACCAGGCTGTCGTGGATCAGCGTCGCATAGCGCCCCTTGCTCACGAAGCTGGCGATCGACTCGCCGACGATGGTGGCCGTGCCGACGAACAGCACGCCGATCAGGAGGCTGATGCGGCCGGTGYGGAACATCTTGCGCAAGCCGCGCCAGGTGGTCAGCGCGCGCTGGCGGAAGTACTCGTCGACGGCCTCCTCCAGCATCGCGGCATCGGCCGGCGTGACGCTCTCGGCATCGACCTGCACGACCAGCTCCAGCGGCCGGCCGGCCGGGGCCTCCTGCGCCCATTCGACGATGTAGGCCTGCGCCTTGGGATCGAGGTCGCGTTGGCGGAAAGGCGCCGGGTCCATCGAGTTGAACAGCTGCCTCAGTTCGGCCACGTGCAGGTCAAGCACCACGGGCTCGAGAGGTGTTGCGGCTACCTGCATGGGGATCGATCGATGCGCCGGAACCGCCCGCTCACGCCGGCTCGACCGCGGCCGCCGGCGGCATGGGCTTCTCCTTGCCGAACGCCAGCATGTACAGCGTCGGCAGGAACACCAGCGTCAGCAGGGTCGCCACCAGCAGCCCGCCCATGATCGCGAAGGCCATCGAGCCCCAGAACACCGTGGGCGCGATCGGGATCAGGCCCAGCACGGTCGAGATCGAGGTCAGCATCATCGGCCGCATCCGCGAGGTGGCCGCAGACACCACCGCGTCGAGCACGCCCTGCCCCTCCGCGCGGTTGGTCTCGATCTGGACGATCAGGATCACGCCGTTCTTGGCGATCATGCCGATCAGCGCCAGGATGCCCAGGATGGCGACGAAACCCAGCGGCCGGTTGAACACCAGCAGCGTGATCACCACGCCGATCAGGCCCAGCGGCATCACGCAGACCACCATCGCGAGGCGCCGGAAGCTCACCAGCAGCACCATCATGCTCAGCAGCATCAGCACGATCATCAGCGGGACCACGGCGAACACCGAGGCGCTCGACTCCGCGCTTTCCTCGGACAGGCCGCCGGTCTCGATCTTGTAGCCCTTGGGCAGCTTGGCGTTGAGCTCCTTGATCTTCGGCGCCAGCGCTTCGACCACCGTGTCGGGCAGCGCGCCGTGGATGACGTCCGCGCGCACCGTGAGCGTCGGCACCCGGTTGCGGCGCCAGACCAGCGGCGACTCCTGCTCTTCCGAGAAGGTCGCGAACTGGTTCAGCGGCACCATCCGGCCGCTGGCGGTGGGCACCTGCAGCGTGCTGAGGGTCTGCAGCGACAGGCGCTGCTCGGCGCTGGCCCGGGCCACCACGTTGACCAGGTAGATGTCGTCGCGCACCTGCGTGACCGGGGTGCCGGTCACGGTGGCGTTCATGATGCCGGCCAGCGCGGCGGTGCTGATGCCGAGCTGGCGCGCCTCGTCCTGGTTGATGCGGATCTGGATCTGCCGCGCCGGCTCCATCCAGTCGAAGTTGACGTGCCGGGCTTCCGGATGCGACCCGAGGAGGCCGGCCAGCTCGAGCGAGATCCTCCGGACCTCGTCCTTGTCGGGCCCCATCACGCGGTACTGCAGGGGCCAGCCCACGGGGGGCCCAAGCTCGAGCGGCGAGATGCGCGCGACGATGTCCGGGAACTGCTCGGCCAGCGCCTTCTCCAGCTTGAGCTGCAGCCGGTCGCGCGCCTCGAGGTCCTTGGCGACCACGATCACCTGGGCGAAGAAGGGGTTGGCCAGCTGCGCGTTGAGCGTGAGGATGAAGCGCACCGCGCCACGGCCCACGTAGGTGCTGAAATGGTCGACGTCCGGGTCGTCCTTGAGCAGGGCCTCGAAGCGCTTGGCCTGCTCCTCGGTCGCGTAGATCGAGGCGTTCTGGCGCAAGGTCAGGTCGACCGTGAGCTCGGGCCGGTCGGAGGCCGGGAAGAACTGCTGCGGCACGAAGCGCACCAGGAACATCGACGCCACGAAGGCCGCGAGTGTGAGCCCGATGGTCAGCCACTTGGCGCGGATGGCGCCTTTCAGGAAATCGCTGAAGGCGTTGAGGAACTTGCTGGGCTTGACCACCGCATCGGCCTTGGGCGTCTTGAGCAGCGCCTTGCCGACCAGCGGCGCGAAGATCACGGCGCCGAGCCAGGAGACGATCAGCGCGATCGCCACCACGGCGAAGATCGAGAAGGTGTATTCGCCCGCCGAGCTGCGCGCGAAGCCGATCGGCACGAAGCTGGAGATCGACACCAGCGTGCCGATCAGCATCGGCGCGGCCAGCGTGCGGTAGGCGAAGGTCGCGGCCTGGTCCTTGGTGTCGCCGGCTGCGAGCCGGTTCAGCATGGCGTCGACCGTCGTCATGGCATCGTCGACCAGCAGCGTCAGCGCGATGATCAGCGCCCCGAGCGAGACCCGGTGCAGGTCGATATGCACGAAGTCCATGACCGCGAACACGATCGCCAGCGTCAGCGGGATCGACAGCGCCACCACCGCGCCCGGGCGCACGCCCAGGCTCACGAAGCTGCACACCAGGATGATCGCGATGGCCTGCCACAGCGAGGCCATGAAGTCGTTGATCGCGACGTCGACCGTGACGGCCTGGTCGGCCACCAGCGTGGGCTCGATGCCGTGCGGCAGGTTGGCCGTGATGTCGGCCATCTCGGCCTTGATGTTGCGGCCCAGCGCCAGGATGTCGCCGGCGTCGCGCATCGCGATCGCGAGGCCGATGGCCGGCTTGCCGTTGACGCGGAACATCGGCTGCGGCGGATCGGTGAAGCCGCGCCGCACGGTCGCGATGTCGCCCAGGCGGATGTTGCGCCCGCCCAGCACCAGGTTGACCGCCTCGATGTCGCGCTCCGAGTCGAAGGCGCCCGTGACGCGCATGAACATGCGCTCCTGCTCGGTGTGCAGGGTGCCGGCGGGGCGGATCACGTTCTGCTGCTGCAGCGCCGCCACGATCGCGCCGTAGTCCAGACGCAGGCCCGCGAGCCGTTCGGTCGAGAACTCGATGAAGATCTGCTCGTCCTGCGCGCCCAGCACCTCGATCTTCGAGACGTCGGGCACTTGCAGCAGGCGCGAGCGGGCCGACTCGACCTGGTCGCGCAGCTCGCGGAAGGTATAGCCGTCGGCGGTGAAGGCGTAGATGATGCCGAAGGTGCTGCCGAAGTCGTCGTTGAAGAAGGGGCCGACCACGCCCGAGGGCAGCGTCTGGCGCATGTCGCCGATGTTCTTGCGCACCTGGTACCAGATGTCGGCCACCTCGCCCGGCGGCGTCGATTGCTTCAAGTCGACGAAGATCGTGGTCTGGCCGGCCGTCGTGTAGCTGCGCACGCGGTCGAGGTGATGGGTTTCCTGCAGCGTGCGCTCGAGCCGCTCGGTGACCTGCGACAGGGTCTCGTCGACCGTCGCGCCTGGCCAGCCCGCGGCCACGATCATGGTGCGGAAGGTGAAGGTCGGGTCTTCGCCGCGACCCAGCTTCAGGAAAGACAAGGTGCCCGCGATGACCGCGATGATCATCAGGAACACCACCAGCGAGCGCTTCGAGAGCGCCCACTCCGACAGGTTCGGGCCGATCACTTCGCGGCCTCGAGCCAGCGGACCTTCTGCCCCGGCCGCAGCGCCTGCACGCCGGCCGTGACGATCACGTCGCCCGGTGCGAGCCCCTTCGTGACCTGGACGCGGGCCGCGTCATAGGCGCGGACCTCCACATTGCGCGCCGACACCGTTCCGGCCTTGGTATCGACGACCCAGACGGCGGTCTGGCCGCCGCTGCGCGTGAGCGCGCTGGCCGGGATGTCGAGCGCCGCCTCGGTGTTGAGCTTCATGCGCCCCGTGACGGTGCTGCCCAGGCGCATGGCCGCGGGCGGGTTGATCAGGCGGACCCGGACCGCGAAGGTGCCGGTGACCGGGTCGGCGCGCGGGGAGACCTCGCGCACCTTGCCGACAGCCGTGACGCTGGGGTCGCCGCCGAGCGCGACCGTGATGTCGGGATTGCTCGGCGCGATGTCCTTGATCTGCGCCGGCACGTCGAAGACGGCGTCGATCGCGCCCTCGCGCGCCACCTGCACGACCATCCGGCCGGCCGCCACCACTTCGCCGGGCTCGGCGCCGCGCGCCGTCACCACGCCGGCCACGTCGGAGAGCAGGCGGGTGTAGCTCAGGCGGTTCTGCGCGATGTCGACCAGCGACTGCGCCGAATTGATCTGCGACTGTGTGACCTTGAGCATCGCCTCGGATTGCTCGAACGACGCGCGCGAGACCGCGTTCTCGGCCAGCAGGTCGCGCATCCGGTTGAACATGTTGCGCGCTTCCGCGCCCTGGGCCTGCGCCGCGGCCAGCTGGGCCCGCGCGGATTGCAGGCTGCTGTCCTCGTTCATCTGGTCGAGCCGGGCCAGCAGCTGGCCGGGCCTGACCCGGTCGCCGATGTCCACGGTGCGCTCGATCAGCCGACCGTCGATCCGGAAGGACTGGTTGACCTCGCTCTGCGCCTGCACGCGCCCGGTCAGGGACACCGAGTCGCCGACCGTGCGCCGCTCGATGGTCATCGCCCGGACCGGCCGGATCTCGGGGGCCGGGGCCTCTTCGGCACGCCGGCAGGCCGACAACGACACCACGGCGGCGAGCGCGAGCAGCGCCGTGGTCCTGGGCAATTTACGAATGCGTTGAGCAGCAGACACGTGCCGTCTTCCTCTCTCTATTGATCGATCGTCCGGGCGCCTCGCGGCAGCCCGTGCCTTCCCGCCGGCCCTTCGGCCGGCCTTCGCTCAGAAGTCGACCGGATCGCGGATGATCGGGCAGGTCATGCAATGGCCGCCTCCACGTCCACGGCCCAGTTCGGCGCCGACGATCGTGACCACCTCGATGCCCTGCTTGCGCAACAGCGTGTTGGTGTAGGTGTTGCGATCGTATGCATAAACCACGCCCGGCGAGGCGCAGACCAGGTTCGCGCCGCTGTCCCACTGGGTGCGCTCGCGCTGGTAGTCGCTGCCGCCGGCCTCGACCACGCGCAGCTTCTTGAAGCCGAGCGCCTGCGCCACGACGTCGACGAAGGGCTTGTTCTCGGCATGCAGCTCGACACCGCTCGGATGGCTGCTCGGACGGTACGAGTAGGTGCGGGTCTGGTTCATGAAGTCCGGGGCCAGCAGCACGCAGTCGCGGTCGGCGAAGGTGAACACGGTGTCCAGGTGCATCGCGGCGCGGATCTTCGGCATCGCCGCGACGATCACGCGTTCGGCCGCGCCCTTCTTGAACAGCGTGGCCGCCAGCTGGCTGATGGCCTGGCGCGAGGTGCGCTCGCTCATGCCGATCAGCACGTTGCCCTTGCCGATCGGCATCACGTCGCCGCCCTCGAGGGTCGCCAGGCCGTGGTCCTCGGTCGGGTCGCCCCACCAGACGTTGACCTTGCCGGCGAAGTCGGGATGGAACTTGTAGATCGCGGTGGTGAGGATGGTTTCCTCGTGGCGCGCCGGCCAGTACAGCGGATTGAGCGTCACGCCGCCGTAGATCCAGCAGGTGGTGTCGCGCGTGTAGAGCGTGTTGGGCAGCGGCGGCAGCAGGTACTCGGTGGCGCCGGCCGCCTCGCGCACGACCTCGAGCGCCTTGCCGCCGACCGACTCGGGAAAGTCGTTGGTCGACAGTCCGCCGATCAGCGTCTCGGCCAGCGTGCGGTTGTCCAGCCCTTCGAGATAGCTGCGCAGTTCGGAGATGAAGCCGAGCCCGACCTGGTTGGGCACGACCTGGTTGTCGAGGATCCACTTCTTGCCCTCGGGCACCGCCACCGTCTCGGCCAGCAGGTTGTGCATCTCGACCACCTCGATGCCGCGGTCGCGCATCTTGGTGACGAAGTCGAAATGGTCGCGCTTGGCGTTCTCGACCCACAGCACGTCGTCGAACAGCAGCTGGTCGCAGTTGCTCGGCGTCAGGCGCGAATGGGCCAGGCCCGGTGCGCACACCATCACCTTGCGCAGCTGCCCGACTTCCGAGTGCACGCCAAACTTTGTCTCTTTCACTTCCGTAGTCGCCATGATGACCTCCAAAAAATCGATGCCTGAACGTTTATCCGGTCGGTGTGACTAGATGGTGATACTGCCGGTCGCAAGCCCGTAGATGCCCACCACGGCACCGATGATCGCGACGATGAAGATGGCCCACTCGACAGCCGTGAAGACGGTCAGTTTCTGTTCGCGCCGGGCCCAGATGTACAGCAGCGTGCCGGGCGCGTAAAGAACGGCCGACAACAGGATGAACTTCATGCCGCCCGCGTAGATCATGAAGATCGTGTAGACCACCGCGACCGAGGCCAGGATCAGGTCGCGCTTGCGCTCCTCGGGGCGCAGCTGGTAGCTCTCGCCGCGCTTGGAGATCATGAAGCCGTAGGCCGCCACGAACAGGTACGGGATCAGGGCCATCGCGCTGGTGAGGTTCAGCATCAGCGCGAAGGCGTCGTTCGAGAAGTAGGTGGTGATCACCAGCAGCTGGACGACGATGTTGCTCAGCCACAGCGCGTTGGCCGGCACCTTGTTCTTGTTCTCCTTGGCGAAGACAGCCGGCATGTCCTTGGTCTTGGCCGCGGTGAACAGCACTTCGGCGCAGATCAGCGACCAGGCCAGGTAGGCGCCGAGCACCGAGACGATCAGGCCGACGCTGATGAAGATCGCACCCCAGGGCCCGACGACAGCCTCGAGCACGCTGGCCATCGAAGGCTGGCGCATGCCCGCGATGTCGGCGCGCTGCAGCACCGCATAAGGCAGCATCGACACCAGCACCATCAGGCCGGTGACGCCAACGAAGCCGAGGATGGTCGCCTTGCCGACGTCGGTGCGCTCCTTGGCGAAGCGCGAATAGACGCTCGCGCCCTCGATGCCGAGGAAGACGAACACCGTCACCAGCATGGTCGCCCGCACCTGCTCGAAGATCCCGCCCTCCAGGCCGCCGCCGTACAGGTTGGCGCTGAACAGGTCCATCTTGAAGGCGAAGATCAGGATGCCGATGAACACCAGGATCGGAATGATCTTGGCGACCGTGACGACGCTGTTGATGAAGGCGGCCTGCTGCACGCCGCGCAGGATCATGAAGTGGAACAGCCAGATGCCCACCGACGCGACGACGATCGCGATCACGGTGTTGCCGTCGCCGAAGACCGGGAAGAAGGCGCCGAGCGTGGACTTGATCAGCACCCAGTACGAGACGTTGCCGATGCAGCTGCCGATCCAGTAGCCGAAGGCCGACAGGAAGCCGGGGTAGTCGCCGAAGCCGGCCTTGGCGTAGGCGAAGACACCGGCGTCGAGGTTCGGCTTGCGCTCGGCGAGGGACTGGAACACCCTGGCCAGCATGTACATGCCGGTGCCCGCGATGAGCCATGCGATGACGGCGCCCAGCGGCCCGGTCGCGTTGGCGAAGGTCCGCGGGAGGGAGAAGATCCCCGCCCCCACCATGCCGCCCACCACCATCGCGGTGAGCTGCATGCGGGACATCTTTTGCTCAGTCGAAGCCATACCTACTCCTTGTTATTTCTTTTCGATCGATCCGTCGCGTGTCTCGCGCTTGCCACACGAACTCAATGAGCGCCCCGATGGTTGGCGCCCATTAAACGTCGTCTCCGTGACAAAACAAGCCGACCGCCATGGCGATGAGGTGCGCTTGTGACTACAAGCTGCAACTAGGATCAATGTGCTCATAAAGTTTGTCAAGGCGCACAGACCCAGGTCGCACACATGCAATCAGAAGCAATCAGAAGCCCTTGCGGACGTTGAGCCAGAACTCGGTCGAGCTGTAGTTGAAGCCGACCGAGTTGCTCTGATCGCGAATCCAGAGGAGCTCGGGCCGAAGCGTCCAGCTCGGCGCGAACTCCCAGACCAGATAGGCGCCCACCTCGTAGAGGTTGTCCTTGCGTCGCAGCACCACGCTGTTGTCGAGCGCGTCCGGGTGGAAATGCACCCGGTCGGCGTTGTAGGCATCACGCTCCCACCAGGCGAAGGTGCCCCAGCCCAGCTTGTTGTTGACCGTGAAGTCCAGCGCCACCGTGGCGCCGTAGAAGCTGGAGTTGCCATCCGGCCGGTCGGTCGCGAAGTGCTGGCCGCCGTGCGCCGTGACCGTCAGGCTCCCGCTGCCGTCCAGCAGCGAACGGACCCAGCCGGCCGAGGCGTCCGCACTGGTGCGGCTGCGATCGCGCAAGCGGCCTTCGGGGTACCGGCGCCGGCGGTACTCGGCGCCCAGCGTGAGTTGGTTGTCGGGGTCGATCCTGTAGCGGTAGTCGGTGAAGAGCCCGGCATCGTTGCGGTAGTCGCCATCGCCGCGGTAGCTGGTGCGGCCTCTGACGCCGACCGCCAGGTTGCTCTCGCCGAAGGAGCGGCTGCCCGCCAGGCGCCAGCGCAGGTCGGAGTCATCCCGGCTGTCCGGGTTGTCGTAGTAGCGGAAGCGGTAGTCGAGACTGCCATCGATTGCATAGCCGTTCTGCAACGCGTAGTTGAGGCCGCCGCCCACGCGCGCGTTGTAGAAGGTGTCGCGGCGGTCCCCGCCGCCGAGCGCGTCGGTGCCGCGCGTCGAGTTCACGCGGTAACGCCCGACGCCGGTCTCGGCATAGCCGAAACCCGTGAGCGCGCGTTTCTCGTCCAGCGCCTGTTTCGCCGCCTGGTTGTAGATCTCGACCTGGCTCAAGAGGTCCTGCGGCAAGTTGTCGAAGCGCAACACCGTTTCGAATTCGATCTTGGCTTCCGCGTACTGCCCCAGCACGTAGTACGCGCGGCCGAGTTCCAGGTGCGCCGCGACAGTGTCGGGCGCCTTGGTCTCGGCGGCCTGAACGATCTCGCGAGCGCGCGCCGGGTCCGGGTCGGCCGCGAACGCCACGGCGGCGCCCAGCAGCGCCATCGCGCCGACGAACACGCGCAGCGCGCCACGGCTCGCTCCCTCCAACCTCCTGCTTCGGCTCATTCGCTCTCCTCCTGAGGCGCATTGCCCCTTTTTCGGGCATTAGACACAGCCTTTTCTGCATGGGCAATTCGAACGAACAGAACAATTGCACCTTGACAACTTTGCGAATTCTTGCAATTCCGGCATCGCGTCCATATGCAAATGCTTGCCGAACCAAGGCAGGCCAACGCGCAGCACTACGAGCTGCCGGCAGCACACGGCGCCGCGGCCACCATCCGGCGGAACCGGTGGCGCGTGTTCTTCATGTCGGTGGCGGACCTGTTCGGCTTCGCCGGCGGCAGTCAGCGGGAAGTGCGCCTCTGCCTGTTCGAGCACGCGCGGCACGCACCCGGTACGCGGGATGCAAGAGGGCCGGCCGATGCCGCAGGCGGCACTCTACATCCCGACCAACGAGCCCAGCAGGCGCGCGACCGCGCCCTGAAACAGCACCCGGCCTTCGACCGAGGCGAGGCAGATGCATTCGCCGACCGCCAGCACCTTCGGCTGGTGATGGGTGTCGCCGTCGGCCTCGTCGAAATCGCCCGGGCCGAACAAGGCCCGGCCGTCATGAAAGGCGCCGTGCAGCACCTGCGTCAGTTCGCTTCGGCTGTGGGTGTGGAAGGGCAGCTCCTTGCCGGCACCGATGCGCAGCAGGAAGACATTGGCCGCAGCGTCGCAAGGCACGGTGACGCGGCTCCATCGCATGCCGGGCCCGAGCCAGCGCCAGGCCGTCGCGCTGCAGCCCTGCAGCGACCGGGGCCAGGCCATTCCTTCGGGCAGCACCGGCCGGCTGCGGCGCACCGGGCGCAGCGCGCTCGGCGGCGGCTGTTGCGGCGGAGCGTCGATCGCAGCCAGCGCTTCGGCCAGCGACTGCGACGGCAGCACGGCAGGCGCCAGTTCTTCGAGCAGGGCGCCGCCGATCGATTCAAGCTCGCGCAGGCGGGCACGGCAATGGGCGCAGCCCTCGACGTGGCTGGCGACCAGCAGCGAATGGCCGCTGGAAAGAGTGCCGGCCGCCTGGGCCAGCAGGAGTCCGTCGTCCGGATGGTGGTGGATCATGGTTCAAGCTCGTCGAGCAATCGACGCAAGTGGTTCACGGCAAGCCGCACGCGGGACTTGACGGTGCCCAGCGGAATGCCCAGGTCGTGCGCGATCCTGGCATGGGGCTGTTCCTCGTAGAAGGACAGGTGCAGCACTTGCGCCTGCTCGGCCGACAAGCGCGCGAACGCCTCGCGCACGCCGCGCTCGCGCCGGCCGGCGCGCAGCTGTTCGTCGAGTGCGAGGGCGGGGTCGGGCAGCTCGGCGCCGTCGTTGTCTTCGCCCTCGACGAAGGCGCCGTTGCCCTGGCGCCGGAAATGATCGACCCTCAGGTTGCGGGCGATGGTGAAGATCCAGGTCGAGACGCCGGCCTGGCGCGGATCGAACATCGCGGCCTTGCGCCAGACGCCGATCAGGGTCTCCTGCGCCAGTTCCTCGGCCAGCCCCTCGGCACTGCCGCGGCGCATCAGATAGGCCTTCACGCGCGGCGCGAAATGGCGGAACAGCACGGCAAACGCCTGCCGGTCGCCCTGGACGGCAACGGCCTGCAGCAGCGCGCTGAGTTCTTCGCTGGTCGGCATTGCGCCCCGGTTCTGGTGCAGCGTCAGGATCGACCGGCCAGGCCTCGACGACACAGGCCTCGCGGCCGCAGCGGAGGGCTGTCGCACGGTGTTCATGGCCTTGATACGCAGCAGCGGGGAAATTAGATCACAGCGCGCATCCCGCGAAGCAATCCAAATCCCGGTCGCCTGCGTACAAGCTGCAGACCCAACGCGTCCCTCACCCATGAGAACCCATTTCGCGCCCGACAGCGCCGCCGCCCGCGCGGTCGATCGCCCGCGGCTCGACATCGCGGTCATCGGCAGCGGCATCGCGGGCCTCTCGGCAGCCTGGCTGCTGTCGCAAAGGCACCGGGTCACGCTGTTCGAGGCCGCTCGCCGGGCCGGCGGGCACAGCCACACGGTCGAGGTGCCGGCGCCGGGCGGCCCGATCGCGGTCGACACGGGCTTCATCGTCTACAACGAGGCCGCCTATCCGAACCTGACGGCGTTGCTGGCCCATCTCGAAGTGCCGACACAGGCCTCGGAGATGTCCTTCGCGGTCAGCCTCGACCAGGGCGCGCTGGAGTACTCGGGCAGCGGCCTGCGCGGCCTCTTCGCGCAGCCGCGCAACCTCGCGAGCCCGCGCTTCTGGTCGATGTTGCGCGACCTGGTCCGCTTCTACCGACAGGCGCCGGCCGACGCCGAACGCATCGGGTGGATGCCGCTGGATGACTACCTCGACCAGCGAGGCTTTGGACGCGCCTTTCGCGACGACCACCTGTACCCGATGGCCGCCGCCATCTGGTCGACCCCGGCGGCGCGGATCGGGCAATTCCCGACCGAGGCCTTCGTGCGCTTCTGCGAAAACCACCAGTTGCTGCATCTCGGCCGGCGCGAAGCCTGGCGCACCGTGCAGGGCGGCAGCCGAAGCTACGTGCAGCGGATGACCCGCCTGCTCGGCAGCCGGCTGCGACTGGACAGTGCCGCGATCGAAGTGCGCCGCGGCAAGCAATGCACCTTCGTGCGAACCGCCCAGGGCGCCGACGCCGAGCGCTTCGACCACGTGGTGATCGCGACCCATGCCGACCAGGCCCTGCGCCTGCTGGCCGATGCCGGCAGCGACGAAAAGCGGCTGCTGGGCGCCTTCCGCTACAGCCGCAACCGGGCGGTGCTGCACAGCGATGCGGCCCTGATGCCGCAACGCCGCGCCGTGTGGTCGAGCTGGAACTACGCCGCCGATCGCCAGCGCAGCGAGGCCCTGAGCGTGACCTACTGGATGAATCGGCTGCAGGGCATTCCGGAGGCGACGCCGGTGTTCCTGACGCTGAATCCCATGCGCGAGCCCGCGGCCGGGCGACTGATCCGCAGCGAGGTCTACGAGCACCCGATGTTCGACGCCGGCGCGATCCGCGCACAGCAACAGCTCTGGTCGCTGCAGGGCCGCGAGCGGACCTGGTTCTGCGGCGCCTATTTCGGTTCCGGCTTCCACGAAGACGGACTGCAAGCCGGCCTGGCAGTGGCCGAGGCGCTGGGCCAGGTGCGCCGTCCCTGGAACGTCGCGAACGAATCGGGGCGGCTGCGGCTGGCCGCTCTTGCGGCCCACGGCTCATGAGCGAATCGGCACTCTATGTCGGCAGCGTGATGCACCAGCGGCTGCGGCCGGTGCGGCACCGCCTGGACTACCGCCTGTTCTCGCTGCTGGTCGACCTGGACGAACTGGACGGTCTCGATCGCCGCCTGCGCTTGTTCTCGGTCGGCCGCTTCAACCTCTTCAGCCTGCACGAAAGTGACTACGGCGATGGCCAGGGCCTGCTCCAGCACGTGGAACGACAACTCGCCGCCGCCGGCCTGCGCACCGGCGGCGCGATACGCCTGCTGAGCATGCCGCGCATCCTTGGCCATGCCTTCAATCCCCTGTCGGTCTACTTCTGCCACCGTCCGGAGGATGCCGCGCTGCAAGCCATCCTCTACGAAGTCAACAACACCTTCGGCGAGCGCCACAGCTACCTGATCCCGGTCGACGAGTCCGAGGCCGGCGCCGAGCGCGTCACGCAGCAGTGCGACAAGGACTTCCACGTTTCGCCCTTCCTCGGCCTGGACCTTCGCTACGGCTTCCGCATCGAACCGCCGCGGCAGGATCGCGACGGCCTCGGCATCGGCGTCAGCGCGAGCGACGCCGAGGGCGTGGTGCTCAATGCGCGCCTCGACGCGCGCCGCCGCGCGCTCGGCGATGCGGCACTGCTGCGCGTCTTCGTCACCCATCCCCTGCTGGCGCTCAAGGTCGTGGCTGCGATCCACTGGGAAGCGCTGCGGCTGTGGTTCAAGGGGGCGCGCCTGCACCGGCGCCCCGCCCCGCCGGCGAAGCCGGTCACTCTCGTCATCGTCAAGGCCAAGGATTCATGAGCGCTTCTTCTTCCGATGGCTTCGCCGACGACAGCGCGGGCCTCATCGACGCCGGGTTCGGCACCGACGGCGCCGGGCCGCTTCGCAAGATGCTGGCGCGACTGCTGCGCAGCGTGAGCCATGGCGCGCTGAGCGTGCAACTGCCGGACGGCTCGCGCGTCGAAGGCCGGGGCGCGGCCGACGGACCGCAGGCTTCGATCGCGCTGAAGCGCTGGCGCCCGCTGGCCCGTCTTCTGCTCAAGGGCGATCTCGGGCTCGCGCAGTCCTACCGCGACGGCGACTGGACGAGTCCGGACCTCACGGCGTTGCTGGCGTTCGGGATCCGCAACGAGGCCAGTTGGGACGGCGTGCTCGAAGGCTCATGGCTCGCGCGCCGGCTCGGTGACCTGTTCCGCCTCAGCCGCGCCAACACGCGCCGCGGCAGCCGACGCAACATCGCCTTCCACTACGACATGGGCAACGACTTCTACGCCCAGTGGCTGGACCCGGCACTGATCTATTCGAGCGCCCTCTACGCCACCGGCGACGAATCGCTCGAAGCGGCGCAGGCCGCGAAGCTCGATCGCATCCTCGCGCTGCTCGACCTGCAAGCGGGTGCGACGGTGCTCGAGATCGGCTGCGGCTGGGGCGCGCTGGCCTCGACRCTCGCGGCCCGCCACCGTGTCCGCGTGACCGGCCTGACGCTGTCGACCGAACAGCTCTCGCATGCGCAACGGCAGGTGCGCGAGCAAGGGCTGGTCGATGTCGACCTCCGGCTGCAGGACTATCGCGACATCGACGGTCGATACGATCGCATCGTCTCCATCGAGATGCTCGAGGCGGTCGGCGAGCGCTACTGGCCGACCTACTTCGACACGCTGCGCGAGCGGCTCGCGCCCGGCGGCTCGGGAGTGCTGCAGGTCATCACGATCGCCGACGATTGCTTCGATCGCTACCGGCACGGCACGGATTTCGTCCAGCGCTTCATCTTTCCGGGCGGCAAGCTGCCGTCGATGAGCGCGATGCAAGCGCAGGCCGAACGCGCCGGGCTGAGGCTGCAGACCTCGGAGACCTTCGGCGCCAGCTACGCGCTCACGTTGGCCGAATGGCGCCGCCGCTTCCAGGCCGCGTGGCCCGCGATCGCCGCGCTGGGCTACGACGACGCCTTCCGGCGCCTCTGGGAGTACTACCTCTGCTACTGCGAAGCGGGCTTTCGCACCGGTCGCGTCGACGTCGGCCTCTTCCGCTTCTCGCACGCACCGAAAGACTGATCCCTTTCACCCGCGGCTGCGTATCAATGGCAGCCGTTGCGCATCTCGTGGCGGCCCCATCAACAGGAGCATTCCATGCAGATCAGATTCAAACGCGCGGCTTCCATCGCGCTCGCCGTCTCGCTCGCGGTCGGCACCGCAACGGCAGTCGCCCAGGTGATGGTCGGCGGTGCGCCGATGCTGCCGACCAAGGACATCATCGACAACGCGGTGAATTCCAAGGACCACACGACCCTGGTGGCTGCCGTGAAGGCCGCGGGCCTGGTCGACACGCTCAAGGGCCCGGGTCCGTTCACCGTCTTCGCGCCCACCAACGAAGCCTTCGCCGCACTGCCGCCCGGCACCGTCGACACGCTGCTGAAGCCGGAGAACAAGGGCAAGCTGACCACCATCCTGACCTACCACGTGGTGCCCGGGAAGATCGACGCGGCGACGCTGGCCAAGCAGATCAAGGATGGCGGCGGCATGGCCTCGCTGAAGACCGCGGCCGGCGGCACGCTGACCGCGAAAACCGGCAATGGCCGCGTGATGATCGTCGACGAGAACGGCAACGCGTCCACCGTCGCCATTGCCGACGTCATGCAGTCCAACGGCGTGATCCACGTCGTCGACAAGGTGCTGCAGCCCAAGTGAGGCGCAGGCGAAGCGCCGCGACCTACGGCGAGAGCGAGGGGGAATCCGGCGCCGGGATCGGCAGGTCGTCGAAGCGCCTGAACTCCTGCAGCGAGAAGCTGCTCTGCACCTGCCGGACGCCCGGCAGTCGGTGCAGCTTGCTCGTCAGCAGGTTCGAGTAGGCATCCAGGTCCTCGGCGACCACCATCAGCAGGAAGTCCGCGCTGCCGGTGATGCCGTGGAACATCACAACCTGCGGGATCGCCAGCACCGCCTCGACGAACTCGGTCGAGCGCGACTCGTTCTGGAAGTCGATGCTGATGCTCACGAAGGCCACCACGCCGTAGCCGAGCGCGCGGCGATTGAGGCGCGCATGGTAGCCATCGATCAGCCCCGACTCCTCCATGCGCTTGATGCGGCGCCAGCACGGCGACTGCGACAAGCCGGTCATCTGCGCCAGTTCGCTGGTGGTCAGCCGTGCGTTCTGCTGGAGGGCCGCGAGCAGCTGCCGGTCGGCCTCGTCGGACTCGATTCGCATAAAAAAACCCACAAATTATGATTGGCAGACAAAATTATGCGCCAATCAGAAACCACTTGGCATGACGATCCGCCCTATGAAGAATCCGGGGTTTCCCAGGCCTCTTCAGGAAACCCCCATGCCCGCTCTTTCGTCTTCGCTGTTCAGCCATGTCCCGCCCTACGAGGGCGACCCCATCCTGTCGCTGATGGAGGCGTTCCAGACCGACCCGCGCCAGCACAAGGTGAGCCTGAGCATCGGCGTCTACTTCGACGACGAAGGGCGCCTGCCCGTGCTGCCCTCGGTGCGGCAGGCCGAGACCGCGCTGCTGCAGGAGATCGGCCCGCGCCCCTACCTGCCGATCGAGGGCATGGCCGACTACCGCAGCGCGGTCCAGCGCCTGCTCTTCGGCGCCGGCCATGAAGCCGTGACCAGCGGCCGCATCGCCACGCTCCAGACACCCGGCGGCTCCGGCGCCCTCAAGGTCGGCGCGGACTTCCTGCGCCGCTACTTTCCCGAGGCCGGCATCTGGATCAGCGACCCGACCTGGGACAACCACCGGGCCATCTTCGAAGGCGCGGGGCTCGCAGTCCACACCTATCCGTACTACGACCCGGCCAGCGGCGGCCTCTCGTTCGACCGGATGCTGGCCAGCCTCGACGCGCTGCCGCGCCACAGCATCGTGCTGCTGCACGCGAGCTGCCACAACCCGACCGGCGTCGACCTGTCGCAGGCGCAGTGGGAGGCGCTGATCCCGGTGCTGCGCGAACGCGAACTGATCCCCTTCGTCGACATCGCCTACCAGGGCTTCGGCGACGGCCTCGACGAAGACGCCTTCGCGCTGCGCGCGCTGGCGGAGGCGGGCATCCAGTTCTTCGCCGCCAGTTCGTTCTCGAAGAACTTCTCGATGTACGGCGAGCGCTGCGGCGGCCTCAGCGTGGTCTGCAGCGACCGCGCGGCGGCCGATACCGTGCTGGGCCAGTTGAAGGCGACCGTGCGCCGCAACTACTCGACGCCGCCCACGCACGGCGCGCGCGTGATCGCCCGCGTGCTGAACGACCCCGCGCTGTTCGCGCTCTGGACCGAGGAGACGGCCGCGATGCGCAAGCGCATCCGCGCCATGCGCGAACGCCTGCTCGCGGTGCTCGACGAGAAGTTCCAGGGCCGGCGCGACTTCGGCTACCTGGTCACGCAACGCGGCATGTTCAGCTACACCGGACTGAGCGAGGCACAGGTGGCGCGGCTGCGCGACGAGCACGCGATCTACTTGGTGCGCTCGGGCCGCATGTGCCTGTCGGGATTGACCACCGGCAACGTGGACCACGTGGCGACGTCGATGGCGGCCGTCCTGTCATGAAGCAGATCGTCGACACCGGCCTGCCGCCGCTCGCGCAGCCCTTCTCGTGGGCGGTGAAGGCCTCGGGCCTGCTGTTCACGGCCCACGGGCCGGTGCGCGCCGACGGCAGCATCGACACCGGCCCCATCGAGGACCAGGCGCGCCTGACCTTCGCCAACCTGCAGCGCGCCGTGGAGGCGGCCGGCGGCGGCCTCCAGGACGTGACCCAGGTGCTGATCTACATGACCGACGTGAAGGACATGCCGAAGATCGACGACGCGTACCGCGAGTTCTTCGCCGCGCCCTATCCGAACCGCTCGAGCATGGGCGTCTCGGGCCTCGTGGTGCCGGGCATGAAGATCGAGATCGTTGCCTACGCGGTGATCGCGTAGCGGAGGCGACGCGGGTGCGCGAGCTGCTGGCCTCGCACCTCGTCTGAGCCCGCACCGTCGCTGCGAGTGGGCGCTGCCTTACAGTCGACGCATGACAGGTCAGCACAAGACAATCATCGGCCGCGCCACCTCGGCCCTCGCCTGCGGCATCGCATGCGCCGCGCTCATCGGCTGCGCAACGAAGCCATCGCCGCCACCGAAGAGCGCAGCGCCAGCGGCCTCCCCCTCGGCGGCGCGTCCCGGCACCCGCACCGAACCCTCGACGCAGCAGGCGACGCGCACCGCCAAGGCGTCCAAACCGTCCAAGCCGAAGAAGGCCGGCACGCGCGCCGGGTCCGACAAGCCGGTGGCCGCAGCCAAGGTCGACCGGAACTTTCTTCGGCCCGTGAACGGCGCCGTCGTGGCGCGCTACGACGGCGGCAGGAACAAGGGCGTGGACTTCGGCGGAGCCAAGGGCGACCCCGTGCGCGCCGCGGGCGACGGCAAGGTGGTCTTCTCGGCGGCCACGCTGCGCGGCTACGGCCGGCTGGTCATGATCAAGCACGACGCCACCTACATGTCGGCCTACGCGCACAACAGCGAGCTGCTCGTGAAGGAAGGCCAGACCGTGAAGCGCGGCCAGGTCATCGCCCGCATGGGGAACACGGAGACCGATTCGGTCAAGCTGCACTTCGAGCTGCGAAGGAACGGCAGCGCGGTGAACCCGCTGCCGTACTTCGACGCCGGCGGCGCGGCCGCGCAAGCGCCTGCCGACGACTGAGGGGGCCGGAGGCCGCGTCAAGGCCTGGCGAGCGCGGCCGTGTACGCCGCGCGGATCTCCTGTGTGTGCTCGCCGAGCGCCGGAGGGCGCAAGCGCACCGGGAAGCCCTGGCCGTCGAACCGCACCGGGGATGCGAAGGTGCGCGTGGTCCGGCCGTTGGGCAGTTCCAGCGGCTGCACCCAGGCCATGTGCTCGGTCTGAGGGTCGGCCAGCGCGGACGCATAGTCGTTGATCCGCGCATGCGGCACGCCGGCCTCGTTGAAGGCCGCGATCCAGTGCGCGACCGGTTCGCACTCGAAGACGGCTTCCAGCAGGTCCTTGAGTGCCGCCTGATGCCGCGCGCGATCGGTGGGGGTCGTGAAGCGCGCGTCCTGCGCCAGCCCGGGCATGCCGACCACATCGAGCACCTGAAGCCAGAGCTTGTGGTTGCCGGCGGCGATGGCGAAGTAGCCGTCCGAGGCCCGGAAGGCCTGGTACGGCGCGTTGCGCGGATGCGCCGAGCCGAGCTTGGCCGGGCTGCGGCCGTTGCCGAAGAACTCGCTGGTCTGGAGCGCGGCGATGCCCAGCGTGCAGCCGAACATCGGGATGTCGATGTGCGCGCCCGATCCGCCGGCGCGCACCTGCGCCAGCGCCGCGGCGATCGAGAAGGCCGCATACAGGCCGGAGGCGAAGTCCGACAGCGGCACGCCGCACTTGACCGGCGCACCGTCGGGCTCGCCCGTGACGCTCATCACGCCGGCCGCGGCCTGGATCGTCAGGTCGAAGCCGCCCTCGCCCGCGCGCGGCCCTTCCTGCCCGAAGGCCGAGATCGAGCAGTACAGGAGCCGTGGGTGCTGCGCGGCGAAAGACTCGTAGCCGAGGCCGAGCCGGCCCATCACGCCGGGCCGGTTGTTCTCGATCACGATGTCGGCGTCCATGATCAGGCCGTGGGCAACCGCGCGGTCCTGGTCCTGCTTGAGGTCGAGGACCACCGAGCGCTTGTTGCGATTGAGCGAGGCGAAGTTCTCGCTGTAGCCCTCGTTCAGCGGCGGCCACTGGCGCAAGCCGTCGCCCGCGGGGGGTTCGACCTTGATGACATCGGCCCCCATGTCGGCGAGCAGCATGGCCGAGAAGGGACCGGCGGCGGTCGAGCAGAATTCGACGACACGCACGCCGGCGAGAGGGAGTCTGGGTTCCATGGGAAAGAGCTCTGTGGGGGAATGGAAGTTCGCGCAGCCGCCGCTCAGTCTCGCGCCGCAGCCATCGCCGCGAAGCCGGCTTCGAGGTCGGCGATCAGTTCGTCGGGCGACTCGAGGCCGGCATGCAGCCGTATCAGCGGCCCGCCGGTCCACGGCCTGGCCGTGCGCAGCGCGCCGATGTTGGCCGGCATGATCAGGCTTTCGAAGCCGCCCCACGAGAAGCCGAGCTTGAAATGCGAACGGTGGTCGCACAGCGCGTCGACCTGCGCCGGCGTCGCATCGCGCAGTTCGAACGCGAACAGGCCGCTGGCGCCGAGGAAGTCCCGCTTCCACAGTCCGTGCTGCGGATGCGACTCGAGCGCCGGGTGCAGCACGCGTGCCACCTCCGGCCGGCCCGCCAGCCAGCGCGCGAGCGCGAGCGCATGGCGCTCGTGCGCACGCATGCGCACCTCGAGCGTGCGCATGCCGCGCAGGATCAGCCAGGCATCGTCGCCGCTCACGCACAGGCCCTGCTGCCGCACCGCCTGGTGCAGCCGCGGCCACAGGGGCTCGCGCACCACGGCGGCGCCCATGAGCACGTCGGCATGGCCGCTCCAGTACTTGGTCAACGGCAGCACCGAGATGTCCACGCCCCAGTCGAAGGGCCGCGCCAGCACCGGCGAGGCCCAGGCGTTGTCGATCGCGGTCAGCACGCCGCGGCGGCGCGCGAGTTCGCAGATGGCGGGCGTGTCCTGGATCTCGAAGGTGTAGCTGCCCGGGCTCTCCAGGTAGACCATGCGGGTGGACGGACGCAGCAGCGACTCGACGCCGGCGCCGAGGCAGGGGTCGTAGAAGGTGGTCTCGATGCCGAAGCGCGCCAGCATGCCCTCGGCGAACACGCGCGCCGGGCCGTACACCGAATCGCTCATCAGCAGGTGATCGCCCGGCGAGAGAAAGGCCTGCAAGGTGACGGCGATGGCCGACAGGCCGCTCGGCATCAATGCCGCGCGCGCCGCATGCGGTCCGGCCTCGAGTTGCGCCACCGCATCCGACAGCGCGAAGGTGGTGGGGGTGCCGGCGGTGGCGTAGTTGGCCGCGCGCCGCTCCCCCGCGACCGTCGCCGCCACTTCGGCGCGCATGTCGGCGACGTTGGAGAACAGCACGCTCGATGCCCGCCAGACCGGCAGGTTGACGGTTTCGTACGGCTTGCCCGGGCTGCGCGCCGCAGTGACCAGGCTGGCGCCGAGCGAGGCCGGCGAATCAGGGTTCGGGCGATTCGTCATGACCACGCCACCTGGGTGCCGAGCCCCCGCGCCTGGGCCGTTGCCAGCGCCAGTTCGAGCGCCGCCAGGTCCAGCGCACCGAAGCCGAGGGACTTGTACAGCGTGATCTCCCCGGGCGAGCTGCGCCCCGGATGGCGACCGCACAGCACTTCGCCCAGTTCGGCGCGGACGTGCGCCTCGCCGATCGCTCCGGCGGACAGGGCGCGCCGGACGTCGCCGGATTCGGCGAGCGCCGCCTCGCGCCGATCGACGAACAGGCTCGCCGCCGCCATCAGGGCCGGTTCGATCTCGCAGGCCGCGGGCGTGCTCGACCCCACGGCGTTGACATGGCAGCCCGGCGCCAGCCAGTCGCGGCGCAGGATGGGATCGATCGCCGCGGTGACCGTGCACACCACATCGGCGTCGCGCACCGCCGCCTCGATGGAGGGCGCGGCCTCGCAGCCGGTGTCGCGCGCCAGCGCCGCGGCTTTCTCGGGCGTGCGTCCCCACAGGCGCAGGTGCGCGTCGGGCAGGATCGCGCGCATGGCCTCGATGTGGGTCCGCCCCTGTGCGCCGGCGCCGACGATGGCGACCGTGCGCGCATCGGGGCGCGCGAAGGTCAAGGTGGCCAGCGCCGTGGTCGCGGCCGTGCGCAGCGTCGTGAGCTCGGGTGCGTCGGCAATCGCGAGCACACGCCCGTCGCTGCCGTCGTGCAGCACGACGACGCCTTGCAGCGGGTCGAGCCCGTGGGCCGCGTTGCCCGGCGTGACCACCATTTCCTTGACACACCAGCGACGCGGCACCGCCGTACGCAGCGCCGGCATCAGCGTCATGCCGTTGGGGCTTTCGCCCGCCGGCCGCACGCGGCTGCGCAGGGGCGCATGGAAGCCGCCGTTCGCGACCTCGACGAAGACGGCGCGCATGGCGTCGATGCAGGCGCGCAGGTCGAGCGTGGCGCGCAGGGTGCGCGCATCGAGCAGCATCATCACAGGGCCGTCCTGAAGTTGGGGCCGCAGCACGCCACCACGGGGCGCAGCCTGGGCGGGGGTGTCTGGCGGCTGCGGCCGGAGACGACCGCCCGGCCGTCGATCAGCACATGGGTGATCCCCGGCAGATCGCCATGGGCCACGGCGTCGCCCAGCGAACGGCCCGCCGAGCCTTCGACCGGACCGCACAGCGCGAGGTCGGCCGGCCGGCCGGGCGCCAGGATGCCTTCCTGCAGCCCGTGCGCGCGGCCCGTGTTGCCCGTGGCCACGGCGATCGCCTCGCCCGGCGACAGGCCGCACATCGACGCCAGGAACAGCACGTTGCGCCAGGCGCCGCGCGGAATGATGCCGGTGCCGCCGGGCGTGTCGCTGCCCAGCGTGAGCCGGTCGAGCCGGCCGCGCGCGACCAGCCGGCGCACCGCGCGATGGCCCGATGCGTAGTTGCCGGACGAGCAGATCTCGAGCGGGAATTCCGTCTCGTCGATGACGCGGTCGAGGTCTTCGTCGCACATGGGAATCGGCCCGCCCGAGATATGCGCCGCAATGTCGGGCTGCAGCCAGGAGAGGATCTCGAAGCCGCAGATCTGGCTCACGCCGGAACGCGACACGCCGCCGGTATGCACCTTGCTGCGCAGCCCGCGCTCGCGGGCCCAGCGCACGTAGCGCCGCGCTTCGTCCGGGTCGAGCGCGAAGGGATAGAACAGGAACTTGACCAGCTTGGCGCCGGCGGCGGCCAGACGGTCGAAATGCGCCTCGGTCATTCCGGGCACCAGCAGCGCGGTGCCCGCATGCAGCTTGACGCCGCTGGCGCGCTGGCTGCCGAAGGTCGAAGCCGTCACCTCCGCCAGCGAGGTGACGAGATCCGGCGTCAGGCGCCCGTAGTCGAGCCCGGGCATGTGCAGCTCGCCGGCCGACAGCATGGTGGTGGTGCCGCCGTGGAGATAATTGCCGACCCAGCCGATCGCGTCCTGCGTCGGCGTCCACTCGCCCGCGACCGGATGCACGTGGCCGTCGATCAGGCCCGGCACCACCGCGCAGCCGTCGGCATCGATCACCGTGTCGAAGCCTTCGTGCGAAACGGGGTCGAATTCGGCGATGCGCGTTCCCTCGATCGCCAGCGATCGCACCGGCTTCATCGGCTCGGCCAGATCGCCCGTGTAAAACTCGCCGATGTTGTGGATCAGGACTCGTTCCAAGATGCCTCCGCAAGAGTTCGAATATCAGACGACGAAGGTCGATAATCGGTCAACGATTCACTTGAACCCACCGACCCGACATGACCGAAATCTCCAAAACGGCTGACCAGGCCCTGGTTCTGCTCGCCTACGTCGCCGAGCACGGTCCTCTGGGCACGACGGATCTCGCGCGGCGCCTCAAGATGCACCGCACCGTGGTGCATCGCTTGCTGGCGACGCTGCAGGGCCGCGGCTTCGTGCACCGGGTCGACCAGGGCTACCTGCCCGGCACCGCGCTGCTGCACCTCGCGCAGTTCGTCGAGCCGGAGCTGATCGGCGCTTCGCGCACGACCCTGAACGCGCTGGCCCAGGAGCACGGGGAGACCTTCATCCTCACGGCCCTGCAAGGCAGCCACGAGGCGATCCAGGTCGAGCAGGCGGTTGGCGGCGATCACTTCATGCGCGTGCAGCTGTCGCGCGGATTCCGCCACCCCTTGTCCAAGGGCGCGAGCGGTCGCTCCATCCTCGCCTACTGCGACGAGGCGGTGATCGGCTACTTCCTCGAGAAATCGGATGATCCGGGACTGCTCGCGAGCCAGCTCGAACAGGTTCGCGCCGACGGCTTCGCGGTGTCGCACGACGAGCTGTCGCCTGGCGTGCATGGCGTGTCGGTGCCGATCCTGGTCGGCAAGAAGCCGGTGGCGTCGATCGGCGTGGTCTACCCCGCGGTGCGCGAAGAGACGGCTCCGACGTATGCGCGGGCGCTGAAGAAGGCGGCGCTGACCATCGCCCGCGCCATCAAGAATCCGTCGAGCTGAACTCATAGCGGGCTCTCGACCTTCACCACTTCCGGGAAGCCCTCGGTGGCTTCGGCGATGGCCACGCGCAGGCGCGCCGCGTCGCCCACTTCGTGCATGAGAAGCAGCGCGAGGCGCGCAAGGATCTGCGGCGCGGCCGCTTCGCCGGCCCGGGCCATCCGGTAGCACAGATCGGTGTAGAGATCGTCGAGTTCCTGGGGTGCGAGGGTCACGGGGTGCCTCCGTTGCAGCAATGTTGGATGGCGGCGCGGACCGATTCGGCACTGGCGCTGCGCCAGCGCGCGAGCAGGTTGCCGTCGGGACGGAACAAGTAGACGGTGCCAGGCCGCGCGTCATAGCGTTCGGCCAGGGCTCCAGCGGCCGACAGGGGCAGCACCGCGACCGGCGCGGGCGAGCTGTCGATCCCGTCCAGCAGGCCCGCCGGCACATCGAAGGCCAGCAGCGTGAAGCGCGGACCCATGTGCTGGCACAGGTACGTGCCGTCGGCCAGAGGGCCATCGAGGAAGGCGAAGCCGCTGGCGGGACCGGCCGCGAAGTCGCCATCGCCCGCGCTCTGGTTGAGCGGCGAATCGGGATAGCCGACCGTCGTGCTCTGCCGCGGATCGATCAGGCGCCGCACCCACGGGTGCCGGGCCGCAAGGCCGAGCACTGCCGAGCGCATGAGCGCGAAGGCGGGCGCAGGCGGCGCCATGAACTCGGCGCTCTTCGACGCATGGCGCATGTTCTCGCGGGTGGCGAACACCCGCTCGGCCGTGTAGCTGTCCAGCAGGCGCGCGCCGCCCCAGCCGCGGATCGCGAAGGCCAGTTTCCAGGCCAGGTTGTTGACATCCTCGATGCCGGAGTTGAGCCCCCGCACGCCGAAGATCGGCACCAGGTGCGCGGCGTCGCCCGCGAGCAGCACCCGTCCGTGACGATAGTCCTCCAGCGTCAGGCAGCTTGCGCGATAGAGGCTGATCCACACCGGCTGCCAGGGCGCGCGCTCGCCCATGAGCGCCAGATGGTCGCGGATGCGCCCGAGCACGTTCTCGGGCTTGACCGCCTCCTCCGGGTCCTCGTCCTCGCGCAGCTGGTAGTCGAAGCGCCAGAGGTCGTCGCGGTGCTTGTGCAGCAGCAGCGTCGCGCCCGGATTGGAGGGCGGATCGAACCAGGCGCGCCGCCCCGGCGGCAGGCTGCTGGCCATCTTGATGTCGGCAATGATGTACTGGCCGTCGTAGCGGGTGCCGACGAAGCGTGCGCCGAGCGCCTTGCGCACCGCGCTGTGGGCGCCGTCGGCGGCCACCACCCAGTCGGCCGACAGTGTGTAGTCGCCCGCGGGCGTCGACAGGTCGAGCTCGACGCCGTCGTCCGACTGGCGCAGCGCCTCCAGACGGTTCTGCCACCGGATCTCGATCAGGTCGCCGTAGCGCGCGCGCACCGCATCGACCAGGTACTGCTCGATGTAGCACTGCTGGATGTTCACGAGCCGCGGGAAGCGCGCGGCGGCATCCTGTGGCACCTCGAGGTGCAGGACCTCGTCGGTGCGGTAGTAGCTCCAGCCCTCGGCCCACGGCAAGCCCTGGCGCATGACGTCGTCGGCCAGGCCCAGCTGCTCGAAGATCTCGAGCGTGCGCGAAGTCACGCAGCCGGCGCGGCTGCCCAGGCAGACGCTGTCGTCGGCCTCCAGCACCACGCTGGCGATGCCATGCCGGGCCAGGCCGATCGCCACCGCGAGACCGATCGGCCCTCCGCCCACCACCGCCACGGCATGCCGGCGCGGCTCCCTGCCCTGCGCGAGCGGTGGCACCACCGCAGCGTGCTGCTCATAGTCGAAGTAAGAAACGAAATCCATGAATGTCCTTGGCCGCAAAAAGAAACTGTGGCAAACTGAATGTCCAATAATCGAACGTTAACATCCTATATGCGGACAGTCTAGCGGCGACGCCGCAGCCCGTCAACCACTGCGCAACAACATCGAGAGGTATCCATGCAACCCGCAGATTTCAATGTGAACCGACTCAACCACGTCGCCTGGCGCTGCCGCGACGCCGAGGAAACGCGTGCCTTCTACGAGGACGTCCTGGGCCTGCCGCTCGCGCACGTCGTGCGGGAGGATCGTGTGCCCTCCACCGGCGAGGAAAGCTCGTTCGCCCACTTGTTCTTCCAGATGCGCGACGGCTCGTATGTCGCCTTCTTCGACCTGGGCGACGGCCAGGGCGCCGCCGACCCGACCACGCCCGCCTGGGTGAACCACCTGGCGATGTCGGTCGGCTCGCTCGACGAGCTCGAGCGCGCGCGCCAACGCCTGCTGGGCGCGGGCGTGGAGGTGCTCGGCATCGTCGACCATCACTGGCTCAAGTCGATCTACTTCCACGACCCGAACGGGCTGCGGCTGGAGCTCTCCTACCAGGTGGGCGGCGCGGATGCGCTGGCCGAGTTCTCGCGCAAGGCGCACGCCACGCTGACCCAATGGACCGCCGACAAGGCAGGGGCAGGCCAATGACGGCGCAGGCGAAGGAACTGCTGGTCCTCGACGTCAAGCCCGGCCTCGCGATGGAATCGCAGTCGGGCATCGCCCAGCTCTGGCCGAAGATCTATGGGGCGCTGGTGCGCGCCGAAGGCAGCCGGACCGCCGCCATCGTGATGCATCCGGCCAGCAACTTCATGGGGCACTACCTGCTGGAGCCGATGGCGGCCGCCGGCATCACCATGCTGGGCCTCAACTCTCGGTACGTGAACAACGATTCGCAGCTCGTCATGGAGCGCGTGCTGCAGGATCTCGGCGCCGGCGTGCGCTACCTGCGCGACCAGGGCTACGACAAGGTCCTGCTGATCGGCAACTCCGGCGGTGCCGCGCTGGCCTCGTACTACCAGGCGCAGGCGGAGAACTTCACGGCCACGCACACGCCCGCCGGCGACCCCTCGGGCCTGTCGCCGCAGGACCTGCCGCCGGTGGACGGCATCGTGCTGACCGCGGCGCACCCCGGCCGCTCGCGCCTGTTCTCCGAGTGGCTCGATCCCTCGGTCATCGACGAGCACGATGCCTTCTCGGCCGACCCCGCGCTCGACATGTTCAATCCGGCCAACGGACCGGCCTATGCGCCCGACTGGCTGGCGCGCTACCGCGCGGCACAGTTGGCCCGCAACGCGCGCATCGAACAGTGGGCGCGCGCGCAGCTCGCCTACATCCGGTCGCTGCCGCATGGCGTGCGCGACATGGCCTTCGTCATCTATCGCACGGCCGCCGACCCGCGCCATCTCGATCCCTCGATCGACCCCAACGACCGGCCGGCGGGCAACATCTGGGGCAATCCGCGCGAAATCAACTACGGCGCCAACAACATCGGCCGCTACACCACCCTCACCGCCTACCTGAGCCAGTGGGCCGCGTCGACCCAGGCCGACGGCCCGTCGAACCTGGTCGAGACGACAGTGCCCGTGCTCTCGATCGAGCACACGGCCGATGCCTCGGTGGTGCCGGCGATGAATGCGCTGTGGGTGTCGCGCACGCCCGGACGGATCGTTCGCCACACGCTCTTCGGCGGCACGCACTACCTGGCCGGCCAGCCCGAGAAGGTGCGCGAGACGGTGGACGTCATTGCCGCCTGGGCGCGCAACGTCTGACAAGCCGCGACGAAAAAAGGCGGGCTCCAGGGCCCGCCTTTTTTCGTTCGCCGATCCGAAGGTCTCAGGCCGGCGCCGGACTGCCCCAAGGCCTCATTCAGCTTGGAGGTTCTTGGCCTTGATCACGCCCGTCCACCTGGCGCGCTCGGTCTCTGCGAAGCTCTCGAACTCGGCCGGGCTCTTGCTCGTCACCGGCTCCAGCCCCATGGCGCGAAGACGCTGCGACACTTCCGGACTCTCGATGGCGTCGTGGATGCCCTGATAGAGGCGATCGACCACCGCCGGCGGCGTGCCGCGCGGCACGGCGAAGCCCATCCACGACATCGACGCGTAGCCGGGATAGCCCTGCTCCGCGATGGTGGGCACATCGGGCGCCATGGCCGAACGCGCCTCGGTGGTCACGGCCAGCACGCGAATCTTTCCGCCCTTGATCTGCGGCAGCGCGACCGGAGAGTCGATGATCGCGACATCGACGACACCGGCCAGCAGATCGGCGAGCGCGGGACTCGATCCCCGGTAGGCCACATGCTTCACGTCGATCTTCGCTTGCGCATCGAACAGTTCCATCGCCATGTGATGGATGGTGCCGATGCCGGCCGAGGCATAGGAAAGGCCGCCGGGGTTCTTGCGTGCCGCATCGACGAAGCCGGCCAGCGTCTTGTAAGGGCTGTCGGGCTTGACCGCGATGAAGAGCGGCGTGCGCACGATCTGCGTCAGCGGGGTCAGCGTCTTTTCCGGCAGTGTGATCGGCTTGCTTTGCAGCGCCGCAGCCACCGCGAGCGTGTCCGCGGTGGCCGCCAGCACCGTGTAGCCGTCGGCCGGCGATGTCGCGACGGCCTGGGCGCCGATCAAGGTGCCGGCACCCGGCTTGTTGTCGACCACGATCGGCTGGCCCCAGGTGGCAGTCAAGCGGTCGCCCACCATTCGCGCGATGACATCGGCGCCGCCGCCGGCCGCGAACGGCACCACCACGCGGATGGGCTTGTTCGGAAAGGAGTCGGCCAGCGCCGGCACGAAGGCCTGCGCCGCCACCAGCGAAGACACCAGAAGAAGGCCGCGAACAACTGTCTTGAGTTTCATCGGGAAGCTCTTTCGAAAAAACAGGGAACTGACTTCAACGCCGGCTTGCACACCATGCCCCGGCGCTCGGGACAGAGATTTCAATAGTCCGAATATCGGATGATCGTATTCGAATATAGAACACCCACATCCTGCCATGGCGCGCCGCGGATGGCAAGGATTCGACGCATCGGGCGACCGGGCCCAGGCCACTTTCCCACGGCCCTGCGATGGCTGCGGAAGCGCATCTCGGCCACAAGGCACACCCGTCCGGTATGCCGTCGAGTGTGTGAGACTCTGGACGCCCGGAGGGCGCGTCGACGCCTTGCCGAGGTCTTGGCAATTCGCGCTTCCGTGAAGTCCTTCCTTCCCCGACCCCACTCAGAACTCGCAAAATCTCCAATGATTCTTGACGACATCACTCGAGCTGCCATCGCCGTCATCCAGGAACACGAGGCCTGGGGCGTTCCCATCGTGCTGGCCCTCGCGTTCGGGGAATCTCTGGCCTTCATATCCCTGTTGTTGCCGGCCACCGTGATCCTGCTGGGCGTCGGCTTTCTCATCGGCAGCAGCGGCATCGCCTTCTGGCCGCTCTGGTGCGCCGCCGTCGTCGGGGCCTTCCTGGGGGACTGGTTGTCCTTCTGGATCGGCGGACGGCTGAAGGGCGATGTCGTCAACTACTGGCCCCTGTCGCGCCATCCCGACCTGATCCCGCGCGGCCACAGATTCTTCGAGCGCTGGGGCGTCGCCGGCGTCTTCTTCGGGCGCTTCTTCGGCCCCTTGCGCGCATCCGTGCCGTTGGCGGCGGGCATCTGCGAGATGCCGGCGCTGACGTTTCAGCTCGCCAACATCTCTTCAGCCGTCGTGTGGGCGACCGGCATCCTGGCGCCCGGCGCGTTCGGCCTCAAGTGGGTGCAGGAGTGGATCTGAAGCGCGGATCCGATCCACGCGTCGTGGCCGGAGCCGCCCTGCGCCAACCAGAGAATTTCAGCCCCAAAGGCCGCGCGCGATCAAGGGCGCCCTCTTGTCACGCTGCGCATTTGGCTTGTATTCATCTACTTGTTACTATAGTAACCACACGTAACCAAACGACCTGTTTTCATTCACGTCTCACATAAGGATCCCAACGTGCCCATTCCGTTTATCTTGGCTGGAGCAGCACTCCTCGCCGGTGGCTATGGCGTGAAAAAAGGCCTCGACGCCAAGCGCGACTTTTCGGATGCGAACGACACCAATGACGGTGCCAATCGCATTTACGACAGGGCACGTTCAGCGCTCGAAGAAGTGCGCAAGTCGACCCAGGAAGAGATCGAGGCCTTGGGCAGCATCAAGATCAAGGCCTACGACGATGCCTTGGTTCCTTTCTATGAGACCTTCAGCAAGGTCAAGAATTTCGAGTTCTCCACCGAGGTGAAGAACGACGAGTTCGTATTCACCAGGGAGCAGCTGGCCCAGCTCGCAAGCTCCGTGAACTACATGAACCCGATCCTGGCATCGGGCGCGACCTCGCTGGGCGCCGGCGGGTTGGCAGGCCTGGCCGCCTATGGCGGTGCGGGCTTGCTGGCCGCCGCCTCCACAGGCACACCGATCGCGGCCCTCAGCGGCGTTGCCGCAACGAATGCCACCCTGGCCTGGTTCGGAGGCGGTGCCCTGAGCGCCGGCGGACTGGGCATGGCTGGAGGCACGGCTGTCCTCGGGGGCATCGTTGCCGGACCTGTGCTGGCCATCGGCGGCATGATGCTGGCCTCCAAGGCAGAAGCCGCGAAGCATGCGGCCTACGAGAACCTGGCCAAGGCACGGACCGCCGCCGAAGAGATGAAGGGCGCCGCCGTGGTGGCCGGCGGCATCGGCGAATCGTTCAAGCATGTGCGTCTCGTCATCGACGAATTGCTCGGGCGCTTCAGCCCGATGCTGCAGGGCATGGAGGCTGCCGTGTCGGTCAACCCGGACTACGCAAGCCACACTCGCGCAACGCAGCAAGGCATGTACATGACCTGCGAACTGGCCAGTGCCATCGCCCGCCTGGTCGAGATGCGCCTCCTGAGCGACGAGGGAACCATCATCGAGGGAGTCATCGGCAACGTGGACGCCGATCGCGACCGGATCGTCGACAAGCTCGCCTGATCGGGCTCTCGATCGTCGACCCCGAAGGGCCACAGGCCCTTTGGATTCCATGCCTTCTGAAACGACACCATGACCGATACCAGAGCCGATGCTCCGGCGTCCTACTTCTCGGCGCTGATGGCTGAACACAACACCAAGGTGCTCAGTGAACGTACCCGTGATTTCTTCTCCGATACCGAGCGCCTTGGCATCATCGCGCGCCAGCGCCAGAACATGGCGGCCGAGCAGGCCCAGGGCTGGGTCTTCGAGCAACTGGAAGTCGCCAAATTCAACCTGGACGCGCTGCGCAACAACTCCTCGTTGAAAGCCAGCACGACCGATGTCCTCGGCCAGGTCAACGACCCGGTCGCCGACATCGTGATTCGCAACCGGGACAACGCCGAGCGTTTGAAGACCTACCAGGCGAAGTCCAGCGGCAAACCCGTTGAGACCATCAAGCAGATGTCTCCGGAAAAGTACGAGAAAGTGAACCTCGTCGGTCCCGCCGACCAGCACGAGCGCATCAACGAATTGATGGACAAGCGCATCGAGACGGGAGGCATCAACACCGAACGCTACAAGAGCGTGAAGGAGCGGCTCGACAAGGGCATCGAGCACGAGGGCGTCGGCTCCGGCGGCACGACTTACGACGAGGCCGTCAGGAACACGGACGCCGTGCAGGCCGACCGGACGGCCCGGACCCTCAACCGGCAAGCCATCGGCAATGAGATGCATCAGGCAGGCATGCAAGCCGGGGTTGTTGGAGGTGCCATGGGCGGCGGCTTCACGCTTGCAGCGGGCCTCTGGCAGATGCACAAGGGCACGGCCTCCGGCTCCCGGGTTGCGCTCGATACCGTGTATTCCACCGCGGGCAGCTTCGCCACGAGCTATGCCACGGCGGCGGCGTCCAAGGGCATCCCACACCTCCTGAGCCATATCGGGGTCAGCAAGACCGTCGTGGGCGCGCTCAACCGCTCCAATGCCCATGTGGCCATCGCCAGCGGCGTCGTACAGTCCGCCAAGCACCTCACGATGTACCTCAAGGGCGACATCGAATTCGACGCCATGATCAATGAGGTCAGCGGCACGGCCATCCTCACTTCCAGCACCTTCTACTACGGCGCCTTGGGACAGGTGTTGATTCCCGTGCCGGTCGTGGGCGCCATGGTGGGCTCCACCCTGGGCTACTTCATCGGCAGCATGCTCCACCAGTCAGGCGTGATCAGCCTGGGAGAAACGACCGAAGTGCGCATTGCGCGCGAACGCCGCGAGCGCATCGAGGAACTCTGCTACGAGTCCATTGCCCGCATGCAAGCCTCCCGCCTGGCCATGACCGAGCTGCTCGATGCGCACTTTGCCGACCAGGCCGCCACGCTGGCCGGTGCCTTCGATAAAATGGACACGGCCATGACGGACTGGAATGCCGACAGCTACGTCCAGGGCCTGTCGAAACTCAATGCCACCTTTGGCCACAGTCTCAAGTTCGAGAACTTCGACCGTTTCGATGCGTTCATGATGGACGATCGAGCTGTGTTCGTCCTGTGACGCCTTTCCCCTGCACCGCCTGCGGTGCCTGCTGCCGGCATGTCGACCTGTCAGAGCAGACGCGCTTTCTCGATCGCGGCGATGGTGTCTGCCGGATCTATGACGAGGCGACGCGCCGGTGCACGGAATACGCCCATCGCCCAGCGATCTGCCGCGTCGATGTGCAGTACCAGACGCGCTACCGGGACCAGATGAGCTGGGGCGAGTTTTCCGCCCTCAACAGCCAGGCATGCATCGTTCTGCAGCAAATCAGCTGATTCATCCCTCTTTGCGAGCCTGAGAGCCACTGTCGCCAGCCTTGTCCCAGATTGACAAGAACGCGTCCCGGAAAGGCAATTGCCAACGCCTTTGACGCCAGATACTGACTGCGTCGGCGCACCTGCCGGACATCGAGAATCTGGAGGCAAAGATGAAACTGCAGCAACTTGCACGCCCTGCCATGGGGGTGCTGCTCGGGTGGTCGCTGACCCTCAGCGCCTGGGCACTTGGTGACAAGCCCTTGAAGGTCATCGTTCCGGCGCCAGCGGGCGGAACGTCAGACATCGCCGCCCGTGTGATCGGGAATCAAATATCCGAGGACATCGGCCGACCGGTCGTCGTCGAGAACCGCCCCGGCGCCACCGGGTCGATCGGCCTGAGCGCCATGCTGAAGGCCGACCCCGACGGCAACACGATCGCGCTGGGGCCGAACAACATGCTGGTGGAAGCACCGCAGGTAATGAAGGTCCCCTACGACCCGCTCAAGGACATCGTGTCCATCGGCAGAGTGGCCTTCACGAGCTATGTGCTCGTCACTGCGGCGAACTATCCTGCCAAGGATTTCCCGCAACTGGTCCAACACCTGAGGACGCGCAAAGGCAAGTCATCCTTCGCGAGCTACGGAACGGGCACGGTGTCCCAGTACTCGGGACTGATCTTCAGCAGCCGCGCCGATCTGGGCATGCAGCACGTGGGCTATCTCGGATCCCCGCCGGCGCTCCAGGACGTGATCGGCGGCCAGGTCGACATCATGTTCGATGGCATGGTGACTTCCCTGCCCTTGATCAAGGGCGGCATGCTGCGCCCCTATGCGGTGGCCGGGAAGAACCGGTCCAGGTATCTCCCTGACGTGCCGACCATGACCGAGCTCGGCTACCCGGACATCCAGTTTCAGGGGCAGATGTGTTTCTACGGCTCCAGCAAGCTGCCGCCCGATGTCCTGCAGAAGCTCCAGGCGGCCATCAAGAAGGCGGCGAGCGCACCTGCGGTTCAGCAGAAGCTCCTCGACGTGGGCCTGGAGCCTGACGTCAGCGTGGACTCGTCCGCGCTGCAGGCCGAGAACAAGCTGCTGTTCCAGCGCAACGCCGCCATCGTCAAGAAATTCGACATCCAGGCCAATTGAGCCCCCATCGGGCGCACCCGACATCCCGCAACGACTCCAGAGGACCATCGCATGAACTTCCTTGACGGACACCTGTACCCTGAAAACCAGCAGCCTTTGATCATCACGGCGGCGCCCTACGCGCCGGGCTGGATTCCCTCCGACTTCCCGGAAGACATCCCTGTCTCCATGGAAGACCAGATCCAGAAGGCCGTGGATTGCTACGAAGCCGGTGCCACGGTGCTGCATCTGCATGTGCGCGAGGCCGACGGCAAAGGCAGCAAGCGCCTGTCCATGTTCAACGAGCTGATCGCCGGGGTGCGCAAGGCGGTGCCCGAGATGGTCATCCAGGTGGGCGGCTCCATCAGCTTCGCTCCTGAAGAAGGACAAGCGGCCAAGTGGCTGAGCGATGACACGCGGCACATGCTGGCAGAACTCGATCCGACGCCCGACCAGGTGACGGTGACGGTCAACACCACGCAGATGAACGTGACCGAGCATGCCGGCATTGACGACTTCAGGGGCGTCTCGCGCGGATTCCCGCACCTCTATGCCGCCTACAAGGACATGATCGTGCCCTCGAACCCCAGTTGGGCCGAGGAGCACATTCGGCGCCTGACGGCCGCGGGGATCCAGAGCGAGTTCCAGGTCTACAACATCAACAGCTTCGAAACCATCGAGCGGATGATCCGCCGCGGTGTCTACAAGGGACCCCTGGTGATGAACTGGGTGGCCATCAGCGGCGGCATGGACCAGGCGAACATCTACAACCTCGCCAACATGCTGCGTGCCGTGCCCGACGGGGCGGTGGTCACGGTCGAAAGTTCGGTGCTCAACGTGCTGCCCGTCAACATGATCGGCATCGCCCTGGGGCTGCACGTGCGCTGCGGCATCGAGGACGTGCTCTGGAACCAGTCCCGCACCGGCAAGATGAGCTCCGTCGAGCAGATCAGGCAGCTTGTGCGCATCGCCGGCGAGTTCGGCCGCCCCATCGCGACCGCGCAGCAGGCGCGCGAGATCATGAAGATCGGCGTCTTCTACGACAGCGTGGAAGAGACGCTGCAGGCCAATGGCTTCGCGCCCAATCGCAATGGCGGCAACCAGGGGTTCCTGCGCAAGCCCGACATGGCGCTGGGGAAGTGACAGATGGCGACGTCACTGACTCGCAGGCAGATCGTGCTTGGCGCCGCGGCATCGCTGGCAAGCGGCCTGGCCGGTGCACAAGGCGGCAAAGACTGGCCCTCGCGCCCCGTCAAGGTCATCGTGCCGGGCGGTGCGGGCGGGGTGCTGGACACGCTGGCCCGGCAGCTCTATACCCGGCTCCAGGAAACGCTCGGCCAGCCATTTGTCGTGGAGAACCGCCCGGGCGCCAACGGATTGATCGGCTCGTCGGCCGTGAAGAACGCCGCACCCGACGGCTATACGATCCTGCACAGCACCGCCTCGTCCATGGTGATGGCGGAAGCACTGAATCCAGATCTTCCGATCAAGACCTTGCGCGATCTGGAGCCTGTGGCGCTGTCTGCGGTGGGGGGTATCCTGCTTGCCGTGCATGCCTCGGTGCCAGCGAAGACGCTGCCCGAGCTGGTCGATCTGCTGCGAAGTGACCCCCGAAAATACCAATCCTACGGAAGCTGGGGGCTCGGCTCGAACGGGCACCTGACGATGGAGTGGATCAAGCAGCGGGCGGGCCTGAACATCGATCACGTTCCATACAAGACATCGCCCGCATTGCTCACCGACATCGTCTCCGGCGTGATTCCGATCGGCTGGATCGACGTTGTGTCCCCCCTGGGTTTCATTGCGCAAGGGAAGCTGCGTGGCATTGCCCTGACCGGCACGGTTCGCAGTCCCAGATTGCCGGATGTCAAGGTGCTCTCGGAGCAAGGCTATCCGTTCACCGCAGCGGGTTGGCAGGGCGTCTTTGCACCCAGGGGCACGCCGGCGGAGATCGTGGAGCGGCTGCACACGGCCATCAATCACGAGCAGGTGCAGCCCGCGTTCAGGACGGCGCTGCTCCAAGCCAATGTACCGCCTGCGGATGCCGTGTCCCGCGAAGCGTTCGTGCAGACCATCAAGAGCGACCTGACCACGTGGAAGAAGGTCGTCGCGGACGGCAACCTCAAGCCGGAGTGACCCTGACCCTCGGGACAGGGAGGACTTCAACCCTCAGACAACCATGAAGATTTCCTCTCACGCGGACAAGATAGGCCGCCTGTTGAAGCTGCGCGATCGACTCGACCCTCTCGAGGATTTCGAGCTCTGGTATTGGACGAGCCTGACAGCCGGAACCAACATCTGGAACGCCACGCTGCATGCGGCAGGACTCACCAGTGAGGCGCGCGCCTTTTCGACGATCCCCGGCGTGCACGTGGTGCCTCAAGGCGACGGCAGCTGGCGAAGGGAGCTTCGCGGCCCGGGCGATGTGAGCCACGTCGGCTGGCCTCCCATTCCAGGCGAGATGCCGCAGCCCATCCAGCGCCTGGAGGCCGCGCTGCACGCACTGGAAGCGCACCGCGACCCTTGCCTGCGCGGGGGCCGCACGCCCACCCGGGCGATCGTTGATGACTGCGATCGCGCAATCCTGCAGGCCATATCCGTCTATCAAGCATTGGTCCACCAGGACGTACGCTCATGACTCCCGAGAATCACCGCGACAAGGCGCAGCGGATCGAGCGATCGCTGGCCAAGCTCAACGACTCGGACTGGGAAATCCGGATCGAGGCCGCCATGCTCGCAGGCACGCACTGGGTCAACCATGTCCTGCATCGGGTCGGCGCGAGCGAGATGTCGGAAGACATGGTGCATGCATCCATGTGCATGGTCAGCGTGCTCCGCAAATACAAGCTTGCCGAGCCCGAACTGATCGCGCAGCTTGAGGAGATCGAGGAGCTTCGTCCGCTCTTCGTGCGCGGAGACATGGACGGCGGCGCGAAAGCGGCGGACAGGGCGATCGCGCTGCTCGGCTCGATCGGAGAGCGAGCAAGAAATCTCCCTTGAGTGTCGCCCGCTACCGTTTCGGCGACCCTGTCCCGGCGGCCTGTTTGCTCCACTGCGAGGCGCTGCAGCCAAAGAGCTTCTGGAACCAATGGCTGAAGCTGCTGGGCGTGGCGAAACCCAGAAGTTGTGCGACCTCGCTCAGGGGCAGGTCGCTCTCGCGCAAGTGGTGCTTGACCAGATCCGACCGCACCTGGTCGAGCAGGCGGCTGAAGCTGAGGCCCTCCGCATCGAGCCGGCGATGCATCGTGCGGCGGTCGACGTGCAGAAACCGTGCAACCTCCTGGGCCGTGCAGGTGCCACCAGGGAGAAGTGCCAGGATGACCTGGCGGCAGGCCTCCTGGGCGCTTTCACTGCGATCCGTCAGGGCCGCATCCAGGTACTTTCTCGCAAAACCGGCGGCCACCTGGTCGCCGAATTCGCGCCGCCCGGACAGGTCGCTGGCCAAGCAGACCAGGCCGTTGAATTCCTGATTGAACTTGACGTTGCGTCCGAAGAACGCCTGATGCGCAGAGGTGTTGCTGGGCGGACGATGGGTGAAGCAGACTTCAAGCGGCCGCCAATGCTTTCCGATCAGCTCGCCAAGCATGCGGAACATGGTGCCCACGGCCAGCTCTACCGACTGCCGCATCTGCAGCCCCGGGGTTGGCAGCAAGTCTTCCCGGATCACAACCACGCTGCCGGTGTCTTCGACGCGGATGATCAGGGAGGCGTTCACCAGTTTCAGATAGCGGCACAGCGTGTCGAGGGCGGCCCTCGGCGTCGGGTCCTCCCTGAGCACGAGGCTGATCGGCCCCAGGGCGGAGAGCCTGCGCTGCGCCGCAAGACGCAGCGCCAGGTCTTCAGTCTGCGTGGCGCGGGCGGTGATCTCAAGCAACTCGCGCACGGCATCCCTCGGGATCAGCATCTCGGGGTCCTCGAGAAACTCCGCCTGCAACCCCACGGTTCGCATGAACGCATAGGGATCCCTGTCGAGCGACTTGACAAGCTCGACGTAGCCGTTCAGGCTGCCGCTGCGCACGAAATCAGAGATGTGCTTCATGCGGTGAATCTCGTGAAGCCGTGCCGCATGACTTCGCGCCGACCTCCGATTCGGCTGCCAGCAACGCATCCAGAGGCGCAGAGAATTTCTTGAACTGATGTCGAATGCAATAGAGGGGCCGGTCGAGCAAAGGCAAGGCGGTGTGAAGGATGACCAGCCTGCCCAGCGCCACCTGGTCGCCTACGGTGCACAAGGGCAGACAAGCGATGCCCAGGCCCACTGCGGTGGCCTGCTTGATCGCCTCGGTGTCACCCAACTGGGTCGATGATGCGAATCCGCCTAGATGAGGCAGCAGCAACTGATCCAGCAACTCACGCGTTCCCGATCCGCCTTCGCGCAGGAGCCAGCGCTCCTTCCCAAGCTCCAGCGCGCTGACAGGCCGGCCCAGCATTGCGAAGGGATGGTCTGCCGCGGCCACGATCACCATCCGGTCGGTGGCCCAATGCTGAACCTCCAGTCCGTCGGCATGGCACGGCCCCTCGATCAATCCTGCATCCACTTCCATGCGCAGGACGGCATTGACAACGTCCTGCGTATTGCCGATGCGCAATTCCACCGCGATGCGAGGCAGCTCGCGCTGAAGCTGAGCGATCCTGGCCGGCATCACGTAGTTGCCGATGGTGGTGCTGGCGCCCAGCCGGATGTGCGCGGGCGGGAACGCGTGCTCGGCGCCGCCCCCAACCCCGAAGTCGCGCTCGATTTCCATTGCGGCGTTCAAGGCGGCGCGGGCGCGCACATGCAGTGCGCGGCCGGTCTCGTTGAGGATCAACCGCTTGCCCACACGGTCGAACAGGGCCGATCCAAGCAGGGACTCAAGCTCCGCCAGTGCGGCGCTTGTGGCCGATTGGGACAACGGAATGCTGGCTGCCGCCGCCGTCGTGCTGCCCAGCTCCGCAATCGCCGAGAAGATGTGCAACTGCCTCAGCGTGACTCTCACAGACCGGCCTTACTCATAAGATGTGTTGATCATATTCATATAACTCGTTTTTGAATTGAAGCCACTGCGGCCAAGATCGCTTCGTCCTCGTAGATGAAGTCTTCATGTCCGCCACCAGCCACAGCAAGCCCCCCGCAGTCGAACGGGCTGCATCACCGCCCCTCCCTTCCCTTGCATCCGGTCTGCTCCTGGCGGCCGCCATTGCCGCGATGGCGCTCTGGCTGGGCGCGCTGCCGTGGTTTCGCAGCAAGGGACTGAGCACCCTCACGCTGACGATTGCCATGGGCATGCTGATCGGCAACACGGTCTATCCGAAGTGGGCTCCCAGGGCCGGCCCAGGGATCGCGTTCTCCAAGGCGACCCTGCTGCGGGCCGGCATCGTCCTGTACGGCATGCGCCTGACGTTCGCAGAGGTCGCGACCATCGGCGCTCAAGGATTGCTGGTCGACGTCCTCATGCTCGCGAGCACCTACCTGGGCGCCTACTGGCTCGGCACTCGACTGCTGGGTCTGGATCGTGAAACCACCCTGCTGATCGGCGCCGGCAGTTCCATCTGCGGCGCCGCCGCAGTCATGGCCGCGCAGCCTGTGGTCAAGGGGCGTGCCGAGCATGCGACCGTTGCAGTGGCCACCGTGGTGGCCTTCGGCACCCTTGCCATGTTTCTGTGGCCCGCGGTCTACCGCATCGGGGTCGATCACGGGCTGCTGCACTGGACCCCGCGAGACTATGGCGTTTTCGTGGGATCGACGGTGCACGAGGTGGCCCAGGCGGTTGTTGCAGGCCGGGCGATCGGACAAGATGCGGCGGATGCGGCGGTGGTCACCAAGATGGTGAGGGTGATGATGCTTGCGCCCGTGCTCATGATCGTGGCGCTGCTGATGTCTCGGTCGCCTGGCCCCACCGATGAGCCCGGCCGCCGCAAACGCATTGCCATACCCTGGTTCGCGTTCGGTTTCATCGCCGTGGCGGCATTCAATTCGCTCATCGCCGTGCCTGAGTCGTTGAAGCACATGGCAATCGCCATCGATGACCTGCTGTTGGCGATGGCAATGGCCGCCCTGGGATTGACGACGCATGTGTCCACCCTTCGGAGCGCGGGCGCCCGACCGATGTGGCTGGCCTTGATGCTCTTTGGCTGGCTGCTTGCCGGCGGACTGCTCGTCAACGACGTGGTCGGTCGGTGGCTGGGATAGCGACAGTCCGACGGTCCGCGGCAAGATTTCGCGCGACAGACCTGGATCGCCGTTGCGAGACAACTCAGTTGGACGCCTTGCTCCGGTCGTCGATGAACATGCCCCCGCCGCTCTTGGCCACGTCAAGGGCATCGCGATGCCAGAGCAAGCCGTCGTACTCGCGGTCCAGCTTGTAGATGAGGTAATAACGCGTGGCCGCGGGGTGATCCTCTTTGACCAGCGTGCCATCGCAATTGGCCTGGATGTACCAGCGCTCGATCGTATAGACGTACTGCGGCTTCGGTGCGCCGTGCACCTCGAAGGTGCCGGAGCCGCCGTTCGGATTGAGCCGCGTCAGCGGGTGCCCGTTGCGCTCGGGCGCGTTGTAGGTGCCGTCCACCGTGACGCCCGGGATGCCGCGCGAACCAAACAGCTCGGTCAGGTCCGGGTGGAGCGCCTTGACGTTCTGCACCGGGATGCGCTCCGCCGTGCACCGGCGGTCGGTCTGCGGCGCCGCGCTCACCTGGATCAGGGCCAGCGGCGTCTTTTGCGAGTCGTCCTGGCCTTCCTTGTAGGCCACCAATCCGCGCGATACCACGCCCAGCATGTAGCGCGTGCCATTCGGATGCACGAAAAGGTACTGGCAATTGCCCATGTGCTGGTAGGGCGACGTGCGATTGGGTTCCACGACCATGAGCTTGTCACCCGAGAACTTCACCTCGATGCGGTAGTTGCTGGCGACCACCCCGTAGACGCCGTCAACGCCGCCGCAGCGGTTGGTCGGCGCGGCAGGCGCAGGAGCGGACGTTGCGACGGTGGTGCTGCTTGCGCCAGCGCCTCGCGGAACCTTGGGGGCCTCAGCCGCGGCCAAACCCTTGGCCTCCTCCGCCTTGGCCTTGGCCTCGGCGGAGGCGGCGCGGCGCGCCTCTTCCTCGCGGGCGCGCGCTTCCGCATTCGCGCGCTGCGCTTCGGCCGCCTTGGCCTGGGCCTCTTCGCGGGCGCGGGCCTTGGCCTCAGCCAGCTCGCGGGCGCGCGTTTCGGCGGCCAGACGTTGCTCCTCTGCGGCACGAGCCTTGGCCTCGGCCTGCTCGCGAGCGCGGGCTTCGGCGGCCTGACGCTGCTCCTCCGCGGCGCGGGCCTTGGCCTCACGCTGGGCACGCCGCTCGGCCTCGCGCGCTTCAGCCGCGGTGACCGGCTTTGGCGACGCGCCACCGGAGGTGCCCTGCTGCTCCACCTGCTTGGACAGCAGGTCCATCTTGGCCTTCATCGCCGCGAGTTCGGCACGCAGCTTCTCGTTCTCGGTGGCCGACGGCGCGGGTGCAGAAGCTGCAGGGCCCTTGTCCGCCGCGTTGCCCGCCATGCCGCGCGTGGCGGCCGCAAGCTGCGCAGCGGTGACGGGCTTGAGCTCGTGCTTGTCGCTGTACAGGATGGTGCTGGCCCTGTCGAAGCTCAGGGCCTCGGCGGTGAATACACCGACCAGGCCGGTCCCCGCAAGACGCACCGAGCCATCGCCTTGCACGCGCCCGATGTACGAGGCCTGGCCCTGATCCAGGAATTCAAGCTGGCCCGACTTCTCGTCCCAGCGGACCAGGTACACCGTGCCCTGACACTGCTGCGCCACACAGAAACCGCGGTGATAGCGCATGGCGGCGCCCGGCACGATCCAGCGGATGTCACGCCAGACGGCGGCGACGTCGCCAGGGACCGACTGCAGCCAAGCCTTGCCGGCGACCAGCGCCAGGTCGCCCCAGCGGGAGCGTTGCACCTGCGGATCGTCGGTGGCGACGCGGCGCAGTTGCGTCAGGGCTTCGGTGCTGAACTCGGGTGCCGCCGGGACGGGCGCGCCCTGGGCGACGGCGCCAGCGGAGGCGAGTGCAAGTAGCGCGGCGAACACCAGGCGATGGAGTGCGGGACGGGCAACGATCATCCGATCGAGTCTAAGGTTCTGCGCGTCGCCTGGCAGCTGCGAACGCCTTCGGCTCGCCGTCGGATGTCCCCATGTGCGTGCAAATTTGCCGTAGCTTTGCATCGATTGCGGACAAAACTTCGCCTCAGTTGTGGACAATTTGACCACAGCGCCGCTCGCATCGGAGTTCAATCTGGCGGCGGCATGCGGACCGCCATGCCTATCGCGTAGGTTGAACTAGGGATGGCTCCAGCACACTCTCAAGAGCCTGACAGTCGCCGAACCCCATGAAGGGAGGGTCTCTCAACCTCGCTACCCCGGAAACATTCGTATCGCATCCATCGAGAACGTATCAATTTCCGACCTAGTGACGCGCTGGAAAACGAGGTCGATCGAGGTCGTAAGTCCTCGGACGCGTGATTGCATGCGCTCGGCGCGAGGAGTCCTGCGTCGCGGCCACCCCTTGCCCTAAGGCGCGTCCCCAGGGGAGACACACCGCAAATCACGACCCCAGCGCAATAACCGGCCACTCTTCAAGATTTTTATTCTCCGTATCGCACTATTACCGCGAACTTTTCCCGCCAATTCCATGCAAGAAGCATGTCTTTACCTGTGGTTTGCCAGACAGCAAGAATATTTTTCTTCCCAGCAACCCTTCTCGAAAGGATGCACTGTGGAATGGCCATTCGACCTCTCCCTCTACCCGCCCTTCCTGAGGGCTCGACTCAAGAAGGGCTTTGGACTCGGTCAGGGCGAGACGTACATGCCTTGGATCAGAGTTCGAGACTTCGGCTCGCGCGGCGACTCGGCGAATCCATCCGGAATCAAGATCGACAGGCCCTACCACTTTCTATCCACGCCTGAGAAGTGCTACTTCTACGTTCTGGAACGAGAAGAGGACGTGGTCGACATTCAGGAGCAGTTCCCGATCCTCGATCTCGGCAACACGATCCGGCTCTGTGCCAAGTACAAAGTTCGGCACGCGTACCGCAATGGGTTCCCAGAGCCCTTCACCATCGACTTCATCGTGACCCGGCGTACGGACACCGGCACCATCACTGAAGCACGTAGCGTCAAGACCAAAGAGGACTTTGACAAGCCTCGCACGAAGGAACGCCTGAACATCGAACGGCAATGGTGTAGCGAGGCAGGAATCGACTGGGCTCGCGTCGACCCCACCCCCTTTCACCCGTGAGGTCGAGAGCAATCTCCGGTTCATCCGCCGGTGGCACGTCGATTCGTACGTTCCCGGTTCACTCAAAGCCATGCGCCGATTCGCTGCTACCTTTCGCCGTGAATTCAAGGTTGGTGTTCCTCTGAAGGACCTGATTGAGGCTACCGCCTCTCGAGCCAACTTTCCTCAGAAAGACGCGCAGAACCAGTTCCAGTATTGCGCCTGGGCGAACCTAATCCGCATCGATTTGCACCGGCCCGTCAGTCTCAATCACTCTGTCGTACTGCTCGATCATGACCACTCCTAAACGTGCACCTACTGAATGCATCGGGACCCCGTCAGCCACCCCTTTGAACGGAAATGGCTGCGCCATCCGGGCCTTGGCTCGAGACCGGTCCTATTGGTCGTGGATCGCGATCCGGAGTTCCCCTCGGCCGCCTTCCTCGAGGTCCGCGCAGCGTTGCTCGCCACGAACAATCGAAGAAACCCGACTCGACTGCCTGATAGCCCCAGGCTGCCGCCTAGTCGACCTTGAGCGACTTCCGAAGCGTCCGCGGCTGTACAGCAACCCGGCTTCGCCGCGAGAGAGAAGCTCCAAAGGAGATCCGAATGACGACGGCTTCACTTCCACTTCACCTCAAAGCCTGTGTCGAGCGCGTCCTCTACCCAAACAGCAGCGCGAACGGCACCTATGCCCTTTTCCATAGCCTAAGAGCATCAAAGGCGACGCGGCGACGCGGCTCGGAACGGCACGTAGAACCTTCGCGAAGGGAAATTCATCGCGAGTTGCTCGAGGTCCTGCGGATCCAAGACTCAACGAGCTCCAGGTGAGGCCTCTATGGCTGGTGAGTATGAGGACGCTGCCACCAATGAGTTGCAGGTCGGTCTCCTTCTCAAGGCAGGCAAGGAAGAAGATGCCGTCCGCCTGCGTATCACTCATGCCTTCAGCAGCAGCATCTATGTCGTTAGCTATATCGGCCCGCCAGGAGCCAGGTATTGCCGCAAGCCGCATCGACTCCGTCGAAGCGAAGTTCAGGCCTCTGTCGATGCAGGAAGCTGGAGGCTACAGCGCACCGCTCTACCTGCGGAGTTCTTTCAAGGCGAGGCGCTTGAATCGAAGAGCAGATCGAAGTCGCGGATCTTGCCTGATGAGATCGAATCCGACGTCGATGCAGCCTATCGTTGGATCAAGCCGCTGGTCGACTTCTTCGACACAGAAGCACACTTGGCACGCTGCCACTTTCACACAAGGATCAAAGAACGCGCGCTAGAACTTGAACTGCAGTGGCGAACGATCCTGCGGCTGCTCCTGCGTTACTACTACTTTGGCAGAGTCGAAGCAGGGCTGAGGCACCTGAACCCAGGTCCGACGCCGTGCAGCAGCAAGGTCGACTCACATGATGCGTCCGAATCCGAGCGCGAACCGCTGCAGGCAACGCTGTTCCCCGAACTTGACCTCGAACCACAAATGGTCGAGCGCAAACGAAGGGTTCCGCCAGGTCCTCAACAGAATATCGCCAAATCGAAGGGGCCAAACCATTTCGTCATCGATCACGTAGTCGATGACCAGGAGATGGTGGATACGGTCAAAAAGGTGGGCAAAGATCCATCCACGCTCGCAAAAGCGCACTGGACCTATCTGAATGGACCGTTTGCCCTGCGATATCCCAAAGTTTACGCACAGTGGCAAGCGGGACAGGCGCCGTTGCCAATTACCTACTGGACGTTTCGACGATCCGTTCGAGATGGAGAGAACTACGACAAGGATCTCCTCGACAACATTCCCGCACTTTCCTCAGACAAGAAGGGTAGAAGCTCCTTCGTCCGGGGACCCGGCGAAGTGTACGAAGTGGACGCCACCGGAGGGCGCATCGAATTGATCGCCAAAGACGTACATGGAGATCCTGTGTGCGTTGGGAAGCCGTGGATCTATCTATTGATAGACCGGGGCTCAAAGTTCATCGTCAGCATCTACGTAACACTCAATTCTCTTTCTTGGGAGGAGTTGAAGCAACTCCTGCTCCTTGCACTCTCCCCAAGGGCTTCACGTCTTCGCGCGTTGGGCATCGAGTACGACGAGAGACGTTGGGTTCGCGGACGGGTTCCCAACGTGATCGTGCAAGACCGCGGAAGCGAGTTTCTATCGAACAACAACATTGAAGCGCTTCGCCGCCTGAAAATCGAGGTGGTGACGTTGCCTCCACAAACACCGAATGGCAAGGCAGTCGTTGAGCGTGTATTTCGAACTCTCAAGCAAAGGATGGCGTCCAGCCAGCTTTTAGGCACCTACGCGCGTCGCCCTTTGGACCCAAAAAGCAAAAGGCAAGCGCGCAAGGCAAAGACCTACGCCGCCGAGTCATTGCAGGACGTCTACCGTGCTCTGGTAGAGGCCGTCGATCGTTACAACAATCGCGTTCACCGCGCCCTTGAGAAGCACCTGGCGGTGTTGCAACATGGCGTCCCTCCGACTCCGAGTGCAATCTATGTTTGGGGCTGTGACAACATCACCGGGGCAAAGGTCAGCACCCTGACAGAGGACGATGTCCGGCGCGCACTTCTGGCACACGGCCGAGGCTCCATCTCGGACGGAATACTCACGTTCGGCAAGCACAAGTACTACCCCGCCGATCGCGAAGCGCTATCTCTTGCCCAGGATCCAACAATGAGTGCGCACGCGCACGCGGTCGGGCGCCACGCGCTCAGGAGCACCCACGGAGTTGATGTCCGGTCGGACAAGACATACCGTGAGGAAGTGCAAGTAGTGACCAACCGCGGTCGAACGTGGTCCACCTGGGCAATGTCGGAGCTTGATGCCCAGCAGTTACGAGGCCTGACGACCGAAGAGGAAGCCGCAGCGGTAGAAAGGGCCCGCCTCCTACGCGATGAAACGAGGAACGACACACTCATACACGACAGCAAGCAACCGAAAACGCCTCGTCATCCTCGTCCCAAGTCGCCGCCTTTGCGGGAGGATGCGGCCACCACTCGACTTCACCGCCAGGAAGAGACGCGCAAGGTCAAAGGCCTCCTTGACGGGCGTCTCGCCCCGGATCCCGCAAAGCCCAAGCGATCTCCCAGGTCCAAGCCTGAATCCCAACGGTTGGAGGAACAGGAGCGCGCCGCGGACATCGCAAGGCTTGCCGACGCTCTGCGTCAAGGATGATGCAACACATTTCGATGTATGGACCGCGAGGCGCAGACGCTTTGCATAGGTATGGGCAACAACGTCGGGCCTTTTCAGGCGAAGTTCATTCACCCTTCTCTAGCAATCATATTTCCTCGGAAGGACCTGCAATCATGACGCGTCAATACAAAACTCAGAAGACCAGCTACAAGTCGACTGGAGCGTCGCCGTACGACGGCAATCCATGGATCGAGGCGCTCCCTCCGATGGAGTCGGACAAAACTCAAGCTGCCCATCGGATCGCTCACATGCAATATGTCCCCCGACGGCAGACAGATCTGTTGGCCATGCTGCATGCTTTGACACTCGACTCGTGTCAACAGAAGTCTCGCCCAACGATAGTTCTCGCAGTCTCGGGGACTGGGAAGACACACCTTGGCAGTAGGGGGAACCATCAATCATGACCTATCAATACATCACGCAGAAGGCCATCTACGAGCCGACTGGAGTGTCGCTGTACGATGGCAACCCCCTGATCGAGGCGCTCCATCCGATGGAGCCGGACAAGATTCAAATTGTCCATCGCATCGCTCACACACCTCCGCCATTTTCGCGTGTCCTCCGGAAGAAGGCAGAGATGCAACGCCTGGCAGAGCTCGCCCATCTAGACTTCTTCGTCTATCCATTTGCCGAATACAAGAATGTCGGCGAGAAGCTGACAACGATGATTAGGGACCCATACATTACAAGAAACCCATTGTTGCCCACTGGGCGTCAGCACGACTATTTTCTGCACTCACTGGGTATCAATGCTTCGGAACTCAACTCGTTTCAGCAGAAATCTCGCGCAATCATAGTGTCTGCAGTCACCGGAAGTGGAAAGACAACCTTTGCCAGTAGATTCTTGGCGCCATACCTTAAGGTAATTGAGCACACCGAGTACAAGAGCAGACCCTTCAAGAGACGCCAGGTCCCAGTTGTCTGCTTGTCCACGCCACACGACGGCACACTCAAGAGCCTCTGTCTTCAATTCTTTCAGACTGTCGATGACATACTAGAGAACACCCACTATGTAAAGTTGGCAAAAGCTGTATCCAGCATCGCCGGCATGGCGCAGCTTATCCATCAGGTGTCCTCAACCATCTCTCTGGCGATGATTTTTGTCGACGACCTTCAGCATCTCAGAGCAGCGACCGGAAAGAATGCCGATATCGTTCTCAATTTTTTCAGTCAGCTTGTCGAGCGCGCTGGCGTTTCGCTCTTCGTATGCGGCACACCAGCGCTGGTACCTGTTCTGAAGAAAAGCGTCGCAAACACGAGGAAGCTTGGACGCCTCGGTGACTACCCATTTCCTCAGATGCGAAGGTCCGATCCACAGTTTATTGCCTTCTGCGAGGCTCAGTGGAAGTTCTTACTGGTGAGGAACCCTGTGAATATAGACAACGACATCTTGGGCGCGTGGTGGGAATGCGGTGGAGGCAACCCCGCGTTCACCACCATGGCGTTCACGCTTGCCCAACGCAAGGCGATCGGAGGTAACGAACAGGTAGACGCTCGATCCTTCGAACGCGTGGCCGAAAACGAGATGGGCATTCTCAGCGAAGCAATCAAGGCGCTCAAGGCCGGCGGCAGGTCCCTTTATAAATTCGAGGATCTGCTGTTCGCTGTCGATCCGATCATGCTGCGCCGGCTCGCTGGGCTGCCTGAGGCCGAGGATGATGAATCGGCAGAGACCGATGAGGAGTTCGGTGAGGTAGAGCAGGCGCTCCAAGAGGGCGACCCCGACAAGCATGAGGCACCTCGACGCAAGACCTCTAAGGCGACCGGTGCTGGTTCCAGCTCCTACAAGGATCTCCCAACCATTACGCCCAGATTCTGATTCGGAGGAGAGAGCGATGAACGACCAAACGTTGCCAATCACGCTGAGTCACCTTGAAGACGAAGCGTTGTACAGCTACCTCGGGCGAGCCAACCTGAGCAATTGCATGGGGACTAGCAAGCAATTCGTCGCGCTTGCGTTTGGACGGCTGAAGGCGGTCATCAGCGCAGACCTTCCGTCAGACCTTTCCGTTTTGCTTGAGACGGCGCCGCAACTGAGCCCATACCCTAGCTTGGAGCAGATCATCGAGCTTACGACACAGTATCCGTACTACAGGCCGTTCATGTCGGAAGCAAAGTGGAACGAACTCGTAACACGGGCCACGAGAGGCACCGGCCAGTCACTCAAGACTTGGCTCGGACTGCCGGCGCATCGATTTTCGGCGACCACGATGTTCCGGTCGTGCGTTATGTGCGACCGCACGGCATGGGATACCGAGGGAACGTTCTACTGGCATCGTGCCCATCTTCTTCCAGGAGTTGTTGTCTGTTCGATCCACGGAACCCCGCTCGTCAAGTATTTTCTCCAGAGCAGCGATACGGCCCGAAGTGCGCTTCGACGCATCCCCTCTCCGCCAAGGATGCAAATTTGTGTTCCAGCGAGCGCCCTGGAGGCGCTCACGCATTTTGCGCTGACCTCCCACGCAGCACTCAATTCATCCGATCTGCCTCTCTCCGGTGAGACTTGCCGATCTGCTTACCTAGCCAAGCTCGCTGACCTCGGCCTGGCAACGTCCGGTGGCCGCATTCATTGGGGCGAGCTTTCGCAGGCCATTCTCGAGAAGCATCGGAACTTTGAGCACTGGCCCCTGGGCGAGCGCATAGCGCAATCGTCGAACGGCGTACTCGGCTGGCTATTTGGCTTGCTACGACCCAGAAGCCGCTTCTCGCATCCAGTCACGCACATTGTTCTGATCAACTTTCTCTTCGAATCGTTTGCCTCCTATGCGGAGGCGGTAAAGCTGGCCTCGAAGGAGTCGCTTGAGTTAGACGAGATCAAACGGATCGCTGCGCCGCCGACAGCCGACGGATTGTCGGAGCTCGTCTTGACGGACGACTCGCTCAGCTGTCGGACGGCTGCCAAGAAGCTGGGACTGAGCGTCACGACCGTTGTGAAAAGACGCCGTATCCTCGGCTTGAGGATCGCAGAGCGGCGAAAGTCGCTCACGCCCAAGAGAATTTCTGATGCCAGGGGCTTGCTCGCTGCGGGCACGGCGCCCATGAAGGTCAGCGACGCAACCCGTCTGTCGCTGAGCTCCGTCTATCGGATAAGGGCCACCTTGGCCCTGCCGTCGAAGGTCCCCACGCCAGATCAGCTCACAGCGCACCGCGCTATCTGGCTCGCGAGCGCCGCCCACGGGCGCTCTGTGCGAGAGCGCCGAGCCTTGGTTGCAAGTAGCTACGCCCTGCTCTATCGGCACGATCGCGCATGGCTGCTCGAGGCAAATGCCGACAAGGCGATGGCCGCGAAGCCGCGCACGCGCGTCAACTGGGAGAAGCGCGACGAGCTCTATGCGGGCCGAATTCGGACGGCGTCTACCAATCTGCGTGGGACGTCTCCGCGTGGACGTATCTCCCGTACGTTTTTGATGCGCGCCGGCGGCCCGGAAGCATCGATCAGGGGAAATGTCTATCGGCTACCGCTCGTGCGCGAGGCTTTGGACGAAAGCGAAGAGACGGTCGAGCAGTTTCAGCGGTTTCGGTACAGCCGCGCCATTGTCAAGCTTCGAGATCTCGAAGGCAGCTATGGGGCCTGGAAGCCCCTCAAACTTGCCGGCTTGCGCAAGGCGCCTGGAGGATTCGAGGAGACCACGCGATGCTAGCGCTTCCGCGCCTTCCAGTGGCGTTTGAGGATGAGATCGTTGGGACATTTCTCGGACGCATCACGGAGGAGAATTCTCTGGGTTCGCCACATGTCCTTCTGACGTGGCTTGGCGCGAGCAAATACCAGCGCAATTCACTGCACATGGACGTGAGTGTACTTACGCCGAAGTGGGTCAACTTGGCCAACAGGATCGGGCTAGACATTGCGTACATAGTGGACGTTCTCAGCACCAAGCCATACTGGGCCTTTTTTACGACTCCTTGCGCCGTTGCTACCCAGTGCAAAGACCAGGAAACCCCTCGGGTCCCCGCCTTTGTTTTATCGCGAGCATCTCGTATCCGTGCCGAACTCAGAGTCTGTACGGCCTGCTTGCGCGAAGCCAAGCACGCCGGGCGGGCCCCCTACGCGTTGAGGAGCCATCAACTACCGGGTTCCAACATCTGTTTCAAGCATCGCACGCCGCTGATCCATCGATGTCCGGCATGCAACCGCGTCTTGCTTTCAAGCTTAGGGCCCTTGAACCTGGGATTCGCTTGTGAATGTGGAACTGACCTGTCAATTGAGCGCGATGTTGTCTCGAAGAATGACCCCTTCTATCGCCTTGCCTGCCTAGAGCATGAATGTCTGACAACAAATCTTCCCAGAGTTTCCGCGCTTCAGGCCACCCGTTTGATAAGGCGGGAGTGTCGTGCGCGCGGCGACTCGGTGGAATCGCTGCTCCACAAGTGCTTCGGCAAGCCGTCTCACGACTGGCGCATGGTTGAACCGAACGCGCCGCCCATCGGTCGGGTCTTGCGCAGCAGGACGCCGGAGATCTGCGTATACCTGACTTCCCTCGGGCTGGACCTATCAAGCGCGTGCGAAGCGATCAGCAGCATGCCGGAGCCGGATGAACCGGTTCCACGCAGGAGAAAACCGACCATGCCCGACAGCACGTCGGAAGCGCGCAAGGAGTTGCTAGCTATGAAGTCATTGGACAGCGGTATCAAATGGAAAGCCGTGCGTACGCATTCACGATTTGTGTTCTGGCGACTCTTCCTCCAAGACCAAGCATGGCTGGGCGAGCAGCTTGTTGGCGGTCGAAGCGCAAGACTGTCGGTTCCATCGCTAGCAGAGGATCGCGTCACAATCGCCGGGGTAAGCAGGTCCCGATATCGCCTTGATCAGGCGACAGCTCGCGCTTGGTGTCGCGACAGGCGCTGGCTCAATTCGTTCAGGGAGCGTGCCAGATCGGCTAGAGCCGATGCGCGAGATCGAGCCCTTGTAAAATTGATCAGGACACAAATGGACCTTACGTTCTGCCGAGAGGGACGCCCAGAGAAGTTCGGGCTGCGTGAAGCCGCCACCGCAACTGGGCTATCACCATCGGGGGTCCTAAATCTCTGCCGTCGGGTCCGGGCATTCGAGCATGCTCTTTGCGAGTCGGCTCTGCACTATCGACTGCGCCTTCTGACTTGGGCCTTGCAGGAAATGCACGAGGTAGGGACGTACATATCGCCATTCCGTCTGATAAGGAAGGCTGGCTTGGAACCGCAGCCCATCAACCGATTCCTCGCGGCCAGCGTCATCTACGTTCAAGTAGATCCGGCGGATTTACCAAGCAGCGGTTCCCGAGCGTGAAGTGGTGGGCGACCGGTTCTCGCTTGCCTCGCCCCTGACAGCAAGCACCTCACCGGCCTTAGTCTATTGGTGAGGAGGTCGGACCCTGAGCTGCCGGGCGCTCACTACCTCCGGTTCGGAGCCTTCCGCCTTCCCGTGCAAGATCGCCGAGATCTATGGTAGCGCCACTGCGCGATCTCGGGCATGTCGATGCCGTGTTGCCGTACATAGGAGCGGTGATCGAGCAGCCGGTCGCGCAACAACTGCTGCACATGGCCGGCCTGATCACGCAGACGCGGTACACGGTCAATCGCATCGGATGCGAGACTACAGCGGTCAAGCCGGTTGAGCACCGTCATGTCGAACGGGGTGGTGGTGGTTCCCTCCTCCCGATAGCCGTGCACATGGAAACTGTCGTGATTCGCGCGCTTGTAGATCAGCCGATGGATGATCCATGGATAACCATGAAAGGCGAAGATCACCGGCTTGTCGCCGGTGAAGATGGAATCGAACAGCGTCGGACAGTCCGTGCGGGTGCTCCTCCTGTGATTGCAGCGTCAACAGATCCACCACGTTGACCACCCGCACCCGCAGCTGAGGCAGGTGCTCGCGCAGCAAATCGACCGCCGCCAGGGTTTCCAGCGTGGGCACGTCGCCCGCGCAGGCCATCGCCACGTCCGGCGATACCCCCTCGTCGTTGCAGGCCCAGCGCCAGATGCCGGCGCCCATGCTGCAGTGACGAATGGCAGAAGCCATGTCCAAACACTGGGGCTGCGGCGGCTTGCCCGCCACGTTGACGTTGACGTACCCCGACTGCGCAAGCAATGATCCGTCACCGACAGCAGCGTGTTCGCGTCGGGCGGCAGGTAGATGCGAACCACCTCCGCCTTCTTGCTGGCCACGTGATCAATGAAACCCGGATCCTGATGGCTGAAGCCGTTGTGATCTTGCTGCCAGACATGGCTGGTCAACAGGTAGTTCAGAGAAGCGGTCGGGCGTCGCCAGCCAATCTCGCGTGCGACCTTGAGCCATTTGGCATGCTGGCTGAACATCGAGTCGAGGATATGGATGGAAGCCTCGTAGCACGAGAAAAATCCATGCCGCCCGGTCAGCAGGTAGCCCTCGAGCCAGCCTTGGCAAATGTGCTCGCTCAACACCTCCAGGACCCGGCCGTCGGGTGCCACATATTCGTCGCCAGGAAGAATTTCCGCCGTCGACATCCGATCCGTCACCTCGAATACTGCGTCAAGGCGATTGGAGGCCGTTTCATCGGGCCCCATGAGCCCGAAGTTGCTCTGTGCTTCATTCAGGCGCGTCCTCGCGCAACAGTTTGCCGGCCACAAGGGTTGCCTCGGCAGTTGCAGCCCCCGGCGCAGGCACATCCACCGCGTGGTCACGAAAGTCCGGCAGGTGCAGTTCCTTTAGCAACAAGCCGCCGTTCGCGTGCGGGTTGGCGCTCATGCGGCTTGCGCCGCGGGGGCCAGCGCCGCGATGTCGTCGAGAAACGCGCCCTCCGCGCTGAACAGCTCTTGTGGCCGGTAGCTTCGCATCCACGCTTCCAGCAGTTCGATGCGCTCATGCATGGTCGGCAAATCCTGCCAGCGGCACCTGCTGCGCCCGCTGCGTTCCCTCCACCGGCACGCCATCCACCTCCTTCGGGCCGGTCCAGCCCTTAGGAGAACGCAGCACGATCACCGGCCAGGATCGCCGGCGCACAGAGCCACCAGCGCGCGCCTCCTGCTGGATGTCGTCAATCTCGTCGAGCGCTTCATCGAGCGCGGCAGCCATGTCGCGATGCATCGCGACCGATTCCCTACCTGAGACGCAATGCGGCGAATACCCATTGCCCCGCAGCAGCTGCAACAGTTCCTCGTCCCCGATGCGGGCCAGCATCGTCGGCCCGGCAATCTTGTAACCATTCAAATGCAGTATCGGCAGCACGGCCCCGTCGCGCTGGGGATTGAAAAAGCTTGTTCGAATGCCAGCTCGCAGCCAGCGCACCAGTTTCCGCCTCACCGTCGCCAATCACGCAGCACGCCAGGAGGCCGGGGCTGTCGAAGACGGCGCCATAGGCATGCAGCAGCGAATAGCCGAGTTCGCCGCCTTCATGAATGGAGCCTGGCGTCTCGGCCGCCACGTGACTCGGGATTCCTCCCGGAAAGGAGAGCTGCTGAACAAGCGGCGCATGCCCTCGGCGTTGCGTCCGACGTGGGGATAGACCTCGCCGTAGGTTCCTTCAAGGTAGGCTTCATCGCCGGTCCTGGGCATGGCGGACCAGGCGTCGTCGCCAACACCGATCGAGCTCAGATGCCGGTTCGCGAACACGCGATTCATGTGGGCGTAGATAAAGCTCAGCCCGAGCGTGGTACCCCAATGGCCCAGCAGGCGCTTGATGTGTGCGAGCGACAGTGGCTCGTGCAGCAGCAGGTTGTCGAGCAGATAGATTTGCCCGACGGACAGATAGTTGGCAGCTCGCCACCAAGCATCGACTTTCTCGAAGGTGCGGACTTCTGACGCCATGGATTATTCCATCTCCGTCTGGATACGTCTGTTTCGTGCATGGCGCCAAGCGCACGGATCGGTTGCGGCAGTCTCGTTTTGTAGGATATCTTCCCGCGACCTCGGAAAGATGACCTCAACTCCTTCGGAGTTCTGGTTCTGTCAGCGCAAAGTGAAATCGTCCGACATGCTCTCTCGCGGTTGCAGCCGAGAATGAATTTGTTTTGCCAACACCAAATGGAAAGGAGTCTCCGATGATCCGAAAACTTGCCACGGGGGAATACCGTCTCTATTCGCGCAAGACCGATCCCAAGACCGGCAAGCGCCGCAACCTTGGCACATTCAGCTCGCGAGAAAAGGCGCAGCAGCATGAGCGCGAGGTTCAGTACTTCAAGCGCCATGGCTGAGCACTCAAGGTCGCAGGCATGGCGGACAGCGCCCACACCCATTCGGGCCTGACTGCACAAGAGGGACAGGAGGCCGGCATGCCAGGACCTTTTCTGAAATTCGATCTGCAAGTTGCCTGCTCGCAATTCAGGCAGGTGCACGAGCGGCGCTCCCGTTGCCAGCGGAGATCGATGCGACCGGCTCCGCCGCACGGTTCCGTGAAAGACGGGCCGACAGGCAACGATAACGCGCGCAAGGCAGCTGAGGCGAAAGTGGATAGCTACGGTGCGGCTATGAAGAATTGCGACAACCTGAAGGACGCTGAGAAGTCCGTCTGCGCGGCACAGGCCGAAGCAGTAAGAGCCAAGGGCATGGCGGACATCAATACCCCGGCCCGCACCACACCGAAAAGACGATCAACTAGGAGGACGAAGTGAGCAGATCACCCGGTCACCGGAAGCAACCCGACCATCAGGTGCGGGAAACACGCCTCCGCCAACCTGTCGAAGTCGAGGTCGAAGGCGTCGTCATTGCCACCTCGGACAGCGTCGTGAGAGTCGATGAGGACAACGCTCCCGCGCGCTACTACTTCCCTCGTTCCGACGTCAGGATGGAGAAGCTGAAACGCTCGACGACGACCACCGAATGCCCTTTCAAGGGAACGGCGAACTACTCCAGCCTGGATCTCGGCGAAAGGCGGCTGGAGGACGCCGTCTGGACCTATGAAGACCCCTACGAGGAAAGACCCCTACGAGGAACATCAAGGCTTGGTGGACGCTTTGGTTTTGCCATCGGACGCACCGCCAGGCAAGCGCGAAACCCTGTCAAGGCTGGGCCTTCAGGCGATTGACGGCGCCTCTCAGAAGAGCTAGTTTTTCTATCGCGTCCACTGCCGATGGTTTGAAGGGGCGGCCTCCGGCGCTGGTAGGGGATGCACTAGGCACCGCTCCCAGACGGAGCGGATTCCCCGATGCCGGCGACCGCCCTCCAACTGGTTCCGAGCCACGAGGAGCCTGCTATGCCGATGGAACTGCTTCAGGCGCTCGCAGATGCCGAGTTGCCGATCGAGATCGTGAATCCTGCCGTGCAGCAGGAGCTCCGAATACTCCACGCCGCCGGGCGCATCATCTGCAGCTTTCCCCCGACCGGGACGGCCCAACCTGCGCAGGTCCACATGGTCACGGCGCTGGGTCACAAGGCGCTAAGGCACTTCGGACCGAAGTCTGCGTCCGGCCGGATCGGCGCTCCATGAAAAAGCCCGCCGAAGCGGGCAAGACCAAGTTGGTCGAGAGGAAAGGATGGCGGATTCATGCTGAAACGCGCGGTTGAACGGAACCTGAATCCCCTCGCGCGCTTCCAGGTGTTTGGTGCCGGCTCGATCTCCTCGCGCTGGTGCCGCGTTTGGGCGGTCTACCTTCGCAAAAGCACGCTGGCCAGCTTGGCCAAGGCGGCCTCGGCGCACGGTTCCAGCGTCACCGAGCAGCTCAGCATCAAGTTCAGCGACAGGCCGAAGTCCTCGACCGCTGCGCCGCCGGCATCGCGCAACACGCCGTCCCCATCCCGTTGCGTCGCGAGGGCCGCCGCCGCGCGATCGGCGTAGGTTCCATCGGGCAATCCGTAGGCGACGACAGGCAGACCCAGCGCAACCGCGACGCCCACCTCGAACACGGTCCCCGAGGCAGGCTCGAGCCCGCGGAAAGGCTGCAGTTTGGCAATGACGCCGTCTGCATGGCGCAGCAACACCATGTTCGACTCGTAGATGTGCCTGGCTCGCTCGGGGCCGGATCCCGAGGCGACAGCGCACTCGGCCGGGATCAGGGCCTCCATGTCGAGAGCGTGGCACTCCTGCGCCAAGGCTTGCAGGTGCGCCTCGGCATCGGGACGGAACACGTCGGGCCCGGCCAGGTAGACCCGAGGGCGGGAGCGGCTGCCAGGAGGATTCACCAGAACCGCCAGAACGGACGGCGGCGCGCCGGCGCCGGCTCCAGTGGGGCACTCAATGTCGTGGCCGATCCGAAGCGCCGCCGAACCTCGACCTCGTGAAGGTGAGCAGATCCCCGCGCCTCCGAGTGGCCGCGCAGTGCCAACAAGCGCAGTTGGTGCGCGCGGTTGAGCAGTTCTTCATCATCGAGGCTTCCTGGCTCCGTCATGCTCATGGTGGGGCTCCTTCAATCGTCATGCTACCCGGGGCAACTGGCTGTCATGCATCGTCCAGGTTGGCGTCGAACCCGGTCGTGCAGCGAGGGTTCATCCGCTCCAGCGCCGCGAAGCCGATGTCGTCCTCGGTGATGCACCACCAGGTCTGCTTCTTCGCTTCCGGCTTGCTCTTGCTGGCCCGAAAGTGGATCTCCATCCCTTCGATCAGGACGCCGCCATCCTAGATGATCACCACACGGGCGTACTGCAGGGGCGGCAAGAGGTCTTTGTCCATGCCCTTGAGGGACAGCAGTCGGGCCTGCATGCTGTTCCCATAGTGCTCGACCTTGGCCTTCCTGAAGTCGAGCACTCCCGACCACGGGCGCTCCTCCAGAACCTGGGCTCTGGAGATCCAGGAACCGTGGGAGCGGAGGAGAACGGCCATGAAAAAAACCCGCCGAAGCGGGCGAAGACCTTGGAGGTCGGAGGAGGATCCCATGGTCGCGACAGCCCCTGAACTGGGCCTGACCTCCCGCACAATGCGCAGATGTGCAGATGTGCAGATGTGCAGCAACTATGAAGCCGTCAGCAGGGCTGCCCGGCTCCTGAGCTTCTTCGGCGTAGCCCGTGAGCGAGACGAGCCGCCTGCCGTCACCTTTCTCACCGGACTGGCTCCGTTCGTCCGCCTGGTCGAAGACGGTTCAGGAAAATCGGCGTGTCGACGATGGCGCCTTCGGCCTGCTGCCGTATTTCGCCAAGGAGCTCGCCTACGGGCGRCGGACCTACAACGCGCGGTCGGAGACAGTGGCCACGCTCCCCAGTTTCCGCGACGCGTGGAGGCGAAGCCAACGCTGCGTGGTCCCGGCCGAGGCCATCTTGGAGCCGAGCTACGAGACCAGCAAGGCGGTGCGATGGCGCATCCAGCAACCGGGTGAGGTGCCGATGGGCATCGCGGGCATCTACACGAAATGGCGCGGAGGGGCTGGAGCTTTTCAGCTTCGCCATGCTGACGGTTGACGCGGACGGCCACCCGGTCTTCCAGCGCTTCCACAAACCCGACGAGGAGAAGCGCATGGTGGTGATCCTCGACCCCGCGGACTACGACCGCTGGCCGTCCAGCCCACTGGTAGAGGCGCCGACGTTCTTCAAGCAGTGGATGGGGCAACTGGATACGTTCGCCGCTCCGCTGCCGCCGAGGCCGCCGAAGCCTTGGTCGCCGACTACCTGAACGGACGCTCCTTGCCGGAGGCTGTGCACAAAGCCGCAGTGCAAGCCGCCCGAACGCACCTACTCAATGGGGATGTGCCGATCCTTGATAAGAAGCTGCGTAGCGATACTGACAGCGAGGCGAGTAAGCCGATTTCGCCTTGAACTACTAAAATCCAAGGAATCTGACGAGCCGGTCGAATCTTCGGCCGTTTACGCTCGAACCGGCATCGCCTGCGGCCCTGCTTTTCTCCCCTTATCGGTCAGTTATTGATAGGTGGATCTCCCGCAACTAGACCGGCCAATCGCGGTTCTCGGATCTGTAGGACTCCATCGCGGCGACACGGACGGCCTCCGGCGCTGGTGGAGGACGCTTCGGCATCCACCCGGGCACGGGCGGTTCCTCGATGCCGGCGGCCGTCCGCCCAACGCGCATGAAAAAGCCCGCCGCCTGCGGGTGGAATCCCAATGTATGCGAAGTGCCTAGCGGGACCCTTCCTGACTGCCAAAAAATAGGCGTCTGATCTGTGCGCTGAGATTCGCTAAGCGGCCTGTGAACGTGCCCGAAGCCGCCCTCCGAGACCGGTGCGCATCGCGTTCGTGGCGTAGAGCAACATTGAGGGCCTTGAAGCTTTGCGGGTTGCGCCTCCAGACTCCGGCAACCGTGAAATTGCCCCGATTTGATGGCGTGAAGCTGGGGATGATGTCGATCTGTTGTGCACCGATCTGATGCAGGAACTGGGCACGGTCCCTTGCGACCTTGAGGAAGTCGTCGTGACTTTCAATGGGCGAATTCAAGGAGACCCTGATCGTTGGTACCGTCGCGAAATGCTCAGCCAAGAATGCGACTACCTCAACGAGCACAATCTTCCTCATCACCCATCCATGCCGCATTTCGATGGCTGAGGGCACGAAGCGGTCCAAGTGAACCTCGTTCCCACCCGGTGATACGGTCACTGCCCCGATGGTGCCGACATGTGTCTCGCCATCATAGAGATACATGAGCTCCCCGAGTTTGTACGGAGCAGACCCAGGCCCTGTGATGCGGAGCTCGGGGAAGGTCAGCGAATGCCCTGCAGACGAGTTCTTGCCGCGCGTTGAGGGAATGTTGCTCAATTGGGCCCTGCCTGATCCGCGAGCCGCCAGGTCTTCAACACCGGCACGAGCGCTGCCGCAGCAATCGTGACCATGTGCGCGGTCCCGCGACCACCCTTGAACGCGAGCACGAGCTCCGGACGACCCTCGCGCAGCATCTGAGAGTTTCTGATGGGCACAGCGCGGTGCTGATAGCGATTCCAGTCGGCGCGGTACGTGGCAACCTCGATACCTCGTGCGATGGCCCATCGGCGTGCGAGATTGTCTACACCCGTCGCACCGCCTTCGATCAGGAGCGTGACGGGTTGGCGGGCATGAACGCGGTCGAGGACATTCACGATGAACGCCGAGTCGTCGTCGTCGCGTCCGCCGCAGACTAGTACCCTCATGCCGTCAGTTCAGCATGAAGAACGCCCGGGTCCGCGTATGGGCATTCGCGTCCATGGCGTAGTGGTGGTCTTTGCATGCTTTCTGCTTAGTAGTGGAATCGCCAAAAAGCAAACCCCGCCGAAGCGGGGTTGGGTGATTGACTGGCGTTTTTGCGATGATAGCCTCGATGACCGCGATCTATAAGTCCTTGGGAAAGCCGCGTGATTCATTCACCCCGAAGATGACCAGGCGGCTCGGTTGGCCTATTCGGGCTGAATGTTGGCCTTCTTAGCCAACTGCTGAATGCTCGAAATCTCGCTGCGTACGAACTTGTCCAGCTCTTGGGGTGTCCCAATCCACGGCTCGACGAACTGCGTGCGCAACCGATCTCGGACCTGCGGCTGCGCAAGGACAGACCGGATTGCAGTGCTGAGTTCTGCAATCACCGGGGCGGGCAAATTGGCCGGTCCGAAGGCCGCCCACCATCCGAGAACCTCAACGTCAGCCACCCCTTGCTCACTGAGCGTCGGCACATTCGGAATAAACCGCGACCTCTCGCGAGCCAAGGTTGCCAAGTAGTTGATCTTTCCGGTGGATTGGAAAGGCAACACGGACGACATCGTTGTCACGCTGTACTGGACATGTCCGCCAGCCACATCCGTGGCGGCGAGAGCCGTGCCCTTGTATGGCAATGCGACCAAGGGCAGTCCCGTTGTCTCGCGAATCTGTTCGACAGCCAATCGAGCCGATGAGTCAGCGGTGGCGAACGACAGCGACTTTGAATCGCGCTTGCTCAACGCAACCAATTCAGTCCAAGACTTCACGTTGGATGCACTGGAGGAAACCAAGACCAGTGGCGATTTCGCGAGCGGCGCGATGGACGTGAAATCCTTGAGGGTGTCGTAGGGAAGCTTCTTCGAGAACGTTGGATTTGTCACGTGCCCGTTCTGCGCAATCATGATCGTGTAGCCGTCGGGCGGCGCCTTGAGCACTTGCTCGGATGCCATCTGGCCGCTTGCGCCCGGCCGGTTCTCGACCACCACCGGAACTTTCAGGGTTGTGGACAGTGCATCTCCCAAGAGACGTGCGATGCCGTCGGTTCCACCGCCAGGTGCAGTGCCGATGAGAATTCGGATCGGCTTGCTTGGATACGTATCCGCTGTCGCTGCGAAAGTGACAAGGAGCATCGCGACGAGGAGGACGATCCGCGAAATGATCAGGCGCATACTTCCTCCTTCCCAAAATAGGGCATTGCGAGAATCAATGCTTCAGAAGTGTTCTCAGCCGACAGGTCCATCGTCTCGCCTGCGCAGAGGTGCACGGCGCTGTGCGCGCTCCATGAATCGGTCGTGCAGATCTTTCCGGTGCCCGTGGTGAAGAAGAGAAGGCGTCCTTGTTGAACGAGGGGCAAGGTGTAGCGCGCACCCGCCTCAAGCCGGATTGCACCGAGGCGAACATTTCGCTCTGTGAAGACGCCAAGTTCCTTCGAATACGTACCCTCGGCGCCTCGAACGGGAACCCACGGGATGTTGTCCGCACGGAAGTGAACCGGATCCGTCAGGCGGGGAGCCGGGTACTCCAGTTGCCGTCCGTTGTGCTCTTCCCAAGTAGCCTCATACGAATCTTGGTTCTTCCGCTCGCCTTGCGCTGGTGCTTCTCGATGAAACACGCCGCCCTCAAAACGCCCTGCCGATTGAAGGCGCTGCTGCGCTTCCAGCATTTGTCTGGCGCTCATATAGCCGTTGCCGGACGCGCCACCGAACTGAATGACCATCGCAACGCTGGCACTGCCCACCAGTTCTTGGTCTTGTGGTCCGTAGTACGTCGCCTCCGGAAAGTAGGCCACGTCGCCCACCGCAATGTTCTGCTTCGGGCCGTAGTTGGTCGACCCGCTCAATGTGACGCGGATCTGATCGAAGTTATGACGGTGGCGCGGCGACTTGAAGCTCTGATCCGTATCGACCACCGTGAGAGCGAAATTGTCGGGAGACCCTTCCTCGCCCTCCAGGAGGTACTTGAATCGAAGGAACCCGCCACGCAAAGTGCGTGGCGCACTCCACGCATGAGTCTCGACGCGGGCAATCTTCATGGGGCTTTCCTTGCATTCAGGTGGGCACAGTCGGGAGCGAGGCAGCGACAATGAATATCGAAGCTTGCGAACAAAAGGCCAGGTTATGAAAAAACGAACAACAGGTTCCGGTGCACGCACAGCGTGCGGGCCGGCGTCGGACCAGCGAGCGCGAAGCATGCTGCCCTTCGCCGAGGGGCTTGCACGCCGACCTCACTTTGGCTAATCATAATAGCCGTATGCCTACTGTCATTAGGAAAACTACCGAGAAGCCGTCGCGTCCTGTCGCGGGCGCCAGCAGTGCAGCCCCACAGACCAGGAAGGGCATTGATCGCCAGCAAGTGCTGAACGCTGCGCGGGAGCTGTGCAACGTGCGCGGCGTGGATGGCCTGTCCATCAAGGAGATCGCCGATCGGCTCGGGATCCGTCCGCCATCGGTGTATGCCCACTTTGAGGGTCTTCCCGAGATCCGTGCGGAGCTCGCTAAGACCGGTCACCACGCGCTGGCGCATCAACTGCGCAGCAGCGCTGTCGCTCAAACAGGTGCTAGCGGTGTGATCGTGGTTGCCAAGGCGTATCTGGCTTTTATTCGCGACCAGCCGGGGCTCTATTCGGCCACGATGCAGCCCAGCTCCAATTTAGAAGCCCGGGCAGCCGCTGACGAATGGCTGTCGGTGATCCAGAGGTTGCTGGAGTCCATGGGGCTTTCCGGTGACGACTTGATCCATGCGCTGCGAGGGATCAGAAGTATGGTCCATGGTTTCGGCCAACTCGAAGTCATCGGGCAGTTCAGAACGCAGGTTGACCGCGACGCGAGTTTCGACCGCATGGTGTGCGCGTTCGTGGATGCCATCGGCCGCAAGTCGTAAGTGTCGTTGCTCGACCCTGACGCACGCTGGCGCGCGGCGGCGCGTGATCGGCTGGCCAGAACGGGGTATCCGTATTCTTTCGACAAATTGACACGGTCAGGGGCCGGCGAGCAGCGAGCGGAGCTTCTAATTGAGGCGCCCAGTGTCCATGGGGGGATCCGACGAAGTCCTCGATGTGGCCGAAGTGGTGTGGCAGGCCGCGAACGACTCCTCACCGCGCCTGCGCTTCGCCGCGGGCGCCGATGCGGTGGCTCTTGCGAAAGCCCATCGGAGTGAATTCGCCTGACGCGCGACTTTGCGGCGCTTCCACCCGATGCTATGGCCGAGCTTGTAGACCGCGTGGGCATTGGCGCCCAGATTCGACAGGTACAGGATGTGTTCGGGACACTATTCAACGCTGGCAGCGAGTTCGCCCGTGATGGAAGTCAGTTCGACCACTTGTTCGCACATCAGGTTGAAGTCGAGGTCACGGGTCCGATCATCACTCGGGGATTCACTCGCTGCGAGGCCCGGCTCGCGTGCGATGGCGCCTTGATTATTTCTGTCGGGGCGTCGCCCCGACCCGACACCTTGTTGCCGCAGAGTGGGATCTCCGTCGTTCGAGCCCTTGTCGTCCAGGCCGATGACCCTGTTAGAGCGTCACTCGGCCTCGCTCGTACGTTTAGTCCTTTCGCCATACGAGGTGAGCCGGCTGGACTTCTGTGCCACGTCGACGGCTTCGACATTTGTGTGATCTCCCCTGCTGCCGTTCAGGAACGATACGGAATATTGGCGGAGCCTGGGCGCACGCAGTGTGTGGCCGTCGTAGCAAACCGGCTGCGCAGCTAAGTCGACGGTATTGCGCCAATGCCCCATGGGTGTTGCCTATATCCCCTGGGCTTTCGCGTTGTGTTGGCCGCATTCTGCCTTCCCCCTTGCCGGCGTGGCGTGCGCGCCGTGCGGGCGTGCCGGCCCGCTGATCGGCTCCCCGGCCCTGCCTCGTCCCACTCGCCAGGCGTACTCCCGGCAGCAGCCAGCGACACCCGCTGCAGGCGAGCCGGGCCACTCCACCACCAGGCTCGCGCGGCGGCGCGGCGGGCACCCTCGAAAGTCAAGCCTTGACCCGCCCGGCCTCGGAGCATTCCAATCTTTCAACCAGTTCAGGACACTCGAATGAGCCTCCTCGTCAACATCAACAGCATGATCTATCCCTCGTGCACGCTGCGAACACGCAAGCGCTGCGACTGCCGGCGCACCGGCGCCCGCTCGGGGCGCCCCCAGCGGCGGCGTCATGTACTACAGCAGGATGCGCCAAACCGTCTGCCTCGAGTACCGCGCGCGATGCACGATTCCATCGCTGCTTGGTTGGCGGCAGCGCGTCCGCGCAGCATCCCGCCTCTGAGCGTTCACCTGGAAGGAATCGACATGAACAAGGATCAAGTCAAAGGCACCCTCGAAAAGGCCAAGGGCAGCGTCAAAGAGACGGTGGGCAAGGCCGTCGGCAATGAAAGGTTGCAAGCCGAAGGCTCTGCGGACAAGGTTGCAGGAGCAGTTCAGAAGAAGGTCGGCGATGTCAAGGATGCTGTAAAGACCGTCGCGAAGAAGCCCTGACGGCGCTAGTTGCATCCTGCAAAGCGGCCAGTAGGCGCTGCCGGCCCGGGGATATTGCGGCCCCAATGCCGTTCAGTGACCCTGCGGCCATGGTGACGCCCGCGTCGACGCCGCGCGGGCCCAAGACGCTCGATGCCGCCCTCGCCATGGTTTCGGTGGGGATGGCCTGGTGGTACCGGGCCTACTCGCGCAGCAGACCGCCCAGGAGCGCGGGCGCCCCCGCGCGGGTTGGGCCAGGCCATCTCTTGAACTTTCTCAAGCGGCTCCCAGTTTCCATTCCGGAAGCGCTGGAAACGCCTCCGGCGCACCCTTCAACCCCGAATGGAGGTTTTCGCCATGTATCGATCCCTGTTCCCGCGCGACATGTTCGCCGAGATGGATCGCCTGCAGCGCGAGATGCAGCAGGCCTTCGATCTCTCCCCCACCATCCGCGGCTTCGGCCGCAGCGGCTTCCCGGCCCTCAATGTCGGTGGCACGGCCAAGACCGTCGAAATCTATGCCCTGGCGCCGGGCGTCGATCCYGCGACGCTCGAGATCCACCTCGACCGAGGCATCCTCACCATCGCCGGCGAGCGCCGGAGTGCGGCGCCGCAACCCGGCGACAAGGAGACGCTGCACATCAACGAGCGTTTCGAGGGCGCCTTCCGCCGGGTGCTGAGCCTGCCCGACGACGCCGACCCCGACGCGGTGGAGGCCAAGGCGCGCGACGGCGTGGTCCACATCACCGTCCAGCGTCGCGCCTCCGCCCTGCCGCGACGCATCGCCATCCAATGATCGGGAGAACAGTCATGAACGACATCCAAAAGAGAAACGAGTCCTCCGGCGCCCTCGCGCGCAAGGACGATCGGCGCTACGCCGAGGCCACCCTGACGCCTCCTGTGGACGTGATCGAGGACAGCACCGGCATCACGCTGTATGCCGACCTGCCCGGCGTTCCGCGCGACAAACTGCACCTGAACGTCGAATCCGACTCGCTGACCATCGAAGGAGAGATCGACATGACGGTGCCCGACGGGCTGCAGTCCACCCACACCGAGGTCGGCGTCGGCCGCTTCCATCGGGTCTTCACGCTGAGCAAGGAACTCGACACCGAGAAGATCTCGGCGGAGCTGGCGCAGGGCGTGCTCAAGCTGCGGATTCCGAAGGCGGAGCACGCTCAGCCGCGACGAATCAATGTGGAAGTGAACTGAGGAACTGAGCGCCCGGGCGCAACGCGTGGGGAGACCGTCGATCGAGCCAGTCTGTCTCCCACTGCGCGCAGGCCCATTCATGCTGCGTTCAGCGATGCACTCGGGCGGCCAGGCGGCTCGGCCAACGCATCGGGAAGCGCGCCTTGAGCGCTCAGCCTCGGCAAAAATGGCGGTGGCCCCACGCAAACGCCAGAACGCGGCTGCCCCCGACACTCCCCGTGGTCGTCGGGCTACGCCTTGAAGGCCTTGGTGGCCTCGGATCGCCAACGATGCCGAGCCGATGCGACTTGGGACTGGCGAAAGGCTCAACACGGGGGCTGATCGGGGTTTTCCACCAGGCTCGTGGACAGCCCTGTGGAAAACTGCATGCGAAACCTCGGGGATCGACTCCAGCTGGGGCCTCCAATGCGGTGCCGCAAAAACGGGCACCTCCGCTATGCTGGCGACATGTGGGAACCCAATCCGCCAGTTGTCCGCCACGGCCAAACGCTGAATCGCCGCGAGGCGTGGCTTCATCTGTTCCACCAGGAATGGGCCCGCTTGACTGAGGGCCTGGCCGATGATGAAAGTGTGACCGAGGTTGCGATCGAGCTTTACGAAAAAGAGGGAGAGCGCGACCCAATCGAGGTTGCCCTCGAGCTGTTCGGGCCTACTTAGATCGGCCCGGCGTCGCACACCTCGACCGGTGCCAGCCTCATCAGCTGCTGCGCCTCCTCGACGGTGCCGGCCAGCCACTGGTCGACGTCGCTCCGCTCGATCGGGATCACCGTGCGCTTGTCCTGCTGGTCGGGTGGCAGCAGCTTCGGATCCGGCTTGTGCATCCGGCTCATCAGCGGGTGGTGGTCGGCGTTCAGGGTGAGCATTGTGTAGCGCTCGTGCACCTCGCCCGTTGCCTTGTCGGTCCAGATGCTCCGGAGCCCGGCCAGGCCCCAAGGATCGCCGTCGGCGCGGCGAAACTGCCACCACTGGTTCTTGCCGCTCTCCCAGTTCGGCTCGTCGAAGGTGGCCGCGGGGATGATGCAGCGCTGGCCGCGATTCCAGGGTCCTTGAAGGTAGCCTTGGCCGCCAGCTCCTCTGACCGCACGTTGTTCGTGCTGAAGGTCAGCTTCGGCGTCTTGGCGAACCAGGAGATCAGGCCCCATTGCCCGATCACGAGCTCGGGCTCGTAGCCGGTGGAGTGGCGCCGGTGGCGGATGAACGGGCCCGGCGCGCGCGGGAACACCTGCTTCGGCCAGGGCATCTCGTTCTGGCGGCCAACGTGCCAAAAGCGCTCGGCCTCGCGTTCCTCGGCGGTTTCGTATCGATGCACATCAGGGCATTGTGTTGGACGCATGGCGGGAACAGCGTCGCCTCAAGAATGACTGGCCGCTTGGGGCCCGGAGCCGTCATACAGCCGCCTGTAGCGGATGTCTGCTTTGCAGTGCGGATTCAACCGGTCGAATCCGCAAGCGAAAGCAGCCCTTCAGGAAGGCAAGCACGGAAGACCGCTAGCCAGCCCTCTGCAGACATTCCTTTGCCGGGTCCGAGAAGGCCACGTCCATCGGTTCACGCCCGGCCGCGGACCATGTCGAGCAGGCGACCCACGATGCGCTCGCCATCGGCCCGCAGGCCGTTGTGGGCGTACTCGTTGGTAACCCAGGCCCGCAGCCCACGAACGCCACGGGCCGTCTCCTCGGCAAATGATCGCTCCACGTAGACATCGTCGACGTACACGGTCGCTGCCACTGGGACCTCATTGCGGGCGAGGCGGTCAGCGTCGTACAGGCGCGGCCATGGATGCTGGGCCAGAAGCTGCGCCACCTCGCGGTGCGCGCGCAAGCCCGCGTAGTCGTCCCACATCCAAGGGAAGACGTGCTCTGCGCCGAGAAGGTCGCCGGTCATCGCCTCCTCGGGCGCGAGCCGGTGTGCCGACCAGCGAGTGGCACCCCCGTCGGCGTACGAGGACTCATGGAGCGTCGCGTAGATCGGATTGCGCTCCCAGGATGACGCCATCTGCGCGTCGACCATGAATGCGGCCGAGCCGAAGGGCAGCTCGAGCAGGTGGTGCAGCCGTTCGAACCCGGCGCTGTCGCCGAGCCACATTCCGGTCTGCCGAAACCGACGCGATGTGAGGCGGTCGCCGTTGGGCAAGCGGACCTCTTCCTCGTCGAGCCGGCGCAGGATCGTCCGCAAACGATCGAGGTCTCCTGGGTATCGCGCGTGATAGCGCTGGTTCGCTTCGCGCACGCGCGCCCATGTCGCCGCATAGACTTCGTCGACCGGCCGATTCGTGATCGGCGCGAGGCCGCCGGTGATCAGTACCTCCCGCAGGCCCTCGGGCGCCAGCGACAGATAGGTGAGCGAGGTGAATCCCCCGAAGCTCTGACCGAGCAGACTCCAGCAGTCGACGCCGAGTTCAGCACGGATCAGTTCGAGGTCGCGCACGATCGAGTCGGCGCGGAAATGCGTGAGGTACTCGGCCTGATCGGCAGGCGCCGCCCCTGGAATGACTGGCCCGACGGGCGTGGAGCGCCCTGTGCCCCGCTGGTCAAGCAGCAGGACCCGGAAGTCCGCAAGGGCACGCGCCATCCACCCTGAGGGCGGGCTCGTCGGGCGGGCGGCCTCGAAGCCTGGGCCGCCCTGCAGGAACACGAGATAGGGGCGATCAAGACCGTCTTGGGCAGCAAGCTCGCGCGTGAACACGCTGATCGTGCCACGCAGCGGGTCGCCGTGAACCAACGGAACCGAGTGCTCGCGCTCGGTCAAAACTGCCCCGGGCATGCGGTAGGTCGTACTCATGTCTCGCATTAGAACCCGAACGTACGCCCGCTTCTCAGCCATGCGCTCTTCATCTGCCAGCTGCAAAAAACAAAGCCGGCCAACGCGATGTTGATCGGCTTCATCAAGTGCTCTGGTGCCCAGGAAGGGACTCGAACCCCCACGATGTTACTCGCTAGTACCTGAAACTAGTGCGTCTACCAATTCCGCCACCTGGGCATTTCAGGAAGCGGTGGATTCTATATCGACCAGCAAGCGCGACCGGTTCGATGTCGCGCTGCCGTTTGCGCGAGCCGGGGTAGAAAACGGCAAGCCGCTTAACGCGGAATTTGGCAATTCCAACCAGTTGTCAGTCGCCGCTCCAGGTTAGCCGCAGTTGCGTTACTGGGTGGTCGATGGACCTCTTCGGGGCACGAAGCAGTCAGTCGCGCGGACATCTCTCAACGGCTGCTTTCAGTCTGAAGCGGTCATAGCCCTTGAATTGGCGACCGACCGGTCATGGCCGGGACCGGCCGGCTGTTCGCCGCATTCTGCCTTTTCCATGGTTGCCGTGGCGTGCACGCCGTGCGGGCGTGCCGGCCCGCTGATCGCTCCCCGGCCCTGCCTCGTCCCACTCGCCTGGCGTACTCCCGGCAGCAGCCCGCTGCAGGCGAGCCGGGCCACTCCACCACCAGGCGCGCTCGGCGGCGCGGCGGGCACCCTCGAAAGTCAAGTGGCGCGTTCGCGCAGGTCCAGTGTCGTTCCGCAGTTCACCCGGCCTCTTCCACCTTGACCCGCCCGGCCTCGGGCATTCCAATCCTTCAACCAGGAGACTCTACTGGGCGCCAACACGATCTATCCCTCGTCGCACGCTGCCAACGCGCAAGCGGTGCGACTGCCGGCGCACCGGCGCCCGCTCAGGGCGCACCCTGCGGCGGCGTCATGTACTACAGCAGGATGCGCCAAACCGTCTGCCTCGAGTACCGCGCGCGATGCACGAT
>NZ_JBFREQ010000023.1:0-198677 GCF_052114385.1 Variovorax sp. M-6 | reverse complement strand
AACGACAACAGGATCAGGGACTTCATGTCTGGTCTCAGGCGGTGGGCAAGGTGTGCGCCTTGAAGGTCTCGCGCAGGCGGTTCTTGAGCATCTTCCCGGTCGCGCCGAGCGGGATCGCATCGACGAAGACGACGTCGTCCGGCGTCCACCACTTGGCGATCTTTCCCTCATAGAAGGCGAGCAGCTCCTCGCGGCTGAGCGCCTGTTCGGGCTTCTTCACGACCACCAGGAGCGGTCGCTCGTCCCACCTGGGGTGATAGGCGGCGATGCAGGCTGCCATCGCCACTTGCGGATGCGCCATCGCGATGTTCTCGAGGTCGATGGACCCGATCCACTCGCCGCCGGACTTGATGACGTCCTTGCTGCGGTCGGTGATCTGCATGTACCCGTCGCCGTCGATGGTCGCGACGTCGCCCGTGGGAAACCAGTCCTCTCCATCCGAATGCACCAGCGGCGAATCGCCCTCCCCCCTGAAATACCGGGAGACGATCCAGGGCCCGCGCACCAGCAGGTCACCGCTGGTCTTGCCGTCCCACTGCAGCTCGCCGCCGTCTTCGCCGACGATCTTCATGTCGATGCCGAAGATCGCGTGGCCCTGCTTGGCCTGCACGGCGTATCGCCCTTCCTGCGACAGCGACTCGTGCCGCGGCTTGAAGCTGCACACGGTTCCCAGCGGGCTCAGTTCGGTCATGCCCCAGGCATGCAGCACGTCTACGCCAAAGCGCTCCTGAAAGGTGCGGATCATCGCCGGCGGGCAGGCCGAGCCGCCGACGATGGTGCGACGCATCGTGCGGAAGCCGAGGCCCTTGTTCTCCATGTGGGCCAGCAGCCCCTGCCACACGGTCGGCACTCCCGCCGACACCGTAACGCCCTCGGCCTCGAACAACTCGTGCAGCGCCTTGCCATCCAGGCCGGGCCCGGGGAACACCAGCTTGGCGCCGACCATGCAGGCGACATAGGGCAGGCCCCAGGCGTTGACATGGAACATCGGGACGACCGGCAGGATCACGTCGCTCGCGGAGCAGTTCAGCGCATCGGGCAAGGCAGCGGCGAAGGTGTGCAGCATCGTCGAGCGGTGGCTGTAGAGCACGCCCTTTGGATTGCCCGTGGTGCCGGAGGTGTAGCAGAGCGACGAGGCCGCGTTCTCGTCGAGATCGGGCCATGCGAAGCGCTCGCTGCCGCTTTCGATCAGGTCCTCGTAGCACAAGAGGCCAGGCACGGTGCTCTGCGCCGGCATGTGTGCGCGATCGGTCATCGCGACGAAGTGGCGGATGGTCGTCGTGCGCGGCGCGATGGCCTCGACCAGCGGGAGGAACGTGAGGTCGAAGAACAGTACCTGGTCCTCGGCATGCTCCGCGATCCACACGACCTGGTCGGCATGCAGGCGCGGATTGAGCGTGTGCAGCACCGCACCCGAGCCCGACACGGCGTAGTACAGCTCCATGTGGCGGTGGCCGTTCCACGCCAGGGTCGCCACGCGCTGGGATTGGGCTACGCCCAACGATGCAAGTGCGTTGGCCATGCGACGCGAGCGCGCCGCCAGATCGCGGAAGGTGCAGCGATGGATGTCGCCCTCGACACGCCGAGACACGATTTCCTGGTCGCCGTGGTGTCGCTCGGCGTGCACCAGCAGCGAAGAGATCAGCAGCTGCTGCTGCATCATGAGTCCGTTCATTTGTCTTTCCTTGTCAGGCCGGCACGGCGGCAAATGCCGGCACCGGCTTTCTGAAATGCCTGTCGTTCAACAGGAAGTGCGAGAGGGCCGGGATGAGCACGAGCGCGCCGACCATGTTCCAGACGAACATGAAGGTCAGCAGGATGCCCATGTCGGCCTGGAACTTGATGGGCGAGAAGGCCCAGGTGATGACCCCGGCCGCGAGCGTGACGCCGACGAGCGCGACGACCCGGCCGGTGAACATCACCGCATCGCCGTAGGCCCGGGCCAGGGTCAGCCCTCGCCGCTGCCCTGCGAGCTGCACCGACAGCAGGTAAAGCGCATAGTCCACGCCGATGCCCACCCCGAGCGCGATCACCGGCAACGTGGCGACCTTGACCCCGATGCCCAGCCACACCATCAATGCCTCACAGAGGATCGAGGTGACAACCAGCGGGATCACGGCCACCAGAACCGCGCGCCATGAGCGGAAGGTCAGGAAGCACAGCACGATGACGGCCGCGTAGACATAGAACAGCATCGTGCGATTGGCCTCGTGCACCACGATGTTGGTCGCCGCCTCGATGCCCGCCGAACCGGCAGCGGGCAGGATCTGGATCACGGCCGGATCGGTCGGATGGTCCTTGACGAATCCTTCCACCACCGCGAGCACCTTCTGCAGCGTCTCGGCCTTGTGGTCCGAGAGATAGGCGACCAGCGGCATCACCGAGCATTCCGTGTTGAATAGCTCCGGGTTGTTCACCGTCGCCTGCTGCGCGCCGTAGTTCAGCACGTCCTGGTTGCGGCTGATGGTCAGCCACTTCGGGTTGCCCTCGAAGGAGCCGGCGGTGATCTGGCGCACCACGTCCTGCAGGCCGAGCGTTGCGCGCACTTCGGGAAGCTGTTGCAGTTCCCAGGCCAGGCGGTCCACATGCGCCAAGGTGTCGTACTTCAGGCAGCCTTCCTTGGGCGTCTTCACGATCACCGCGAAAAGATCGCTGGAGAGCGAGTAGTTCTTCGTGACGAAGGCGTTGTCGCGGTTGTAGCGCGAGTCGGGCCGCAGCTCCGGGGCGCCGGGATCGAGGTCGCCCACCTGCAGCTTCAGGCTCACCGCAAAGCCACCGACGGCGAGCGCCAGCGAACCCAGCACTGCAGCCAGCGCCCAACTGCGCTTTGCCGCGAAGTTGTCGAGCAAGCCCCAGAAGCGCCCGCCCCGCCCTGCAGCCTGATCCTGCTCCACCTTCAGGCTTCGCTCGGCCGCAGCCGGGCTCACACCCACATAGGACAGCAGCACCGGCAACAGCAGCAGGTTGGTGAAGATCAGCACCGCGACGCCGATGCTCGCGGTCAGCGCGAGTTCACGGATCACGGGGATCGGGATCAGCATCAGCACTGCGAAACCGACCGCATCGGCCATCAACGCCGTGACGCCCGCCAGGAAGAGCCGCCGGAAGGTGTAGCGCGCCGCCACCAGCCGGTGCGTGCCGCGGCCGATGTCCTGCATGATCCCGTTCATCTTCTGTGCCCCATGGCTCACGCCGATCGCAAAGACCAGGAAGGGCACCAGCATCGAGTAAGGATCGAGCTCCAGGCCGACGAGCTTGACCAGCCCCACCTGCCACAACACCGCGACCAGCGAGCACGCCAGCACCATCGCCGTGCTGCGCACGCAACGCGTGTAGCCGTACAGCAGCAGCGCAGCGATGACCGTGGCGGCGCCGAAGTACATCATCACCTGCAGCAGGCCGTCCAGCAGGTCGCCGATGATCTTGGCGAAGCCGATCACGTGCACCTTCACGCCCCAGGGCTTGCCGTCGGGGGCGAGCCCCTGCTCGTACTTGTCGCGGATCTGGCTCTCGATCTCGCGCGAGAGCCGCCAGTAGTCGAGCCGCCCGTCCTTGCCGTGGTCCAGCAGCGGCGCGACGATGGCGCTGGACTTGAAGTCGTTGGCCACGATGCTGCCGACCAGGCCCGCGCGGGCGACGTTCGTGCGCAGCTTCTCGACGCTGGCGCTCTTGCCGTCGAAGTTGTCGGGCATGACGGGTCCGCCCTGGAAGCCTTCTTCGGTCACCTCGGTCCAGCGCGTCGCCGGTGTCCAGAGCGACTTGACCCAGGCGCGGTCCACGCCCTGCGTGAGGAACAGGTCGTCGTTGATGTGCTTGAGCGCCTGGAGGTAACGGGCGTCGAAAATGTCGCCGTTCTCGTTCTCCACCACCACGCGCAGCGTGTTGCCCATGCCGCGCAGTTCGCTGCGATTCTGGAGGTAGTTCTGGATGTAGGGATGACCGACGGGGATCATCTTTTCGAAGCTGGCGTTGAGCGAGATGCGGGAGGCGAAGAAGCCCAGCACCAGGGTGGCGACCAGGCAGGCCAGCGTGACCGCCAGGCGGTGGTTGAAGACGGCGCGCTCGAGCCAGTTGCCCGAATCCCGCGGGAAATCCGCGAGTTCGCGCACGACCGGCATGCGGTCGAGTCCGGAAGTGGGGGCCATTACTTGTCCTTGGAAATCAACTCGACGGTGCGCAGCCCGCGCAAGCCACCCACCACGAGTTCGGTCTTGCCGCTGAAGGCGACGGCGGCAAGCGGCATGGGCGAACGCAGGAGCGAAGTCGCGAAGTTGCGGCCGCCGTCGCCGCTGACGGCGATGGCGCCGCCCTGGTCGACCAGGACCAGCGTTCCGTCGCCGCCGACGGCGTTGCCGACGATGCTGGCCGTGAGGCCGGTCTTCGCCGGCTCCCAGGAGCCGCCATCGTCGACGCTCAGAAAGGCGTTGCCGCGCATGCCGTAGGCCAGCACGCCCGCATGGGTCGCTGCCAGCCCGAAATAGCTGCCCTTGTAGGGAGAGGCCAGCGGCCGGAATCGCTGCGTATCGCGGTCGAGTTTCAGCAGCAGGCCGGCCTCGCCCGCGATGTAGATCTCGCCGCGATGGGCGCGGATTGCGTAGAAGTTCAGGAGGCCCGGGTTGTCGGTGCGATCGAGCCACGGCTCCCAGGTTTCGCCGCCATTGGCGGTGCGCAGGATCAGGCCGTAGGCGCCGACGACGAAGCCCTCGTTCGCACCGACGAAGCAGAGATCGAGGAAGGGCTTGTCGGGGCCGGCCTCGGCGTTGCGCCGGGCCTCGACGAGGAGCTTGCGGTCTTGATCGGTAGCGTCGGACGCCGCGACGCGTCGTTGCATGTGATCGAGCACCAGCGCATTGGCCTGGCGTCCGTCGAGCAGCCGTGTCCAGCCATGGCCGCCGTCGCGAGTGCCGAGCACGACACCGTCGTGGCCGGTCGCATAGCCGAGCTTCGCATCGACGAAGCTCACGGCGGTGAGGTCCGAGCTGACCGGCACCAGGGCCTGCACCCAGACGCGACCGCCATCTTCCGAATGCACGATGTGGCCGCGCTGGCCGACGGCGACCAGCCGGTCGCCGGCCCGCGCGATGCCCGTGATGAGCCGCTCGGCGGCCAGCGGGCTCATCCTTGCAGGATGGTCCAGCACCTCGCTGGCCGCCGCCGCTGCCGTGGCCGTGCCGGAGGCCGCCAGCGAACCGAGCGCCGCCAGCAGCATGCTTCTGCGTTGCACCTCAGCCCCGCTCAGCGCACGCCGGAGCCAGCCAGCGCGTCGGCCGACCAGGCGTTGGCGGACAGCGGGTCGGTGTACTTGACACCGACGTTGTAGGCGCCCAGCAGACCGGTCATGTTGTAGCCACCGGTGGTGAAGTCGTGGAACGACTGGCCCATGGCCGCCGGCGCCGGCAGATCGTAGGACGGGTTCGTGTAGACGAAGCCCGCGCGGTAGAGCTGGCCACGCGCGTCGTACATGTCCGAAGCCACCGCGACCCAGCTGTCCTCGTCGACGTAGAAGGTACGCTTGGCGTAGATGTGGCGCTTGTCGGCCTTCAGCGTGGCCTCCACCACCCACACGCGGTGCGGTTCCCAACGCACGTAGTCCGGGTTCAGGTGGTTGGGTGTGGTGACAGCGTACGGGTCCTTGGCATAGACCAGCTTGAAGGCGTTGTATGGAACCAGCATCTCCTGCTTGCCCACGAGCTTGAAGTCGTAGCGGTCCATCGCGCCGTTGAAGACCCAGGCGTCGTCGTAGGTCGAGGCGCCGGCGGAACCCGGATTGGGCGTGTCGTAGCCGATGTCCGGCGCGAGCTTCACGCGGCGCTGGCCGGGCAGGTACTGCCAGGCACGGCGGCCGTTCTTCATCGGGTTGATGTAGTCCTGCGCGAGCAACGCCTCGCCCGCCCGGCGTGCCGGTGCGGTGTAGGCGATCTTGGTGCGGACGTAGATGTCGTTGTCCGCCGATGCGCCCGTGCGCTTCGGGTCGTAGTACGGGTAGTCCATGTAGATCTGCCCGGTGGTCGCGAGCACCGCCTTGCCCGACGCGTCGACGTTGATGGAGTCGTACTGCGTGTAGTAGCTCTGGCCCGTGTAACGCAGCAGGTGGTTCCACATCACCTCGTTGCCGGTCTTCGGGATCGGGAACGGAATGCCGGCGTAGGTGCCTTCGAGACCGAGGCCGTCATCGGTGGCCTTCACGGCGGTGGCGTTCTTCACCGTGTTGTCGAGCACGTACTTCGGGAAGGCCATCGAGCGATGCGACGGGTACACGTCGACGCGCATCGTCGGGTACTTCTTCAGCAGTTCCCTGGTGCCGGCGGTCAGCTTGGATTCGTACTGGGCCATGTTCTGCGCGGTGATCGCGTAGAGCGGCTTCTCGGCGGCGTACGGGTCGGGGCGAATGCCGGAGCTCTTCTCGTAGCCGGCCGGCAGGGTGGTGAGGCCGCCGGTGTATTCGGGGATGCTCTTGTCAGCATTGCCGGCGCGCTCGGCGCCGGTCTGCGTGAGGGTGGTGCCGAGCTTCCTGGCCTCGTCGGCGCCGACGGCGGCGAGGGAAGCCTGGGCGGCGAGCGCAAGCAGCGCGCCGGCCCAGAGGGGTCGTATTGGCTTCATGGGGTTGTCTCCGTGAGTTTGAGGTGGCGACGACTCAGAAGGTCGTCTTGAAGGTGAGCAGGACGTGCCCGCGGTCGGACAGCACGGCGTTGGTGCCGTTGGCCACGTTCATTGCGCCGGTGGGTGTGGTGCTGTAGTCGCCATAGAAGCCGACGTAGCGCAGCGAGAAGTTGTACTTGGCGCGGACGTCGGCAGCGATGCCGATGCCGAACGACCCGGCATTCTTGTTGCCGCCCGACAGCACGGCCGAATTGCCCGAGATCCCGCCCGACCAGCTCAGCGGCAGCGACAGGTCGACGCCCGGGTACACCTGGTACCAGGTCGGGGTGAAGTTCAGGCCCAGGCCGAAGTAGTCCTTGCTGACCGCGTCGACATTGGCAGGGTTGGCGCGGTAGGCGTCGTTGCCCTTGAAGGCGCCGGGGTTCTGCGACACGCTGAGCCAGCGGTTCCACACCAGCTCGGCGTTCCAGGTCGCGGTGTCGAAAAGAGGCGTCTTCGACACCGTGCCCAACACATTCAGGATGCCGTGCATCGTGTTGCCGCGGGCGCCCGGCGTGTCGCCGCCGAGCTGGCCGAGTTGGGCCAGCGAGATCGCGCCCGTTGCGGGATTGACCAGCGCCGCGGGCAGCACCTGCACCGGCACGCTCTGCAGCGGCATGTTGTTGCGGTAGCTGAGTTCGGCCCCGACACTCACGCCGGCGACGTTCTTCGACAGGCTGAGGCCGTAGATGTCGATGTCTCGGCCGTAGAAGGCCTGGTACTGGCCGACGTAGCCGGCCTGGACTTGCGGCAGCGTGGCGGCGCCCGGATTGATGTAGCAGGTGCTCGGGCCGACGGGGCGCAGTCCGGCGCGCGTGCACGCTGCGGCGGGCACGCCGGCAGCGACGGCGGGCAGGAGCGCGAGCTGCGGCTGGATGTCCGCGGTGCGGCGGCCGTACAGGCCGGCAGTGCCGTCCAGCCACTCGGGGCTCCAGCGCGCCGAAAGGCCGAAGTCGCCGGTCTTTTTCGGGTCGCCGCCCGCGGTCTGCAGCAGGCGCTGGCCCGGCCCCGCGATGAGCGAGTCGCCGCCGTGCAGCAAGGCGTCGTTCACCGTCAGGTAGCTGCCCGACTCGGGATAGCGCACGCTCTCCCAGTCGAAGAAGGCCTGCGCGGACAGCGACAGCTCGGGCGCGGGCTGGACCTGCAAGGTCGCCGAGTTGCGCGGACGATAGATCTCCTTCGCCTCGATGCCGGGCGTGGCGAGGGCCTTCCACAGATCCAGCGAATACTGGCCGTAGCTGATGCCGTGGATGGCGCCGTTGCCCAGCAGGCTCTCGCCCCAGTACACGGTGTGCTTGCCCAGGCGCAGGCTCACGTCCGTCTCGCCGAAAGACCTGCTGCCGAAGACGAAGGCGTCGAGCAGTTCGCCCGATGGACCCTTGGCATAACGCGAGGTGTAGTCGGAGAGCGCTCCCGCCGTGGGCAGGCCGTAGACCAGCGTGTTGGCGGTGGCGTTGTTGCGGTTGTCCAGGCTGTTGTAGGCGCCATCGGCCCAGGCCGTACCGCTCAGGCGGAAGCCGTATTTCCTGTCGACCACGAGGTCGAGTTCACTCAGCAGATCCAGGCGGTTGGCGATCAGCGAGTGGTTGCTGAAATTGCGGTCGCCGTCATCGAAGTTCGGATTGCCGAGGATCGCCTTGTCCTGGCCCTGGACCCGCTGCCCCAGGTTGTAGCGCAGGGTATTGTCCCAGCGGAGGACGACATCGGGGTTGCCCGTATCGATCTCCATGGCGTGGGCGACCGGGACCAGGGCAAGAAGGGCCAGCGCGGCGGCGGACACCGCACTGAGGCGATGGCGGCTGGCGGGCGCGCGAAAAACACGGTGGGGCACGAAAACTGTCTCCTCGGGGGTTGGCATGAAGGCGGGACTTGGGCGCCCGCTCGGGGGAATGAACAGGGTCAGCAGTAGCCCATCTTTCGGGCATCGATCAACAGCACGCGCCGCAGCAGGGAACGCGACAGGCGGCGCAGGTGGTACAGCGGCTTGGCGAAGGGACCGACCAGCACGAACTCCTGGCCGCTGCGCACGGCGTCGACGATCGCGTCGGCAGCGACCTCCGCGTTCACGCCCTTGGCCTCGTCGTACGCCGAAGATTCCGCACGCTCATGGGCATTCGCGCTCCAGGTACTTCCGGTGACCACGGATCGTGGAGACAATCGCCGTGCACAAGCGGTGGTGCCCGGCAAGGATCGAGGTGCTGATGAGTTCGTCAAACATGGGGGTTTCTTCCGCGATGCCGGAAGAGGCAGGTGCGTGCGGATGGAGTACATGGATGATCGAAAAAGTGACTGATTACGGCAAAGTCACTTGCCGACACTTGCTTGTCAATTTCCGACAAGGTGGTGGATACCCGCCCCTGCGCGGAGACCTGCGATGACCGCTGCACCCAAGCGCGCGCCGGTGCGCTACTTTTCGCTGATGCTGGGATTTCTGGCGGCGCAGGGTGTGGACACGACCCGTCTGCTGGAGATGGCGCGGATCGAATCGGGCCGTTTCGAGCGCAGCGACGGCATGCTGCTGCCGATGGAAGTGGAATCCTTGATCATCGCGGCGCACCGCCTCACCGGCCGCACCGACCTGGGCTTCGAGGTCGGCCGCCTGATCAAGCTCAATTCGCACGACCTGCTCGGCTACGCGATGCTCAGCTGCGAGGACCTCGACCGCATGCTGCGGCTCACGAGCCGCTACTACCACTTCATCAACGAGCTGTTCACGTTGAGGTACCGACGCTGGCCGGAGCGTGGCGAGGCCGTGTTCGTCCCGGTGGTCGCCATGCCGGTGCAAACCATGCGCTTCTCCTTGGACGTCATCGCGCTGTCGGTCCAGAACCAGCTCGAGATGCTGTTCGGCCCCGAGATGACGCCTTACGACATTCGCATGGGAATGCCGGCCCCGGAGCACCATGCGCGCTACGCCAGCCTGGGCGCGGCTCGCTTCCATTTCGACGACAGGGCCCTGCCCGGCATCACGCTGTCGATGGACCGCGCGCTGCTCGACCGGCCGTTTCCGATGGCCTCGCCGCAGGTGGTCAAGCAGGTCGAGGAGCGCATGCAGTCGTTGCAGCGGCGACCGGTTCCGGACGCGGGCTGGGGCGACTATGTGGCCATGTTGCTGCGCGAATCGACGGGGCAAGTCACGCTCGACGACATCGCACAGCGGATGAACATTTCCGCACGCACCATCGATCGCAACCTGAAGAAGGAGCACCTGAACTTCCGCGACCTGTCGCAGCAGGTGCGCTTCGAACGCGCACGCGAGCTGCTCGGGCAGCGGGGCGCGACGGTGGCACGGGTCGCCGAGCAGCTTGGCTTCAGCGATGCGGCGAACTTCAGTCGTGCGTTCCGGCGCCACGCCGGTGTGACGCCGGGTGAGTTTCAGCAGCAGGCGGGTTCCGGGGCGGGGCCATAGCCTCCGGCGCTCCGCGTCGAGTCGGTGCACGGGCACGCGGACGACGCAGCGTCGCGCCTCGCATGGCGCACGATGGCGCCATGACGCCCGCAAGCCAGCTTCCAGACAGGTCAGGCTGCCTGCAACACAACCTCTTCGAAGGTCCGCAGCGGCTTGATGAACGGCTCCAGCAGCTTGCCGGCTTGCTCGCTGGTCAGCACCTCGGATGCGGTGAGCTTGGTCAGCGTGCGTTCGGCCCCTCTCGGTTCCCAGACGTCTTCGCCAATCAGGCGGCATTGGTCGTCGTAGGGCCAGAACATCTGCATGCCGGGAACCCTCATCAGGTAGTAGGCATTCTCGTCGTCGACCGCGATTCCGTTGCCGGCCAGTGTCTTGCCATGCGTCTGCTGGTACATCGTGGCCACCGATGCGATGAAGTTGTCGGCGACGGCGATCTGCTCGTCTTCGACGTAGAAGATCGACTGGTTGGTCTGCGCCCAAACCGCATAGAAGCCCTTGACGGCTTCAGCGCCGTCGAGCGTGGCGCTGTTGCCGCCCACCTCGAAGTGGTACAGCGGGCTCGCGACCGTCATTTCAGGCGCAAAGATCTCTTCGTAGCGCCCGCCGATCTCGAGGAAGCGGTGGCGGTAGTAGGCCTCGAGCATGAAGCGGTGACGCGGGTTGGTCGTCACCTTCATGAGTTCGTCGATGGCGCGGTTGGTCTTGCGTACGTCGAGATTGGGATTGTTCAGGATCATCATGGACTCGGATGGTGGCTGTCGGGTCCATGGATCTTCGATCAGCGTCTCCGGCGGTGCACGGTCACTTCCCGACACTTCCTAGTCAGTTCTCGCCATGCCGGTGGATACCCTTACGGCGCGACCGCCCGGCCGAATCAGAAGGCCTTGGTGACGGACAACGCTTCACGGCCTTGCTTGCGTCGTCGGACTTCACCAACCCTCCTCCCACGGCGGCACAGGCCCGAAGCGCGCGATGAGAAAGTCAATCAGCACCCGCACCCGCGACGGCTGCGTGCGATTGGGCAGGTAGACCAGATAGATGGCGCCCTCGGGCACCGGTTGGAACTGCCGCAGCAACGGCACGAGGGTCCCTTGCCGCACGTCCGCGCCCACCATGTGGAGCGGCAGCAGGCCCACACCGAGGCCGCAAAGGGTGGCCGCGCGGACCGCCTCCAGATCATCGGTCTCGAATGAAGCCGGAACCTTCAGCGCGTATTTCCGCCCGCTGCGCCGGAACGTCCAGACCCCTTTGGGCGCGAGCATTGGAAAGAACACGCAGTCGTGCTTCTCCACGTCCTCGATCCGGCGCGGCGTGCCGCGCTGCGCGAGATACGCCGGCGAGGCGAGCAAGACGAGTCGGCTGACCGCGAGCTTTCGTGCGACCAGATTCGGCGCCGGGGGCGACGAACGGATGCCGAGGTCGAAGCCCTCGGCGCCCAGGTCCACGGTGCGATTGCTGCAGGAGAGCCTGACCTGGATCTTTGGATACTGCTGCTGGAATTCGACCATTGCGGGCAACACGTGCCGCACCGCGAACGCCGGGATCGCGGTCATCTTCACGACTCCGGCCGGCTCGGACTGAGCCTGCGTCACGCGTCGCTCGGCAAGTTCCGCTTCCTGCAGGATGTTCGCGCAGTGCTCGTAGAAGATGCTGCCGGCTTCGGTCAGGCCGAGCTTGCGCGTCGAGCGGTTCAGCAGCTTCACCCCCAGCGAGCACTCCAGCGCGCTGACCTCCCGGCTCGCCAGCGATTTTGAGATGCCGAGCTTGTCAGCGGCGGCGGAAAAGCTCTTCGCGCCCACCACCTCCGCGAACACGTTCATGCCGGTCAGCCTGCTTTTCATTGGATATGCCCTGGCAACAATGGGTTGAACTGGACACTATTTATCAGATTGCCGCAACGGACTAAATTTCTTCGCACCGGCCCCATTCCCGGTCCGGCAACGAACCAAGGAGACAGTCATGAGCGGCGAATTGATCAGGGTGGGCCAACTCGAGATCCGCTATCTCGTCGATGGCGCGGAAAAGGGCGGGTTGGGCGTGTTCGAGATGACGGTGCCTGCGGGGGCCATCGTTCCCCCGCCGCACAGCCACACCGACAACGAGGAGTACGTCTATGTCCTGGAAGGCACGCTGCGCTACTCCGTCGACGGGGTATCGCGCGACCTCGGGCCGGGTGACTGGATGTCGACGCCGCGAGGCTCGACGCATCATTTCATCAACAGGGCCGATGTTGCGGTGCGCGCACTGGTCATCATGACACCGGACATCGGGCCGCAATATTTCCACGATGTCGGCGCCGTCGTCAACGCGGGCGGGCCGCCTGATCGAGCCAGGTTGGCTCAGGTGATGGCGCAATATGGACTGATTCCGGCGCGGCCGCCGGCACCGGCAAACCTGCCGGCCGAGCAGATCCCCGGCTGACATGCCGCAGAGACGCCAGGCTCCTCGCCGCCGGACGCAGCGAGGAACTGATCATCGAAGGCACCAAGACGCACAGGTGCCGTCGCCCAGGGGTAGAACGAAAATGGTTTTGGCCGTGGCGAGCGAGCACGGCGAGAGACTTCTGCGCCATCAGCCCGGATCAGAGCAGTGGCGAACCAATCGCCAGGCACGCAGTTCAAGCGGCTCAAGCGGCATCGAGGTTGCGGCGAGTCCGACTGAGACTCGATACTACAGTTCCATCACCACCCGGCCGTCGATTGCGCCCTTCTTCATCTGCTCGAAAACAGCGTTGATGTTCTCGAGTCGGTCGGTGCTGAAGTGCGCCGCGACCTTTCCCTCGGCGGCAAAGGCCAGCGCCTCCTGCAAGTCCTTGCGGGTGCCAACGATCGAGCCGCGCACCGTCTTGGCGTTGAGCACGACATCGAAGATCGGCAGCCCAAAGTCGCCCGGGGGCAAGCCCACCAGCGACATCGTGCCGCGTTTGTGCAGCATGCCCACGCCCTGCGCGAAGGCGCTGCGCGAGACCGCCGTGACCAGCACGCCGTGGGCGCCGCGCACGTGCTTCTGCACCTCCTGCACCACGTCCTGCGTGGCCGCGTTGACCACCATGTCTGCGCCGAGCGCCGTGGCCAGCGCCAGCTTGTCGTCGGAGATGTCGACCGCGATGACGTGGAAGCCCATCGCCTTGGCGTACTGCACGGCCATGTGGCCCAGGCCGCCGATGCCGGAGATGGCAACCCAGTCCCCCGGCTTGCAGTCCAGAACCTTCAGCCCCTTGTAGACGGTGACACCGGCGCACAGCAACGGCGCGGTCGGGATGAATTCCAGGTTGGCGGGCAACAGGCCGACATATCCAGGGTCGGCCAGCACGTATTCGGCGTAGCCCCCGTTGACGGTGTAGCCGGTCATCTGCTGTTCGCCGCACAGGGTCTCCCAGCCAGTGATGCAGTGTTCGCAGTGACCGCAGGCGGTATGTAGCCAGGGCACGCCGACCCGGTCGCCTTCCTTCAGGTGCTTGACGCCGCGGCCCAGCGCCGCGACGAAACCCACGCCTTCGTGGCCGGGAATGAACGGGAGCGAGGGTTTGACCGGCCAGTCGCCGCTGGCGGCGTGCAGGTCCGTATGACACACGCCCGAGGCCACCACCTTGACCAGGACGCCGCCTTCGGGAACGTCGGGAACGTCAACTTCCTCGATCGCGAGGGGCTGGCCGAACTGATGCACGACGGCCGCCTTCATCGTCTGCGCCATGAAACACTCCTCGAAGCGCCGGCAACATTGCCTACGTGCGCAATCCAAGCGCCCGTCTGGACCATGATCCGACCGTGGGGCAGGGTCGTCAAGCGGCAACAGCGGAGCGGTCTTGGCTGGCTCCGCGAGATACCTTGGTCGCCAATTTGGCGTACCGTCGAGATTCGCGACCGCGGACCGGGCCGAATCCGGCTGTCCGCTGCATTCTGCCCCGCCGTGCCTTCGCTGCTCTGCCGGGCCGGCCGTCGAGGACAGCGGGCCGCAACGCGTTGTCGAGGATCCAGCGGGCCCCGGCCCGACGGGTCGGAAACCTGCAATCCCACGATGCGGGCAATGGCGGACACATGGCGTTGCACTGGCGCAGCGATTGCGTCGCACGACAGCGCGGCAGTGTCCAGCTTTTAATCGGGCCCACCAAGCCAAGCAGGGCCGTTGTTTCACGACATTTTGAAGCATCTGGTTTTTTTGTTTGTCGACAATGGGTTAGCGCTGTTTTCTCAACGAATCGACCCGGATGTTTCACGAAATGATGCAGCTGCCGTGCATTTTGTCGATCCATACCCACTTGTCGCACATAATTAGGTTATTGAGTAACCAAATAGACCGATGCAAGCACCTCCAGTCTTCGTCGACATTCAGCTGGCGAACTCCGACAGCCATGCACCACTGCTTCGGGATGAAGCGTTTTCCAGCGAAGCAACTGCCAGCCGCGGGTGGCCCACCGTATGCACCTTGGCCGAACTGGGCCGCATTCTCACGTTGATCCATGGCGTGCGGGCACCTGCCGATGCCTCGCTCAAGAAGTGGAGCGCCGCGGGTGCATTCAGGAGCTGCATGGCCAGCCAGGAAGAGATCGACGCCAGCGAAGCGCCCTCCTCGTTCACCCACGAAGCGCTGCAGCGGCCGCGGCGAGGCGGTCGTCCGGGCCTCAGGCTGCGCACCGCTGCGGCGATCGGACGCGTGTACGAACTGTGGCCGTTCCTGGCCGAGTCCGATTCCCATGCAGTCCTCGAACTGGCCGTGGCCCGCACCGCCGACCACTTCCGTTCCGCCCTCGGGCCCATCTCACCGCTGCCCTCCGCGCAGCCACCCGCCTCTGCCGCGGCAACGCCGGAGCCCGTGCTGCAGGAAGTTCAGGAACAGCTTGCGATGCTGACCCGGGAGATGGCGACGGTGCGTCGCGAGCTCGCCCAGTTCTCGACCTTGCGCAACAACCTCATCACCAAACTGGACGATGTGGTGGCACGCGCCAAGGACGGCTTTGCCGGCGGCGCCCAGGCCGCGGGTCCCGGCTTCGATCCCTTGGCGGAGGCGCGCCGCGATCGAGACATGGGCATCATGAAGTCGACGCTGGCGGAGATTCTCGCCTCGCTGGAGCGCATCGAGGCGGCTCGCTCCTGAGGGCCGCGAGCCGGGGGTAGTTTCAAACTACCCCCGGCCGGGCTCGGTGCCGGACCCATAAAAAAAGGGGGGTAGTTTGAAACTACCCCCCCTTTTTACGTTCAACCCGACACTCAGATCGAATCGACAAACCCCTGCATCGTCTTGATCAGAGCGTTCTGCTGATCCGCCGACAGCTTGATCGACAGTCTCACCGAGGGGCGCCCGATCGCGTCGAACCTCAAGGACCCCACCTTCTGGCCAGCCACTTTCAGCGCATGGCTGGCCTGTACCGGCAGCGGAGCGGCTTCCGGCACCACCGAAGGCGGCGAAACCAGCCGCGCAAACACACTCTTCGCGGGCAGCACGCCCTTGTCGACCGACAAGGCCTGCGCCCTCGCGAGCAGCCCCGATTCGTCTTCGGTCATTGCCTTGCCGAGATCCGTGGCCCAGGCCAGCTGAATCGACTGCGGCGTCGGAAAGGCGGCAATGACCGCGGCAGGCAACCGTGCCAGCGCCAGCGCCTTGCCGAGGTTGCTGATGTCCACGCCCAACGCCGCCGCCATCTGCCGGTTCGAGGGATAGACGCCCTTCTCGAGCGCGCGCAGGTAAGTCATGCCCTGCTCCCACGGCGACGGATCCGCCCTGCCCCGGTTCTCCCGGTCCATCTCCTCGATCAGCGCGCGATCGTCCAGGTTCTCGACCACCGCCCAGACCGGCAAGCCGATCTGGCGGCAAGCCTCGTAGCGCCGGTGTCCGAACACCAGTTCATAGCGCGGCCCGTCGCCGGGATTCGCGATCGCACGAACCTTGATCGGCTGCGAGTTCCGGCCTGCCTCCTGGATCTCGCGCTTGAAATCCTCGAACAGCTTTCCCTCGAACGCCGACGCATGCCGGTTGGCAAACTCGCTGCGCGCGATGTCGGCGGTGTCGATCAGGCGTGCCGGCAGGGCGCCATCCCAGCTGCGCAGCTCCTCGCTGACTTCGCTCAGGCGCCCTTCCAGTTCATCCACCTGCGCCGCCCGCGCCCGAAGCTGGTCGTTCTCCCGCAACAGATCCGAGCGCTGGTCGTTGGCAAAAGCCATCATCGCGCCCGGCGCCGTCTTGGGCTTCACAAGCTCCGGATTGGGCTGCGAAGTCGGCATGATCGACGCGAAGTCGATCTTGGAAGCTTTGTCTTTCAATCCCATGTCAAACCGCCGTTTCCAGAACTTGTCGCTCCGCCACCTGACGCGCCCAGACCGCCTCGATCTGCTGCTCGATCAGTTCGCACATCCGGTCGTAGGCCACCCTGGCCCGTGAGAAGGTCTTGGAGTTCACCGATCCCCGCGGCAGATCGTAGACCGTGCCGAACTCCGCGCTCGCCGTCGCCGCGACCGCGGTCTTCGGGATCTCGATCGGCAGGACCTTGTCGCCATAGCCTTCGAGCACCCACTGGCGCACGACCGAGCTGGCGGTGTCCGACGCCTCGACGCGCGACAACAGGACGTCGATGAACTCGAAACTCTTGTCCTTGCCGCGGCTGCGAACCAACTGGTTGCACAAGTCCGAGAACAGGTCCCAGAACTGGGCCGAACTCGCGAAGTCCAGGGCCGACGGCGGCAGAGGCATGATCACGCCGTCCGCCGCCATCAGTGCATTGATGGTCACGTAGCTCAGCGAGGGCGGGGTGTCGATCACGATGACGTCGTACTCCTCGCGCGGCAGGTCCAGCCCGCGGTCCAGCACCCGCCAGAATTCGAAGCCCGGATCGCGGGCCTGGCGAGCCGGCAGGTGGAATTCAGCGCCGTAGAGCAGGGGCGCGGCGCACACCAGGTCGATGTTGGGCCAGTAGGTGGAACGGACTGCGTACTTCAGGTTTTCCTGGTCGCCGGTGAACAGCGACATTGCCGTGTGCTCGGTCTCGACCTCGGCATCCGGCAACACGCCGAACAGCGTCGTGGCGGAACCCTGGGGATCGAGGTCGACCAGCAGCACGCGGTGGCCGCGCATCGACAGGCCCTGCGCCAGCGTCACGGCGGACGTTGTCTTGGCCACGCCGCCCTTGAAGTTGGCCACGGTGATCGTGATGCCAGCCGCGCCTTCGGGCCGCAAGTGCTCGGAGCGCAACTCACGCGCCCAGCTTTGCGCCTCTGCCATGGTCCACTCGCGGCTATTGCCGTGGATTTCCCCTGCAGGCAAGTCGCCGCGTGTGAGCCGGTACGAGATCTTCGACTTGTCGACGCCGCACAGGTCCGCCAGTTGCACGGCCTTCAGGCTGGGTGCAGACTTCACGGCGGTGGGCGCCAGCATGGCCGAGCGGATGCGGTCCATCATTCCGGCGATCTTGTGCGCCTGTTGCTCGATGTCTTCCAGGTTCTGGCGTCGAATGGTTTGCTTGATGTCCACGGAATCTGCCTTGAAAGTTTGAGTGTCGTGCGATTATGCAGGGCACCGTGGAAAAAACGAAGAATGGTCGCGATATCAAGTGAAGACTTGGACGCTGTACCCGCTTTCTGTCCCTTTTCCTGGCTCTCTCCCGAGATTAAGAAAGAAACTTGAATAACTTCAAGAGATTAAGCGTCGGGACAACTCAAATTTCTTCAATTAAATCAAGGACTTAGGACAGATCTGGAGGTCCTTGTGTCCAGACTTTAATCGCTTGCGTCCAGCTTCTGATCGGATGCGTCCAGCCTTTGGTCGGAATCCGTCCGGCTCCTCATCGGCGTGCCGCTCAGCCTTATCCACAGCCGGATTCGGCCCGTTCGGTGGCCGTTCGACGCAAGTGTCCGGGTTTTAAGCGGGCTCCCGGGTCTCCTTGGAGCCTCTTGGGAGGGGGGCGCAGGCCCAATGTCCGGCTTTTAATCGCCTCGTCGCGACCCCGATTCGAGACCGTTCTTCGCAAACGTCCAGCTTTTAATCGGCCGTTTGGCGCGCCCTTGCCTGCCAAATGTCCAGAATTTGATCGGCCTCGTCGACCGCCGTCCGCCCTGGCTTGTGTCCAAACCCGGTTGGACATAAGATCGACACCGCAATGAGTCAACAGATCGCGGGAAATCCGGGCGACAAGCCGATCATGAGCCACGCCGTCGACGACGTGCTGGAGCTCAGGAAGCCGCACGAGATGATCGTGATGATGCCGCGCTCGGCCCGCGTGACCCTGACCGGGCGGCGCATCTACAGCGCGCTGCTGCAGGTGGCGCAGACCCGCCTGGTCGCCTTGCCCGGGATGCCCGCGGCCGACTTCATGTTCGAGGCCCCGCTGGCGGCCATTCTTCGCACCACGGGCTCCAGCGGCAGCGAGCGTACGGCGGCCAAGAAATACCTGATCGAGATGCGCAGCCTGGAGGTCGACTGGGAGTCGACCGCGCCGGGCGACGGCGTCAAGTGGCGGGGCTTCTCGATGCTGTCCGAAGTCGCGCTGGAACTCCGGCGCGGCGAGAACTGGGTCAGCTGGTCCTATCCGCCGACGATCATGGCCGCGCTCCGGGACCCGCAGCGCTGGGCCCGGATCGACCTCGACGTGCTCGCCAAGCTGGGCTCCTACACCGCGGTGGCGCTTTACGAGATCTGTGCGCGCTACCGCGAGAACCCCAGCGGCGTCACCAGCCGCAAGCCCGTGACCTGGTGGGTCGATGCCTTGAGCAACGGGCCCGGGCCCGAGCGGCGCGAATGGCGCAAGTTCAAGAACGAGCGGGTGAAGGACGCGGTGGCCGAGATCAACGCCGAAACCGATCTCGAGATCGACCTGATCGAGCACAAGCAGGGCAGGGTGATCACCGAGGTCCAGTTCGCCGTCCGCAAGAAGCGCCAGGCGCCGGCGCCGAGGCCGCTCTCGGGCGAGCCGGTGGACGCCACGCTGGTGCTGCGCGCCGAAACGCTGGGCATCCGGGAGATCAAGCTGGAAGGGCTGCTGAAGGAGTTCGGCGACGAGCGCGTGCGGGCCCAGATCGAAGTGCTCGAGCGCAGGGCCGCCAACAAGTCGCTGCGCACCATCGAGAACGCCTTTTCCTACCTCCGCTCGCTGCTGCGCAACGAGCCGGTGACCGAGGGCTCCGACACCCGAACCCGCGCCGACACGCCCGTGCCCGCGGCGCCGGAATCCGCGCCCGAGCCCGCCAGGCCGGCGCCGAACGTCGAAGGCGCGAACTGGCTGCGCGAGCAGATCGAGGCGATGAAGAAGGAAGTGGCGGCGCTCGAGCCCGCGCACCTCAAGCGCTGGGTCGATCAGGCGCTCCAGGACCTGGCCCGCAAGGGCGCGCTGAACGCGGTCATCAGCCGGCGCGCGGCACAGGGCGACGTGCTGCACGGGCTGCTGGGATCGGCCGTGGTGTACGCCTATGCGGACGCCACCTACGGCCCCGACTGGAAGGTCGATCGCCAGCTGTTCGACACCTTGCAATAGAGGCCGCGACGGGCAGGGAAGCGGGGCTTCCACCGCTTGCCACTTCTTCCATATGCACGATCTCGGATAAGCATCTGCCGAAACGGTCGTTCGCGTTTCGATGCCGGATCTGCACAATCGCGCTCCCATTCCGCGACGCCCGCTCGACGCGGCTCGTTTTCCCTTCATCCCCGGACTCCCGATGCGAGCCTCCGCATTCCTCAGGCTGGTCCTGACCCTGGCGCTGGCCGCCGCGCCCCTTTGGCCGGCCCAGGCCCAGACACAGGCCTGGCCGGCGCGGACCGTTCACATCACCGTGGCCAACACGCCCGGAAGCACGCCGGATGTGCTGGCGCGCTACATGGGCACACGCCTGTCCGAACGCTGGAACCAGTCGGTCGTGATCGACAACCGGGCCGGCGCCGGCGGCATCGTCGCCGCCGACGAGCTCTCGAAGGCCGCGCCCGATGGCCACGCGCTGCTGGTCGGCGCCGACGGGCCGATCACGATCCTTCCCAACCTGCAGCCCGGTCTGCCTTACGACGCGCTGCGCGACCTGGTGCCGGTGGCCTCGCTCGGCAAGATCGACTTCGTGCTGGTGGCGAATCCGAAGACCGGCTTCAAGACGCTGGGCGATTTCACGCGGGCTGCCGCGGCGCATCCCGGCAAGTACAACTACGCCTCGGCCGGCAACGGCAGCCCGCAGCAACTGGGCATGGAAATGCTCAAGCAGCGCGCGCGCATCCACGTGACGCACATTCCCTACCGCGGCGGACCGGTGGGCATGCAGGATGTCATCGCCGGCCAGGTCGACCTGATGTTCATTGCGATCGGTCCGGCGCTGCCGCACATCCGCAACGGCCGCCTGGTCGCGCTGGCGGTCGGCGGCGAAGAGCCGCAAGCCTTGCTGCCCGATGTGCCGACGGTGGCTGCCAGCTACCCCGGATTCCGCGCCGGCACCTGGTTCGGCCTGTTCGCGCCGGCCCGCACGCCGCAGTCCGTGGTGGACGCAATCGCGCAGGACGCCGTTCGCATCGTGCGCGATCCGGCTGCGCGTGCCGACCTGGCCGCCCAGGGTGTGCAGGTCACCGGGCTCTCGGCGCAGCCCTTCGCACGCGAAGTAGGCGCCGAGTACGCGCGCTACGCCCAGATCGTCAAGACGGTCGGTATCCGGGCCGACTGAGCGGCGCAAGGGGGCGTGGCGCCGTTGCTCGCGGGGGAGGGCGCGCTCATGCGCTTATGCCCAGGGCATATAAGCAGCCTTCTATTGCGTCGTTCCCCTCGGCGCTGCGAGCCGCGATACTTGCGGACTTTGCGGTGCCGCTGCATCCGCCTGCTTCGGCAGGGCATGCCCGGCCGATCCCCGTCCATGACATCCACTTCCCTGGCCGAGCCCCAGCCCCGGCCGCCTCTGATCCGACTCGAGTCGGTGCAGAAATCCTTCGTTCTTCCCGGTGGCGAGGTCTTCGACGCCGTGCGTTCGCTCTCGCTCGACATCCATGAAGGCGATGTGTTCGGCCTGATCGGCAAGAGCGGTGCCGGCAAGTCGACGTTGCTGCGCCTCATCAACCTGCTCGAGCGTCCCGATGCCGGCAAGGTCTTCGTGGGCGGTCGCGACCTGACCACGCTGTCGCGCCGAGAACTGCGCGACACGCGGCAGAACATCGGCATGATCTTCCAGCAGTTCAACCTGATCCAGAACGCGACCGTGTTCGACAACGTCGCCTTCCCGCTCAAGATCCACGGCCGCCATTCGCGCGAGCAGATCCAGGCCCGCGTGCGCGAGTGCCTCGACCTGGTCGGGCTGGCCGAGAAGATCGACAGCTACCCGGCGCAGCTCTCGGGCGGCCAGAAGCAGCGCGTGGCCATCGCGCGCGCATTGGCGCCGCGGCCCCAGGTGCTGCTGTGCGACGAGCCCACCTCGGCGCTCGACAGCGAGACCACGCGCTCGCTGCTCGAGACCCTGCGCGACATCAACCTGAAGCTCGGCGTGACGATCGTCATCGTCACCCACGAGCTGTCGGTGGTCGAGGTGCTGTGCCGCCAGGTCGCGATCCTCGAGCAGGGGCGCCTGGTCGAGCAGTTCGAGGTCGACGCGCCGGCCACCGAGCGCGCGACCGCGCTGGGCCGCGAGATCGACGCGCTGGTCCGGCGCCGCGAGCGCGATGCGCGCGAAGCGCTCGAGGCCCAGGCCGCTTCTTCCATCCAACGCCATGCAGGCACCCAGGAGCTGGCCCATGCCTGAGAACATCGTCGCCATCCTCCCCGAGCTCGGACTCGCCATCGCCCAGACCTTCATGATGCTGGGCATCGGCCTCACGGCCGCGCTCGTGATCGGCGGGCCGCTCGGCGTGCTGCTGTTCCTGCTCGGCCCCGGCCAGTCGCTGGAACACAAGCCGACCTTCCTGATCCTCAACTGGATCGTGAACACCGTGCGCTCCTTTCCCTTCATCATCCTGCTGGTGGCGCTGGTGCCGTTCACGCGCGTGATCGCGGGCACCTCGATCGGGCCGCTGGCGGCCGCAGTGCCGCTGTCGGTGGCCGCCATTCCGTACCTTGCGCGGCTGGTCGACCAGTGCCTGCGCGAAGTGCCGCGCGGCGTGATCGAGGCTGCGCACGCGATGGGCGCCTCGGAGCTGCAGATCATCTGGCGCGTGCTGGTCGTCGAGGCCCGCTCGGGCCTGGTGCTGGCCTTCACCGTGCTGGCCGTGAGCTTCCTGTCGTACTCGGCGATCGCCGGCGTGGTCGGCGGCGGCGGCATCGGCGACCTTGCGATCCGCTACGGCTACTACCGCTTCCAGACCGACGTGATGGTGCTCACCGTGGCGCTGCTGGTGGTGCTGGTGCAGATCATCCAGTTCGTCGGCAACACCGCCGCCCGCCGCCTGGACAAAAGGTGACCCCCCGAAGCGCCTGCGGCGCCTCCCCCTCAGGGGGCGATACCAGCGGCCCGGCAAAGCCGGTTCCGCGGTATCCCTGGCCTTGGGCTGCGTCGGTTCCTTCCATTGCGCGCTGAAGCTCGGTGCGCATCGAATCGTTTCTTCACTGTTGTTGACTGCTCCCATGAAAACATCTCTCGTCCGCCGTTCCGTCCTCGCACTCTCCGTGCTCGCCCTGTCGCTCGGCGGCCTCTCGCTGGAAGCCCATGCCCAGGCCGCCGCCAAGAAGGAACTGGTGATCGGCGGCACTGCCGGCTCCAACATCGACCAGCTCAAGGCCGGCATCGTGCCGATCCTCGAAAAGAAGGGCTACAAGGTCAAGCTGGTCGAGTTCAACGACTACGTGCAGCCGAACCAGGCGCTCGCGCAAGGCTCGCTCGATGCCAATTTCTTCCAGCACCGGGTCTACCTGCAGAAGTTCGCGGCCGACCAGAAGCTCGACATCGTCGAGCTGGTGCAGGGCCCGATCGCGCCGCTGGGCGTCTACGCGACCAAGCGCAAGACGCTGGCCGAGGTCAAGGACGGCGACCGCTTCACGCTGCCCAACGACCCGAGCAACCTGGCGCGCGCGCTGGTGCTGCTGGAGCAGAACAAGCTGATCACGCTGAAGCCCGGCATCGATCCGCTGCGCGCCTCCGAGAAGGACATCGCCGAGAACCCGCGCAAGCTGAAGTTCATCCCGCTCGAGGCGGCGCAGCTGCCGCGCTCGCTGGGTGACACCGAGTACGCGATCATCAACGGCAACTTCGCGATGTCCTCGGGCCTCAAGCTCACCGAGGCCGTGGTGCTCGAGAAGACGCCGGACCACTACCTCAATGTGGTCGCGGTCAAGCGCGCCGACAAGGACACGCCGTGGGCCAAGGACATCGTCGAGGCCTACCACTCGAAGGACTTCCGCACCGTGGTCGACAGCAAGTTCCCGGGCTACGCGAAGCCGACCTTCCTGCAGTAAGCGGCGTTGAAACCGGCGAAGCGGCGCGCGCGCCCTTCGCCCGGTGAAGCGCATTCCAGATCCGATTCGCGCCGAGTCCCTCCTCGAGCGCAGCCCCGGGGCCCTGGACATCCAGGCGTCCGCACGGAAGCTCCCCCGGCCGCCTGCCGACGGGCAGGGACGGCCTCGAAGCCATCTCGTTTGGCCTATGGTCATGCAAAGCAAAAAGGTCTAGTCTTCGCGCCGCCGCGTCTGTACGCGGGCGATCCGCAGCTCAGGGCCGCGCGCCCGGCTCCGACAACGACAACAAGGGCCCGCGGGCCCCCGAGGAGACACGATGACATCCAAAGGTCTGGCGGCCGCATGGGCCGTGTGTGCAGTACTGCTGGCTTCCTGTGGCGGGGGCAGCGGTGGCGGAGGGTCCGGAGCGGGCGTCAGTGCCGGCACGGGCAGTGCGAAAGTCAGCGCCGAGAGCGACACCGCGCAGCAGGCGAAGGTGCAGAACGACAAGGAGAACGGCAACAGCGTGCGTCTGCGCGTGCTGTCGAGCGCGCCCGAGTACGTTTCGGGCGGCGATGCGCGCATCGAGGTGCGCGCCGCGCCGGGCCTGCGCGACAAGCTGGAGTTGTGGCTCAACGGCACGCGCGTCGACGTGACGCTCGCCGAAACCGCGGCCGGCCTCGAAGGCGTGATCAGCGGCCTGAAGGTGGGGGCCAACACGCTGGAGGTCCGCCATCGGAGCGGCAATGGCCAGCCGCGCGACCGACTCACGCTGACCAACTACCCGATCACGGGCCCGATGTTCACCGGGCCGCAGCAGACGCCCTTCGTCTGCACCACGATCCAGGGAGCGGTGGGCAGGCAGCCGCTGGTGGACAGCGCCTCGCCGCCGGGCTACCCGGTGCGCGATGCCCAGAGCACCCTGCTGGGCTACAGCCGCGACTGCTCGATCGCTACCTTCGTGAGCTACCAGTACCGCAGCACGGCGGGCGGGCTCATGCCGCTGCCGGCCGACGGCTCGCGGCCGTCCGACATGGCCAAGGCGACCCTGGCGGACGGGCGCACGGTGGACTTCGTCGTGCGGCGCGAGATCGGCAGCATCAACCGCTTCCTCTACAGCATCGCGATGCTCGCGCCCATGCCGGCGGCCGACAACCGCACGCAGACCGACACCTCGCTGTGGAACGGCAAGCTGCTGTACTGGTTCCAGGGCGGCGTGGCCATCGGCCACAGCCAGGGCACGGTGCATGGCGGCTCGATGAACCTCGACGTGCTCGGCCGCGGCTGGGCCATCGTGCACTCCAGCGGCAACAACACCGGCACGCACTACAACATGAACCTGGCCGGCGAGACCGCGATGATGACCAAGGAGCGCTTCATCGAGCGCTACGGCGTGCCGGTCTACACCGTCGGCCTGGGCGGCTCGGGCGGCGCGATCCAGCAGTACATGATCGCGCAGAACAACCCCGGCGTGCTCGACGGCCTGCTGCCTGTGCAGAGCTACCCCGACATGGTCACGCAGACCATCCACGTGGGTGACTGCGAACTGCTGGAGCACTACATGGACGCGACCGACCGCACCAACGGCAAGTGGCGCGTGACCAAGAACCGCAGCTGGCTGGTGGGCATGAATGCCGAGGAGAACCCCGACGGCGGGCCGAACACGCGCGTGAACGATGCGCTCGCGCCGCTGAAGATCGCGCTGGGCTACAGCACCGCCAAGGGCTCGACCGAATGCGTGCCGGCCTGGCGCGGCCTCACGCCGCTGGCGATGAACCCCTGGTACGGTCAGGCCCCCAACCAGCAGATGTACGAGCCGCAGAGCGACATCGCGGCCATCCGCTGGACCCACTACGACGACCTGCGCAACGTCTACGGCGTGGACGCCAACGGCGCGGCCCGGCCGACCTGGGACAACGTGGGCGTGCAGTACGGCCTCAAGTCCTTGCGGGCGGGCCACATCACGATGGACGAGTTCGTGCACCTGAACTGGAACGTGGGCGGCTGGAAGCATCCGAGCGACATGGTGCAGGAAGGCTTCCCCTTCTTCGGCACGACGCAGGCCGAGATCAGCAAGGCGCTGACCCAGCCCGGCTATTTCGACCCCTGGAGCCGGCGCAACATGCGGCTGGCCGCGGCCGATGCGCCGGCGCCGCGCACGGCGGGCGACCCGATCGCGATGCGGGCGGCCTACACATCGGGCCATGTATTCACGGGGCGGCTGGACGTCCCGGCCATCGATCACCGCCAGTACATGGAGCGCGAGCTGGACATGCACAACAGCCACCAGTCCTTCGCCGTGCGCCAGCGCGTGCTGCAGAAGATGGGCCACAGCGACAACCTGGTCGTGTGGTTCACCAACACCGTGCCCGGTACGCCCAAGGCCAGCCAGTCGATGCAAGCACTCGACGTGATGGACCAGTGGCTCGCGAACATGCGCAGGAACCCCGCGAGCGGCATCGCGGGGAACAAGCCGGCCGAGGCGGTGGATGCCTGCTTCGACCTGCAGGGCCAGCGCATGAGCGCGGGGGCCGGCGTGTGGGGCGGCATCCTGGACAGCCAGCCCGTGGGCGCGTGCACGCAGGCCTTCCCGCTCTACGGCACGGCGCGCACCGTGGCCGGTGCGCCCATCGAGGGCGGCATCTACCGCTGCGCGCTCAAGCCGCTGGACCAGGCCCTGGCTGATGGCACCTATGGCAATTCGGCGCCCAGTGCGCAGCAAGTCGAGCAGCTCAAGCGCATTTTCCCCGAGGGGGTGTGCGACTACACGCGAGCGGACCAGGCGCGGCCCGCTGCCGGGTGAGCGATGCGGAATCGCCGGGCGCCGGGGACGCGCCTGCCGCCGTCCGCGCTTCGACTCGGGCGGTCCGGTTGCAGATCTCTTCGGACCGGACGCGTTTGGGCTTCCGTCCGAAGTGGGCTGCGACGTTGCGGGACTGACGAGCGCGCTGGGCGAGCGCCGTGCCCCCTTCACTTGTTCCCGAGAATCCACATCACGAGCGTGCGAGCCTCCGATTCCGGGATCTGAGGATTCCCCGGCATGGGGACCGGCCCCCACACGCCAGAACCGCCCTTCTGCACGACCGCGACCAGCGCGTCGACGGCTTTGGGATTTCCGGCGTACTTGGCCTTGATGGCATCGAAGGAAGGTCCGACCAGCTTCTGCGCCTGGGCATGACAGGACATGCAGGCGTACTTTTGCGCAAGGGCTTGGTCAGCTGGCTCCCCATGCGCTGCGTTCGCCAGCAGTACGGTCAGAGCAAGGAATGAAGGCAGAGAGATCGTAGGAGACATGGTGCACCTGTGAAAGTTGGCCGGATCACATACTCTGACGGCAATCTCCCATTCATTGCCTGACGTAGGCTTTCAGGTTCTTGCAGGCGCTCTCGAACATCAATTCGAAATACAACTTCGACAGCGGCCCGCCCAGACTGATCGCGAGATGCGGCTCCATCGCAACGCGGTAGGTGAAGCGGGTCTTGCCCGGTTCGATCTCTTCGAGCTGGTAGTCCTCCGCCAATGCGTGGGCGAGCGGCATGGAGGTGCCGGTCGCGTAGAACGCCATGCGGCGGTCCGGTTCCCAGATGAAGAAATGTTCGTCGATGTTGGCAGCGGCCAGCGACGCGGTGCGCGTGCTTCCGACGCCATACGGTTTCTCACTGGTCCAGACCACCTTGTGGATGGCATGGAACCAATGGGGCCAGGACTCGCCGTCCTCGAAGATGGCGAACACCTTGGATGCGGGTGCATCGAGATCGACGACGTTCCTGAATTGCATGGGCGCCGTATCGAAGAACGACGCATCGACGGGGCGACATTCAAAATGCATGCGAGCCTCCATCTATCGGCAAAGGGATCGGTCAGGTCGGCTGCGGGGCCGACGATCCGAGGCAGAGCAGGGCTACGCGCGTGGCCCGATACGGCCATTCTGTGAGCAACGGGTCGGGCGGCGTATCCCGGCGGCCACCTAGTCCACGTACGTGGCCGCCCGGCTGGATTGGCCGCACCAGGCTGCACGGACGGCCCGTCAGGCCCATCAGGCAAGCGGCGCAGCCTCCGTCCACAAGCACGCCGGCGCGCAAGGCATGATCCCTATTCCGCCCACCACTCTTCCACAATCCGCATGCGCACCATCGGCCTCATCGGCGGCATGAGCTGGGAATCCAGCAGCGAGTACTACCGCCTCATCAACCAGCAGGTGCGCGATCGCCTCGGGCCGCTGCGCTCGGCGCAGCTGCTGATGCACAGCGTCGACTTCGGCCCGATCGAACGGGCCCAGCACGAGGGCCGCTGGGACGATGCCGGCGCCATCCTCGAAGACGCCGCGCGCCGGCTCCACGCCGGTGGCGCGGAGTGCATCGTGCTGTGCACCAACACCATGCACAAGCTGGCCGGTCGCATCCAGGCCGCGACGCCGCTGCCCTTCATCCACATTGCCGATCCGGTCGGTGCCGCCGCTGCCCGCCACAGCCTGCGCCGCGTGGGCCTGCTCGGCACCGCCTTCACCATGGAGCAGGGCTTCATGAAGGACCGGCTGGCGCAGCGGCATGGGCTGGAGGTGCTGGTGCCCGAGGCCGACGAGCGCGCCGCCGTGCACCGGATCATCTACGACGAGCTGTGCGTCGGCATCGTCGACGATGCCTCGCGCGACACCTACCGCCGCGTGATCGCCTCGCTGCAGGCCCGCGGCGCCGAGGCCATCGTGCTCGGCTGCACCGAGATCTCGCTGCTGGTCAAGGCCGGGGACAGTGCCCTGCCGCTGCTGGACAGCACCGCGCTGCATGCCGCTGCCGCGGTCGATTTCGCGCTGGCAGCTTAGGCGCGCGGAGGCCGCCGGCGATATTCGGAATGCGATGAAGGCTGCGCCTTTTTCTTCGTTTCCAGCCAGGCCCCGGACCCCAAGAATCGTGTGCTTCCCGATGTCCTGGAGCACACGCACATGCTGCACCGCCTTGCTTTCATTCGCCTCTGCGCCGCGCTGCTGCTGGCGCCCCTTCTTGCGGCGGCCGCGCCGGCCGCCGGCGAGCCGGTCTGGTTCGGCGTCAGCGGCCCGCTGACCGGGCAGAACGCGCAATACGGCGCGCAGTGGAAGGCCGGCTTCGACCTCGCGCTCGACGACATCAACGCCAGGGGCGGCATCCATGGCCGGCCGCTGGCCTACGTCTTCGAGGACAGCCAGAGCGACCCGCGCCAGGCGGTCGGCCTGGCCCAGAAGTTCGTCAACGACAAGCGCATCCAGATCGAGCTGGGCGACTTCTCGAGCCCGGCCTCGATGGCGGCCTCGCCGATCTACCAGCGCGCCGGCCTGGTGCAGCTCGGCTTCACCAACTCGCATCCGGACTTCACCAAGGGCGGCGACTACATCTGGAGTCCGTCGGTCAGCCAGGCCGATGCGCAGCCGCTGCTGGCCGAGCTGGCCGTCAAGACGCTGGGCTTCAAGCGCGTCGCGGTGCTGTTCCTCAACACCGACTGGGGCCGCACCAGCCGCGATGTGTTCGTGAAGGCGGCCGAGGCGCGCGGTGCGCAGGTGGTCGTCGCCGAGGGCTACCAGCCCGACGAGAAGGACTTTCGCTCGACCCTGGTGCGCGTACGCGACGCCAACCCCGACGGCCTGGTGCTGATCTCTTACTACCCGGACGGCGCGCTGATTGCCGGCCAGGTGCGCAATGTCGGGCTCAAGCAGCCGATTGCGGCCAGCGGCTCGGTCTACTCGCCCAAATTTATCGAGCTGGGCGGCGCTGCGGTCAACGGCATCTACACCAACACCGCCTTCTTCCCCGAAGAGCCGCGCGCCGAGGTGCAGGACTTCGTCAAGCGCTTCCGCGCCAAATATGGCAAGGAGCCCGACGCCTTCAACGCCTATGCCTACGACGCCGTGCAACTGGCCGCCGCGGCACTCAACGAAGCCGGCGCCAACGCCGACCGCAAGGCCGTGCGCGACGCGTTCTACAAGATCAGGGACGTGCCCAGCGTGGTCTTCGGCAAGGCCAACTTCGATCCGCAGACTCGGCGCGTCATCGGCGTGAAGAGCATCGACCTGGTGGTGAGGGACGGCAAGTGGGCGCTCGGCGACGCCAGGGCCGCCGTGGCCTCGGCCCGTTGACCGTTGTCTCGCAAGGCTGGCATGAGTTTCTCGTTCACCTCGTTCTTCGACTACACGGTCAACGGCCTGATCATCGGCAACATCTACGCGCTGCTGGCCGTGGGGCTGGCGCTGATCTTCGGGGTGTCGCACCTGATCAACTTCGCGCACGGCTCGGTCTACACGGTCGGCGCCTACATCGGCTGGGCCGCGATCACCTTCCTGCACACGCCGCTGCCGATCACGATCCTGCTGGTGGTGCTGGGCTCGGGCGCGCTGGGCATGCTGATCGAGCGCGTCGGCCTGCGGCCGCTGCAGGGCGCTGCGCGCATCGCGCCGCTGCTGGCCACCATCGGCATCAGCTTCGTGCTCGACATCCTGGTGCAGCTGATCGCGAGCCCCGACCCGCGTGCACTGCCGACCCAGCTGCCCGACTGGCGCTTGTCCATCGGCAGCGGCACCATCGGCGCGCTGGACCTGCTGATCGCCGGCATCGGGCTGGCGAGCGCGGCGCTGCTGTTCGGCTTCCTGCGCTTCACCAGGCTCGGCTGGGCCGTGCGCGCCACTGCGCAGGATCGCGATGCGGCGCAGCAGATGGGCGTCGACGTCCACCGCGTGAACCAGAGCGTGTTCGCGATCGCTTCCGCGCTCGGCGGCCTGTCGGGCCTGCTGGTCGGCATGTACTACAACAACATCAGCCCGGCGATGAGCTTCCAGGCCACGCTGAAGGGCGTGGTCGCGACAGTTGTCGGCGGCGTCGGCAACGTGCCGGGCGCGATCGCCGGCAGCATGCTGCTGGGCCTGACCGAGAGCTATGGGGTCGCGCTGTTCGGCACGCCCTACCGCAACCTGTTCGCCTTCGTGCTGCTGCTGGTGATCCTGGTCTGGAAGCCCAATGGCCTGTTCGGGCGCAAGCGCGCGCTGCCGCCCGAACCGTTGACCGGGACCTTCATCGCGCCGAGCAAGCCCTGGCGCGTGCCGCCGTGGTTGCTGGCCGGGCTGTTCGTGCTGGCCGTGGTGTTGCCGCTGTTCGATCCCTCGCCCTATGTGCTGCAGGTGCTGACCAACTCGTGGCTGTATGCGGCGCTGGCCCTGAGCCTCACGCTGGTGGCCGGCACCATCGGCCAGGTCTCGCTGGGCCATGCCGGGCTGCTCGCGATCGGCGCCTATGCCTCCTCGCTGCTGGTGCTCGACCTGCAGCTGCCGATCGGCACCTCGATCGTCCTGGCGGGCCTGCTGACCTCGCTGATCGGCACGGCACTGATCTTCCCGGCGTTCAGGCTGCGCGGCCACTACGTGTCGATCGCGACGCTGGGCATCGGCGAGATCGTGGCGCTGACGATCCTCAACTGGGAGAGCCTGACGCACGGGCCGATCGGCGTCTCCGGCATTCCGCCGCTGTCTCTGTTCGGCCAGGACGCGTCGTCGAACAACGCCTTCTATTGGGCCGCGTTCGGCGCGATGGTGCTGCTCGCGTTGCTGCAGTGGCGGCTGCTGCGCTCGCACCTGGGCCGCACCTTCCGCGCGGTGCGCGAGGACGAAGTCGCGGCGCGCGCCTACGGCGTGAGCCCGGACCGCTACAAGGCCATGGCCTTCGGCTTCGGCGGCTTCGCGGCCGGCGTCAGCGGGGCCTTCACCGCGCACCTCTACTCGTACATCAACCACGAGACCTTCGGCTCGCAGATCTCGATCCTCGCGCTGACGATGGTGATCCTGGGCGGCCTCGGCAACATCAGCGGCGCGCTGCTCGGCGCGGTGGCGCTGGTGAGCCTGCCCGAGCTGTTCCGCGTCACGGCGGAGTACCGCATGTTGATCTACGGCATCGCACTGCTGTTGCTGATCCGCTTCCGCCCGCAAGGCCTGCTGGGCACGGTTTGAACACTTCCACAAGGACCCTTCCATGAGCCACCTGAACGACTACCTTGCCGAGAAACGCGCCGCCGTGCTGGCCCGCAACGCGGCCATCGAGGCCGGCACCGCGCAGCCGGCGCAGCTGAAGGCGAATGTGCGCGCCGAAGGCCGCAGCGGCGTGCGCCGCCTGCGCATCCGCGAGCACCAGGTCATCAGCGACAGCCCGCCCGACTTCGCGGGCTACAACCTCGGGCCGAGCTCGCCGGAGCTGCAACTCGGCGTGCTCGGCACCTGCGTGACGCACATCTTCCTGATCCACGCGGCCGAACGGCAGGTGCCGCTCGAAAGCCTGGAAGTGGAGGTCACCGGCCTCATCGACCCGCGCGGCGGCAAGCCGGGCCACGAACAGACGCCGATCTGGCCGCACGAGATCGGCTACACGGTGCACATCGATTCGCCGGCCTCGCGCGAGGACATCGACGCGCTGTTCGAGGCGGTCGAGCGCAGCTGCCCGATCCTCAACCTGCTGCGCCATCCGCAGACCATCCGCGCCGAGGTGAAGCTGGTGAACTCGAAGGCGACGGCTGCCAACGCCGCCCGCAAGGAAGCGGATGCCCTCGCTGCTTGAGATCGCGGGCCTGACGCGGCGCTTCGGCGGCCTGACGGCCGTCGATGCAGTCGACCTGCGGGTCGGCGAGGGCGAGCTGGTCAGCGTGATCGGGCCCAACGGCGCGGGCAAGACCACGCTGTTCAACCTGGTGACAGGGCTCGACCAGCCCGATGGCGGCCGCGTGCTGTTCGAGGGCGACGACATCACCGGCTGGCCGGCGCAGCGGCTCGCGCAGCGCGGGCTCGCGCGCACCTTCCAGCATGGCCGGGTGTTCGCCAACCTCACGGTGCTCGACAACGTGCTGGTCGGCGCCCACACGCGGCTGCGTGCCGTGCGTCCCACGTTGGGCCGCGTGCCCGGCGTCGCGGCGCTGGCCGAACTGGCGCTGGCGCTGCTGCAGCCGCCCTCGGTTGCGCGCGAGGCGCAGCAGCTGCGCAGCGATGCGCTGGAGATCATCGCGCTGTTCGGCGCGCGGCTGGTGCCTCGCATCGACCATCCGGCCTACAGCCTGTCGTATGCGAACCGGCGCCGGGTGGAGATCGCCCGAGCCCTGGCCTTGCGGCCGCGCCTGCTGCTGCTCGACGAGCCGACGGCGGGCATGAACGAGAGCGAGACCGCGGAAATGCTGGAGATCATTCGCAAGCTCAAGGCGCGCGGCCAGACCATCCTGCTGATCGAGCACAAGCTCGATCTCGTGATGCAGCTGTCGGACCGCGTGGTGGTGCTCGACGACGGGCACAAGATCGCCGAGGGCCTGCCGGACGAGGTGCGAAACGACCCGCGTGTGATCGAGGCCTATCTGGGCCATCGGCAAGTCGGCAACGCGGTCCCGGTGGAGGTGGCCGCATGACGCTGCAAGCCACCATGGCCCGCACGGGGTTGGCGCCGTCCTCTCACTGGGGCAGCGACCGGGGGGAGGGCGCACGTGCCTCCGCCGCCTTGCCGGCCGCCGGTGGCGCCGCGCACCCGCTGCTGGCGCTGCGCAAGGTCAACAGCTTCTACGGCCCGGTGCAGGCGCACTTCGACCTCGACCTCGAGGTGCGGCCCGGCCAGATCGTGAGCCTGCTCGGCGGCAATGCGAGCGGCAAGTCGACCACGATGAAGGTGGTGCTTGGCCTGCTGAGGCCGCGTTCGGGCGAGGTCCGCTTCGACGGCCGGTCGATCGTCGGCCTGGCCACGCCGCAGGTGATCCGGCGCGGCATCGGTTCGGTGCCCGAGGCGCGGCGCCTGTTCCCCGCGATGACGGTGCGCGAGAACCTGCTGATGGGCGCCTATGCGCGCAACGACCGCAAGGCCGTGGCCGAGGACCTGGCGCGCATGCTCGATCTCTTTCCGCGGGTCGCCGAGCGCATCGAGTTCCAGGCCGGCACGCTGTCGGGCGGCGAGCAGCAGATGGTGGCGATGGCGCGCGCGCTGATGGGTCGGCCGAGGCTGATCTGCATGGACGAGCCGACCATGGGCCTGTCGCCGCTCTATGTGGACCGCGTGCTGGAACTCATCGCGCAGATCAACCGGCAGGGCGTGTCGGTCTTCATGGTCGAGCAGAACGCCAGCCTGGCGCTGCAGATCGCGCACTACGGCTACGTGCTGCAGACCGGCCGCATCGTGCTGCAGGGCCCGGCGAGCCAGCTGCTGGCCGATGCGCGCATCCGCGATGCCTATCTCGGCGGCGCCGATGCCGCCCTCACCGCTTCTTGAACCGAGGACCCCCCATGACCCTGAGACTCGACCACATCGTCATCGCCGTCGACGAACTCGACCCCGCCATCGCCGACTACCAGGCGCTCGGCTTCAACGTGCTGCGCGGCGGCGACCATCCGGGCCGGACGACGCACAACGCGCTGGTGGTGTTCGCCGATGGCAGCTACTTCGAGCTGATCGCCTGGAAGGCGCCGGCGCCCGGGGAGCGCTGGTGGCAACTGCTGCAGCGCCGAGGCGAAGGCCTGGTCGACTTCGCTCTGCTGCCCGCGAGCACCGGGGGCACGGTCGCCGAGGCCGCGCGGCGCGGCCTGGCGCTGCAGGGGCCGCTCGATGGCGGCCGCCTGCGCCCCGACGGCGAGCGGCTGCGCTGGCAGACCGCCCGGCCGCCGTCGCCGGACCTGCCCTTCCTGTGCGGGGACCTCACGCCGCGTGCGCTGCGCGTGCCCGAGGGCGATGCGCGGGTGCATCCCAACGGTGCGCTCGGCGTTGCCAGCCTGGCGATCGCGGTGCACGACCTGGAGGCCAGCCGGGCGCGCTACCAGGCGCTGTTCGGCGAGGCGACACCGGTCGGCCGTGCCGAGCAGCCGCCGGGCGAAGGCGGCCCCCACGCCTTGATCGCGCTGGGCGACAGCGTGCTGCGACTGAGCGTCGATGGAGCGGGCGAGCAGGGCCCGCGGGCCGTGGTCCTGCGCACGGCCGACGGCACGGCACCGCTCGCGCTGGATGCCAGGCGCACGCATGGGGCGCGCATCGCGTGGGATGCGGCAGGGCCGCGACCGGCCTCCTACAATGCGCGTTCTTCCGCGCCTGAAACTGTGGCCTGACACTTCCATCGAGCGGGCAGCCAACGGCGCTGCCGCTCATGTCGAGCGTCAGGGTGCAGAAGCCTTCCAATGAACCACCCTTACGCAGACCTCATCGGCCTCATCGTTGAAGAGCAGCGCGCCGGCTTCAGCCAGTGCTCGCTCCAGGTCGCGGAGCATCACCGCAATCCGCACGAGGTCGTGCATGGCGCCGTGATCTTCGCGCTCGCAGACACCGGCATGGGCGTCGCGCTCTACCCGACACTGGCCGAAGATGAAATCTGCGCCACCATCGAGGTGAAGATCAACTACTTCAAACCCGTGGCTTCCGGCCTCATCAAGTGCGTCACTGAACTCGTCAGCAGAGGCAGGACGATCGCCAATCTTGAATCGAGGATCTTCTCCGGAGAAACGCTGGTCGCGCAGGCCAATGGCAACTACTCCATTTTCCTGCCACGCAAGAAAGTGGCTTCGGTCGCGCGGTAGAGCGCATCGGGCGGCCCGGGCCCGGATTCGAGTCCTATCGCTGCGCACGCGTCACCATGGCCGGCATCGAGCCGATGCAAATGGTCAAAGCGGCGCGGCCGAGCCGCCCGGGGACGCAGAGGCCCGCGGCGTCGTCTCCGACGGCTTGACGCCGTTGCTGAGCCGGTAGTCGGCCGGTGTCGTGCCCGTCCAGCGCTTGAAGGAACGGAAGAAGGAGTTGGGGTCGACGAAGCCGAGCAGGTAGGCGATCTCGGTCAGGCTCGCGCGGCCCGCCGCGAGGTAGCGCCGTGCCATCTCGAGGCGGGCTTCGTCCAGCAGCGTGCTGAACCGCAAGCCTTCGCGCGCCAGCCGCCGCTGCAGTGTGCGCTCGCTGACGCACAGCACGCCGGCCACCTGCTCGATGCTCGGCACATCGCCGTGCAGCAGCTGCCGCAGCGCCTCCCGCACCGCCTGGGTGGTGTCGGGCGGCGACCGGTGGGCCACCAGGTCGCGCTCCGCGGCATCCTCGAACAAGGCGGCCACGGTCGGATTCGCGCTGACCAGCGGCAGGTCCAGGTCGCCGCGGCGGAACACGATCGAGTCGTGCGGCTGGCCGAACAGCGCCGGACACGAGAACATTTGCGCATAGCGCGTGTGATAGGGCGGTGCCTCGCCGATCAGCGTCAGGCGCACCGGCGCGATCTCGCGCTCGGTGAACAGTCGGCCGAAGTTCAGCAGCGTCCCCATCTGCACATCCATCCGGCAGCGGCTGTACGGGCGCTCGGGGCCGCTGTAGCGCACGCGCACGGCGGCCTCGTCGGCGTCCAGCACGATGTCGAGCTCGCAGGCCGACACCAGGGCGTTGTAGCGCGCGATGCGCGCCAGCGCCGCGCCGAAGCTGCCGCAGGTCATGGCCGAGAAGCCGACCACGCCGAACAACTCGGGCCGCATCGGCTGCATGCCCAGCGCCAGCCCGATGGCCGGATCGCCGATGCGCTCGTAGGCCATCGTGAAGAAGCGGTCGGCCTGATCCGCAGTGAGCGGCTTGCGCAGTTCATCGGGCGACAGCCCGGCCTGCGCTGCGAGTTCAGCCAGGTCGATGCCGGCCTTCTGGATCCCGGCGAGCATGTTGAACGGCAAGGCGGCGGAGGGCGTCACGAGGGGGACCTTTCAATGAGACGAGGCGTCCGGCCCTTGGCGCGTTCAGCAAGTGAAATTGGCGGCTGCGGACAGTTTTCCTTCCCGGGGCGCAGCTTAATCTGCAACACAAAGAAAACACAATTATTACTTTCTGTATGGTCCCCACGGCCGAAGCTGTTGCGGGTGGGCTTGGCGTGCACAAGACACACCCGATCGTCGAGTTGGACTACCGCGTCCGGCTGCCGGTGTGCCTGCTCGTGCTGGGGCTGTGGGGGACGCTGCTGAGCCAGCGCAACGCCAGCGTCTGGTTCTGGGCGCTGGCGGTGTTCCATGGCCTGCTGTGGCCGCACGTGGCCTATCTGCACGCGCGCTGGGCGGCCAACTCCAAGCGTGCCGAACTGCGCAACCTGCTGGGCGACGCTTTCCTGTGCATGCTGATGGTGGCGGTCTGCTCCTTCAGCCTGTGGCCGGCGGCGGTGGTGGTCATCACCCTCAATGCCGCCAACCTGAGCGTGGGCGGCGGCCGTTTCGCCGCCCTGGGCCTGCTCGCCCTGGCGGCCGGCGCGCTGGTCGGCGGTGCCTTCACCGGATTCGCCGTCGACCTCGAGTCCAGCCTGCCCATCGCGTTGCTGAGCATCGCGGCGCTGGCGCTGTTCACGGCCATCTTCGGCGTGCACTCGAATGCCCAGACCAAGCGCGTGCTGCGCCACAAGCAGATGCTGGAGAGCCAGAACCTGCTGATCGGCGAGCAGAACCGGCACATCGAGACCGCGCGCGCCCTGGCCGAGCAGGAGCGCGTGGCCGCCGATCAGGCGCGCGAGGCGGCCGAGGCGGCCAACCGCGCCAAGAGCGCCTTCCTGGCCAACATGAGCCATGAACTGCGCACGCCGCTGAACGCCATCATCGGCTACAGCGAGCTGGTGGCGGAAGAGGTGGCCGAGCTCGGCCAGCCGCAATTGCAGCCCGACCTGCACAAGATCCGCGCCGCCGGCCAGCAGCTGCTGGAGCTGATCAACAACGTGCTCGACCTGTCGAAGATCGAGGCCGGCAAGCTCGAGCTGCTGATCGAGGACGTCGACCTCGAAGACCTGATCCGGGACGTGCTCGACATCGCGCGGCCCCTGATCGCGCGCAACGCCAATGTGCTGGAGGTCAGCGTCGAGCCTGCGCTCGGCGCGGTGCGCGCGGACGGCATGAAGCTGCGCCAGGTGCTGCTGAACCTGTTGTCCAACGCCGGCAAGTTCACCCGGGACGGCCTGCTGTCGCTGGAGGTGCGCGGCGCCGCGCGCGACGGCCTGCGCTGGCTCGAGATCGCGGTCAGCGATTCGGGCATCGGCATGACGGCGGCGCAGGTCGAGCGGCTGTTCCTGCCTTTCTCCCAGGCCGACAGCACCACCACGCGGCGCTTCGGCGGCACCGGGCTGGGCCTCGCCATCAGCCGGCGCCTGTGCGAACTCATGGGCGGCGACATCCGGGTGTCGAGCGAGGAAGGCAAGGGCTCGCGCTTCACCGTCATGCTGCCGGTGCTGGGCCTGGAGCTGGTTGGCGTGAGCGTCGAGGGCTGAGCGCGCGATGAACGACGAGACCGCAGTCCCACGGCGCATTCACCCGATCGTGGAGCTGGACTACGGGGTTCGGCGCTGGGCCAACCTGCTGGTCTTCGTGGTGCTGGTGTCGCACTTCCTCGAGCGGCCGCCGTCGCCGTGGGCCTGGGCGGTGCTGGTCTTCCACGGCTTCCTGTGGGCGCCGCTGGCACGCTGGGTGGCGCGCCGGGCGCCCGACAGCCGCCAGGCCGAGCACCGCAACCTGATGGCCGACGCCCTGCTGTTCGGCGTCCTGAGCGGGCTGGTGTCGTTCTCGCTATGGCCCAGCACGCTCATGCTGAGCTCGGGCCTGCTGTCGATCCTGAGCCTGGGCGGACCGCCGCTGGCGCTGCGCGGCTTCGTCGCCTGGCTGGCCGGGGCGCTGCTGGGCGCGGCCGCCAGCGGCTTCGATGTGCAGCTGGAGACGTCGCTGCGCACCGCGCTGCTGTCGGTGGCCTGCTTCGTGCCCTACCTGCTGATGTTCGGCGTCCATTCGTATTCGCAGTCCCAGCGAGCGCTGGAGGCGCGGCGCGAGGTGATCCAGCGCAACGAGCAGATCACGCTGAAGAACCGGCAGCTCGAACTGGCGCGCATGCTGGCCGACTCGGCCAACCGAACCAAGAGCGCCTTCCTGGCCAACATGAGCCACGAACTGCGCACGCCGCTGAACGCCATCATCGGCTACAGCGAGCTGCTCGAATCGGAGTTCATGGACATCGGCGAGGCCGATCGCGTCGGCGACGTGCAGAAGATCCGCAGCGCCGGCATGACGCTGCTGGCCATGGTCGAGGGCGTGCTCAACCTCTCGAAGATGGAGGCCGGCCAGGCGGAGGTCTTCAACGCGCCGTTTCGGCCCGACGAACTGGTGGAGAGCGTGGCGCAGGAAATGCGCGAGGAGATCGAGCGCAACGGCAACGTCTTCAGCCTGTTCTGCGACGTCCCGCCGCTGCGCCTGCTGGGCGACGCGGAGAAGATCCGGGAGATCCTGGCCCACCTGTTGTCGAACGCCGGCAAGTTCACGCGCGACGGCGAGGTCGTGCTCAACGTCCGGCACGAGCCCGAGACCCAGATGCTCGTGATCCAGGTGGACGACAACGGCATCGGCATTGCCAGCGCCCAGCGCGAGCTGCTGTTCCGCGCCTTCGCGCAGGCCGACAGCTCCTCCACGCGCCGCTTCGGCGGCAGCGGCCTGGGGCTGGCGATCACGCGCCACTATTGCGAGCTGATGGGCGGCACGATCGACGTCGACAGCCAGGTCGGCGCCGGCGCCCGCTTCGTCGTTCGGGTGCCGGCGCCGGTGGCCGCCAGGAGGGGCCTGGCCCATGCCTAGGATCCTGATCGTCGAGGACAACGAGATGAACCTCGACATGCTGTCGCGCCGGCTGTCGCGCCAGGGCTTCCAGATCTCGGCCGCCACCGACGGCGCGCAGGCCGTGGCGCTGGCCGCGAGCGCCGCGCCGGACCTGATCCTCATGGACATGAGCCTGCCCGTGATGGACGGCTGGGAAGCCACGCGCGTCCTGAAGGCCGATGCGGCGACCCGGGCGATCCCGGTGATCGCGCTCACGGCGCACGCGATGTCGGGCGATCGCGAGCGCGCCATGGCCGCCGGCTGCAACGACTTCGACACCAAGCCGGTCGACCTGGCGCGGCTGATGGACAAGATCGCGCGCGCGCTCCTCCCGAAAGGCCCGGCATGACCTCAAGGCGAACACCGAAGCGCCGCTGCGCGAAGGCACACCGATGAACAGGCTCAGCATCACCCGCACCGCCACGCTGGACAACCTGCCCGAGCTGCTCGCCGCGGCCGACCAGGCCTGCCAGCAGGCCGGCGCCAGCCGCGAGGTGCGCGACGAGGTCCGGCTGGCGGTCGAGGAGGTCAGCGTCAACGTCATCACGCACGGCTACGCCGACGGCCCGCCGGGCCCCATCACGCTGGCGTTCGACTGGGAACGCTGTCCGATGACGATCGAGATCGCCGACCGCGCGCGCGCCTTCGATCCGGACTCGCTGGCCGCGCCTGCGCTCGACGCCTCCTGGGAGGAGCGCCCGATCGGCGGCCTCGGCTGGCACCTGGTGCGCCAGATGGTCGACGAGGTGCGCTACCGGCCGGACCCCGAGCGCGGCAACCATCTGACGCTCGTCAAGCAGATCCGCCCCTAATCCAGATCACAGGAGTTCCGCATGCAGATCAGCATCACCCCCGGCGACGTCACCGTCGCGGCCATCAGCGGCAGCGTCGACAGTCTCACGGCCGAGCACCTCATGGAGGCGCTCGGCAAGGCGGTCAGCGAACACCGGGTGCGCCTGGTGGCCGACTTCAGCGAAGTGGTCTACACCAGCAGCGCCGGCCTCCGGGCGCTGCTCGCGACCCTCAAGGACGCGCGCCGCCAGGGCGGCGACTTCCGGCTCGCGGGCGTCCAGCCCGGCGTGCTGCGGGTGCTGGAGCTGTCGGGCTTCACGAGCATCCTGAAGCTCTACGGCGACGTCGGCTCGGCGGTCGCCAGCTTCGACGCCGAAGTGCAATGAAGCCGCCCGAATCCGCCCCCGGGCGCAAGCGCATCGCGCTGGTCATCGGCGCGGGCAGCGTGAAGTGCGCCGCCGCCATCGGCATCCAGACCGTGCTCAAGCGCGAGGGCTTCGAGCTCGACATGGTGGTCGGCTGCAGCGCCGGGGCGATGTACGCGGCCGTCATGGCGGCCGGGCACGATGCGGCCGTGGCGGCCGAGATGACCCGCACGCTGTGGACCAAGGAAGTGGCGGAAAAGCGCAACACCCGGGCACTGCTGCAGACCGTGGCGCCGCGCTTGCTGCGCTTCGACAAGGCCACCTACGGCCTGCGCGACGACCGGATGATCCTGCAGCGGCTGCAGAGCGCCTTCGGCGATATCCGCATCGAGGACCTGCCGACGCCGCTGCACGTCACCGCCACCGACCTCGCCAACGGCGAGCAGGTGGTGCTGTCGTCGGGCAGCCTGGTGGATGCGGTGCGCGCCAGCATCGCGCTGCCGTTCGCCTTCTCGCCCTGGCGCATCGGCGACAAGCTGCTGATCGACGGCTTCCTCTCCGACCCGCTGCCGATCGGCGTCGCCATCCGCCAGGGCGCCAACGTGATCGTGGCGGCCGGCTTCGAGAGCCCCTACCAGTCCAGCATCCACTCGGCCGGGCGCTTTGCCTTCCAGCTCAGCGCGATCATGTCCAACAACCTGCTGAAGTCGAACTACGCCTTCCACAGCCTGGCCCACCACAGCGAGATCATCCCGATCATTCCGCGCTTCGAGCAGCGCGTGCGGCTGTTCGACACCGACAAGATCCCCTACATCATCGAGGCCGGCGAACGTGCCGCCGAGGAGCAGCTGCCGTACCTGCGCGAGCTGATGCGACAGAGCCCGGAGCCCGCGGAAGTCGCATGAAGCAAGGGCATCCCGGGCCGCCGGAGCGCAGGAAACCGAAGGTGGCGGTGGTGATCGGGTCGGGCGGACTCAAGTGCGCCGCCGCGCTCGGCGTGCTCAAGGTGCTGCAGCGCGAAGGCATCGGCATCGACATGGCGATCGGCTGCAGTGGGGGCAGTTTCTTCGCCACCGCGATCGCGCTCGGCGCCGCCGACATGGACGAGGCCGCCGAGCGCTTTGCGCGCGGCTGGAGCGGGATCTTCGGCCGCGTCGCCTATCGCACGATGCTGAGCGTGCTGTTTCCGCGCCTGTTCGGCTTCGGCCACCGCTTCGGCCTGCTCGACGACGAGAAGGTGAACCAGGGGATCGAATCCTTCACGCGGCAGCTCACCTTCGCCGACACCGAGATTCCGCTCCACCTGGCGGCGACCGACTATCGCACCGGCGAGAAAGTGGTGCTGTCGCACGGCAAGCTGGCCGACGCCATCCGTGCCAGCATCGCGATTCCGCTGGTGCTGCCGCCGTGGCCGGTGGACGGCCGGCTGCTGTTCGACGGCGGCGCCTCCAACCCGATACCGGTGGACGTGGCGACCCGCGAGGGCTGCGACATCGTCATCGCGATGGGTTTCGAGGAGCCGGTGGACGGCGAGGTGCAGTCGGCGATGCAGCTCGCGCACCGCGCCATCTCGATCTCGGTCAATCACTTCATCCGCTCGCAGTACGCGCTCTACAGCCTCACGCACCACGCCGAGGTGATCCCGATCCTGCCCGTGTTCGAGCGCCGCATCGGGCTGCGCGACCTGAGCGAGCTGCCCTACATCATGGCGCTCGGCGAACGCGCGGCCGAGCGGGAGATTCCTTACTTGCGCCGGCTGCTGGCCGCCGGCACGACCGCGATCGATCGCGCGCCGGGGACCGTGCAGTGAACGCCATCGCCGTCGCGCCGGCGCGCGCGCTGGTGGTCGACGACAACGAGATGAACCGCGACGTGCTGTCGCGCCGGCTGCAGCGCAGCGGCCATGCGGTGGAGGTGGCGGACAGCGGCGAGCGTGCGCTGGCCCGCCTCAAGGCGCAGAGCTTCGACCTGATCCTGCTCGACGTCATGATGCCCGGCATCGACGGCTACGAGGTGCTGGCGCGGCTGAAGGAGGATCCGGCGCTGCGGCACATCCCGGTCATCATGATCTCCGCGCTCGGCGAGACCGAGAGCGTGGTCAAGTGCCTGGCGCTGGGTGCCGACGACTACCTCACCAAGCCGTTCAACCCGCTGATCCTGCAGGCCCGCGTGGACGCCTGCCTGCTCAAGAAGCGGATGCACGACGGCGAGATGCGGCACATGCAGAGCATGGAGCGCGAGTTCGAGATCGGCCGCGCCATCCAGGCCGGCTTCCTGCCGGAGTCGCTGCCCGCGATGTCGGGCTGGGACATCGCGGTGCGCTTCCGGCCGGCGCGCCAGGTGGCCGGCGATTTCTACGACCTGTTCGAGACCCAGTCCGGCGGCATCTTCATCGTGGTCGCCGACGTCTGCGACAAGGGCGTCGGCGCCGCGCTCTACATGGCGCTGTTCCGCAGCCTGATCCGGGCCACCGCGAGCCAGCCCTTTGCGGAGGGCACCGATGCGTCGGCCATCCTGCTCGCGACCGCCACGCTCACCAACGACTACATCGCGCGCGTCCATGGCCGCGCGAACATGTTCGCCACCGCCTTCCTGGGCATCCTGGACGCCGGCACGGGCGTCTTGCTGTACGTCAACGCAGGCCACGACCCGCCGCTGATCGCGAGCGCGCAGGGGGGCCGGCGGCGGCTCGGCCTGACCGGGCCCGCGCTGGGACTGCTGGCCGAGCAGCGCTTCAGCGTCGGCACCACGCAGCTGGGCGTCGGCGACCTGCTGCTGGGCTACACGGATGGCGTCGTGGAGTCGACCGGCGCCGAAGGCGCATTCGGCGAGTCGAGGCTGCAGGACGCCCTGCTCGGCGCGCCGGGTTCGTCCGATGCGTTGCTGCAGCGGATCGAGGCCGCGCTCGACGCCTTCGGCGACGGCGCGGAAGCCGCGGACGACATCACGATGGTCGCGCTGCGGCGGGTCGAGGCGATCGAGGGCTCGATGCCGGCGCGCTGACGCAGTGGGCCGCGCGTCTGGCGAAGCGCGCCTACACCACGAGGTTCGGCCGCCTGGCGGTTCGACAGGGGCGTTTCCCTAAAATGGCCTGCCACGAGTTGAACGGAGCTTCCCTTGCGCATTGCCACCTTCGCCCTTGCCGCCCTTGCCGCGGCGGCTACTTTCCCGGCTCTCGGGCAGGTCAACATCAACATCAACGTGCCCGGCATCGTGCAGATGGCGCCGCCGCCGCCACGTTACGAAATGATTCCCGGACCGCGCCCGGGCCAGGTGTGGGTGCCGGGGCGCTGGGCCTGGAACGACCGCGACTATGTCTGGCGCGGAGGCTACTGGCAGCAAGCCCGTCCCGACTATGTGTACGCACCGGGCCGCTGGGTCCAGGCGAGCGGCGGATGGCGCTGGGTCGACGACCAGTGGAAGCCGGGCAAGCAGAAGCACGGCAAGCACAGCAAGCACGACCACGACGACTACCATGACGATGGCGGCTACCACTGCCCGCCGGGGCAGGCCAAGAAGGGGCGCTGCTAGCCTGCATCGCCTTCAGGCTCACCGGAGCAAGGCGCTAGGCATCTCTTTTTCGGCGCTGTATAGAGCGAGAGGAAGTGCTCACTAACAAGAGCGCGATGATCAGCAGCGCGGGCCCCAGGGCCAGCTTCAGCTTGTCCAGGCTCTCCTGCAGGTCGGTGCCGACGGCGGGGCACAGCGGTGCCGCCCACGGATTGACCTGCTGCCAGGCCAGCCGCAGCGCCTCGAAGGAGGCGCCGGCACTCCACCAGGCGGCGATCAGCACCATGCTCGCCATCGCGAGCGGGCCGCTCCATGGCTGGAGCAGCAGCAGCACGCCGAGGCCGATGGCCACGATCTGCCAGAACAGCAGGGCCTTCATGAGGTAGAGCCCGGCAAAGAGCAGCAGCACCATCAGCCAGCCCAGCCGGATGCTGCGCAGCAGCGTGACCGCGACCACGCCGGCCAGCAGCGCCCAGCCCAGCCCGAGTGCGGCCGAGGGCAGCTTGTCGGTCAGCAGCCCGGCCGCCACCAGCGCGAGGCCGATGCCCAGGATCGCGCCTTCCATCGCCGCGCCGGACGCGCCGGCCCCCGACAGCCGGTTCGCCAGCCAATACAGGATGCGCACCGGCCATTCGGTGATCCGGAACAGCACGTCGATGGCGTTGAAGCCGCCATGCTTCGAGCCCAGCGCCGCGTGGGTGGTGGCCAGCGCCTGGCTGGTGGTGCGCGTGAAGAGGTCGGTGCCCGGCTGCAGCGCGAGGGTCTCGGAGCCGAGCAGGTCGGCCTGCACCAGCCGCACCGCGTCGTCCGGCGCCGGCACCTCCGGCCGGCCGGCCGGCGCCACGCGCGCCAGCAGGGGAACGCCGGCCAGCGGGGAGGGCGGCGCGCCGCTGCGTCCCTCGGCGATCAGGCTGACCGCGATCTCGGGCAGTTCCCGGCGCAGGGCCTCCAGCTGCAGCCGGCGCGTGAGCGCGGCGGCGCAGTATTCGAGCACCGGCGGCGGCAGCGTCGCCGGATGGTCCAGCCATTGCAGCTCGGTCCGGATGCGGGCTTCGTCTTCGAGCCAGCGGGCTCGGAGCACCTCGTGCAGCGCCGGCTCCGCGCTCTCGACCGCCAGTGCGCGCAGGTACTGCATGACGTAGTCGGACGACTTCCCGAACAGCGGTCCGCCGGCGCCCGCCTGCACCTGCCGCAGGCCGTAGCGGCGCTGCAGCGCATCGGGATTCAGCGCGATGCGGATCGCGCGGTCGATGCCGTCGAGCCGGCCGAAGGTCCAGTCGTTGGCGCGCCACGAGCGCTTGTAGAAGGCGCCGAAATGCGCCAGCTGCATGCCGTTGAGCTTGCGCGAGGGGTCGTCGCGGCCGCCCCAGGCCGATGCCAGCCGCGCGCTGATCTGCACCAGCTCCGCCTGCGCGTTGGGCGTGCGCTGGCGCGAGCAGGCCGTGACCTCGAACACCTCGAGCGCCAGCATGCGCCAGGCGATCCGGTCGACGCGTTCGGGCGCGTCGCCGGGCTGATCGACGAAGAAGTAGAGGGTCAGCGCGTTCAGGTCCTTGATCGCCTCCTCGACGTCGGCGCGCCGCCTGAGTTCGGGGTCCTGGCGCCCGTGCTGCGCGAGGATCTCGGCGATCGGCTCGCGCAACGACGCAAGCAGTTCGCACAACGCGCGCGCGTCGCTCAGGTTTTCGGCCTCGTGAGTGGCGCCGGAGTCCTGGTTGCTCTTGTCCAGCAGCGCCACGATCATCGCGATCGCGTCGTCGAGGGGCGGCTGTTCGCCGCCGCTCGAGGTCCAGGCGTCGACCAGCGCCACGAAGCGCTCACGGCCGATGTCCTCGATCTTCTTGTTGCCCCGCAGCCGGCGCTGGCGCAGCCGTTGCACCAGGGCATAGACCTCGCGCCACACGGGTTCGAGCTGCCGGTCGCCGATGCGCGACAGGTCGCGGCGCAGCGCCCGCCCGGCCGGGCTCGGGCCGGCATCGAGCCGCTCCCAGGCGGCCGTCGGCGCCTCCCGGGCGGGGTCGGCCAGCGGCGGGCCGGCCACGGTGTCGCCGCGGTTCTGCGACCAGCGCTCGACCAGGCCGTGCATCCGCTGGGTGCGCCGCAGCACCTCGATGGTCAGCTCCGCCATGAATTCCAGCGGGTACATGCCCCAGGGCCAGCCGGCCTGCGGACCGGTCAGCAGCGCCGTGGCCGGTTCGTAGCGCTCCGGAATGCGCCCGGCCCAGACCTGCGGGAGGTCGGCGCTGCGCCAGGTGCTGCGCAGCCACTGGCGGGTGGCGCGGCGCATCGCGACATGGGTGGCGCCGCCGGCCGGGGCATCGCGGTGCGGTGCGGCCAGGCCGGCCTCGGTCTCGGCGATGAGGTAGTCGATGACGCCGTCGATCCGGCGCGCCCGGTAGGCCGGCAGCATCGCCGCCGCGCTCTGCATGAGCTGCACGGCGCCGACGTGGCGCACGGCGCCGACGAGGCGCTGCCAGCGGCTGCTCGCCTCGTCGTTGTGGGCGCGCAGCCGCGCCATGTGGCCGGAGATCGACTGCGACGCCGGGATGCTGACCAGGCTGCGCCAGGCCACCTGCGCCAGCGTGGGCCTGGGCAGCGCGTTGTTCGCGTCGGGCACGCGCCGTTCGGCCTCGGCGGCCGGATCGGGCACCACGTAGGCCAGCACCCGCCGCGTGTTGCCCTGCGCGGGCAGCCGCGCGATGCCTTCGAGCGCGGCGTCGAACGGGCGGTTGTCGAGGATGCCGCCGTCCAGCAGCAGCGTCTGCCCGGTGATCGGCTGGTCGGGCGACAGGCGCGCGCGCAACGGCTGGTGCGGACTGAACACCTCGTCCTGCGGGTCGTAGTGCGCCGGCTCGAAAGCCACCGGGAACGAGGCCGTCGCCCGCGCCGCGAAAGCCAGCTGGTCGACGATGCGCGGGCGCTCGAAGTCGTCGGCCTCGCCCTCCAGCCGCTCGAAGCGCCACAGCGAGCGGTGCACCGTGTCCTCGATCACGGCGCCGAAGTCGTCGAGCTGCTTCTGCGACATGCCGTCGAGCAGCGTCGACGTGAGGCTCAGCAGCATCGGCGCCTTGTCCTGCGCCGCGGGGTCGGCGCCTGTCAGGTCGCCGAAGGCGCGCCGGATCTCGGGCAGGAACCCGTCGTCGCCGCGCAGCAGCGAAGCCGGCTGCGGATCGTCCGGATCGCGCATCAGGCGGTCGAGCCCCGCGGTGTCGAGCCAGATGTCGCGCAGCCCGTAGAGGCTCTTGTCGTGCACCTGGGCCAGCGCCAGCGCGGCCCCGTTGATGCCGCCCGCGCTGGTGCCGCTGATGACGTCGATGCGCGCGGCGGTGCCGGTCAGCTCGAGCAGCCCCTTGTAGACCGGGTGCGTCTCGCGCACCAGCCGGTTGAGCTCGAACGAGACGCCGCCCATCCAGACGGCCAGGCTGACGCCGCCGTTGAGCACCAGCGCCAGCCGCAGTTCTTCGGTGCGTGGCTCCTCCACGCCGGGCATCGGGGCAGTGGCCATCGGACTCTCCTTGTGTGCGGCCGACCGGGCCGCGACGCCTCAGGCGCGCTGCAGGCGGTACAGCGCGTCGCGATAGATCCGGTACACGGGGCCGATGCTGTCGAGCGAGACCCGCTCGTCGGCCGCGTGGATGTTCTCGCCGTGCAGGCCGAAGCCGCACAAGGTCGGCACGCCCAGGCCGTGAAGGTAGTTGCCGATGTTCGACGGCCCCACCACGGTGGTCGGAAGTGAGATGCCGAGTTCGGCGCGGCCGGCTTCGCGCAGCGCGGCCACCATCGGGTTCGTGTCGGGCACGCGGTAGGCGGGCCAGCCGGCGGTCCATTCGATGTCGGTCGCCGCTGCGGCGGCGTACTCGGCATCCTGCCGCTCGACCGTGCGGCGAACCAGTTCGCGCGCGCGCTCGTCGGTGAAGCCCGGCGTGAGCCGCAGGTCGAGCCGCAACTCGCACAGGTCGGGCACCTGGCTGTAGCCGCCGTCGCCGGCGTGGATGCCGGTCAGCGTCAGCTGGGGCGGGAGCCCGAAGGCATCGTCCGCCGCCGGCGGCCCGGCCGCCTCGAGCGCGCGTGCGAGCGCGGTGGCCCGGGTGATCGCGTTCAGCCCGCGCTGGCGGGTGGCGCCGGAGTGCGCGGCAATGCCGTGCACCGCGAGGCGAGCGCGCAGGAAGCCGCGCCCGCCGGTGACGATCCGCTGCATTCCGGGGTAGCCGATGATCACGCCGTCGGGCCGTGGCGCCGGTCCGTCATCGAAGGGCTGGTCGAAGAAGGCGCGCGCGCCGCCGAAGCGGCCCGAATGCTCGTCGAGGTCGAACAGCACGCCGAGCCGGCCGGCGAAGCGATCCCGCTCGTGGCTGAACGCCTGCAGCAGGTGCGCGAACAGGGTCGCGCCGCCCTTGGAGTCGGCGCTGCCGCGCCCGTAGAGCCAGCCCTCCGAGATCCTCGGCTCGGTCGGCGGCGAGGTCCAGGTGGCGGCCTCGCCGAAGCCCGCGGTGTCCAGCGTGGCGTCGAGCACGGTCCAGGGGCCGCCGGCCTGCGCGCCGCGCACCTCCGCATAGAGGCCGAGCGCCTCGCCATCGGGACCTTGCAGCCGGCGGAAGGCCAGGCCGTGCGCATCGAGCCAGCCCTCCATGCAGTGGACCACCGGCCCCAGCGCGTCGGTGCCGGCGCGGCTGGGCGTGCGCACCAGCGCCTGGAGCAGCGCGACGATCGAGTCGGCGGGGACAGCGGGGCTTGGCATGCGACGCTATTGTGCCGCCGGCACCAGCAGCTCGTGCAGCATGCGCCGCGCGTTGAGCGGCAGCGCATCGACGTCCCGCACGCAGGCCAGCAGGTGCCGCGCGGCCCAGGCCTCGGCGATCGGGATGGCGCGGATCTCTGGCAGGGAAGGGGAGCGGTCCGCCGCGGCCTTCGGCACCACGCCGACGCCGATGCCCTGCGCGACCATCCGGCAGATCGCCTCGAAGCTGCGCACCCGCACCCGGTAGGCCAGCCGCTTGCCCAGCCGCCTGGCGTGCAGCGCCACGTGCGCCTGGAGCGGGCTGCCCTCCGCCAGGCCGATGAACTGGCTGTCGACCACTTCGGCCAACGCCACGCGGCGGCGTCGCGCCAGCGCATGGCCGCGCGGCACCACCAGCACCAGGTCGTCGCGCCGGAACACGAAGTGCTGCAGGCCCTCGACGTCGACCACGTCGGAGACGATGCCGATGTCGCAGAGCCCGGTGCGCACCGCGTCGACGATGTCGGCACTGGCCTGTTCTTCGAGGTCGACCGACACCCGGGGATGCAGTGCCAGAAAGCGGCCCAGCGCCTCGGGCAGGTGTTCGGTCATGGCCGAGGTGTTGCACAGCAGGCGGACGTGGCCCTGCAGGCCGGCGCCGTAGTCGCCGAGCTCGCCGCGCAGTCGCTCCATCTGCTGCAGCACCAGCCGTGCGTGGTGGACCAGCGTGCGTCCGGCTTCGGTCGGCTGCACGCCCTGGCTGGAACGCAGCAGCAACGGCGTCCCGAGGTCGGCCTCCATGCCGAGCACGCGCTGGCTGGCGGAGGCCAGCGTCATGTGCGTCTGCGCGGCGCCGCCGGTGATGCTGCCGGCCTCGACGATGTTCTCGAACAGGCGCAGGTCGGTGAGGTCGAATCGCATGCCGGCAAGGTACCACGAGGGCCCTCAGCCTGTGCCTGAGGCAGGGTGTGCAAGTTCCGCATTTTCAGACGAAGCCGGCGCCGCGACACTGCCTCAATGCTGGAATCCAACTTCTCTCTATGGGCCCTGGTGGCGGCTGTCTTCATGTTGGCGGGCGTCGTCAAGGGCGTCGTCGGCCTCGGCCTGCCGACACTGTCGATGGCGCTGCTCGCCGTGTGGATGCCGCCGGCCGCGGCGGCCGCGCTGTTGATCGTGCCGTCCCTCGTGACCAATCTCTGGCAGCTGCGGCCTTGGGCGAGCGTTTGGGGCATGTTGCGCCGGCTCGGCGGCATGCAGCTCGGCATCGTCGCGGGCACGCTGGTCGGCGCCTGGTGCTTCGGTGCTCCGGCCGGTTCAGGGGCGAGGCTGGCCCTCGGGCTGGCGCTGGCCGGCTATGCGGCCTGGGGGCTGCTGGGGCGCCCGCTCGATCTCCCTGCGTGCCACGAAGCCTGGCTGGGCCCCCTCGCGGGAGCGCTCACCGGCGCGATCACCGCGTTGACGGGCGTGTTCGTGCTGCCCGCCGTGGTCTACCTGCAGGCGCTGAGGCTGTCGCGCGACGAGTTGATCCAGGCGATGGGGCTGTCCTTCACGAGCTCGACCTTCGCGCTCGGCTTCGCGCTGGCGGGGCAGGGCGGCTATTCGGCGCCTTGGGTCGGCGCCTCGCTGGCGATGCTGGCGCCCGCGCTGGCGGGCATGGCGCTGGGCCAGCGGCTTCGGCTGCGGCTTCCCGTGGCCGTGTTCAAGCGCTGCTTTTTCGTCGGGCTGGCGCTGCTGGGCCTCTACATGGTCGGTCGCGAGCTGCCGCGTTGAGAAATCCTTGCCTCGTCGCACAATGCAATTCGCGACGAATCGACCCGACAAGGAGCAGGCATGTCAATGCACGTACTGTGGGACACCGCGATGGCGAGTCTGGCGTCGTCGATCTCCACCCCGTCCGGCATCGTCGCCGTGTGCTCGGCAGGGGTGGCCGGCGCGCTGGTGGTGGTCAGTTCGTTCGTGAAGACCATGATCCCGCTGCGCTGTCTCGCGGTGGGCGGCAACCTCGGCTTCCTGGTCTACGGGGCGCTCCACCCCTCGCTGATCATGATGCTGCTGCACGGGGCGCTGCTGCCGATCAACATCTGGCGCACCGCGGAGATGGTGCGTCTCACGCGTCGCGTGACCGCGGCGGCGGCGGAGGACGACCTGTCGGGCGTCTGGCTGCGGCCCTACATGCGCAGCCGGCGCCTGAAGGCCTCCCGCGTGCTGTTCCGCAAGGGCGATGCCGCCCGACACCTGTATTTCCTCGCCTCGGGCCAGATCGAATTCGTCGAGATCGGCGAGATCATGGAGGCCGGTCGCCTGTTCGGGGAGATCGCCTTCTTTGCGCCTGACAAGCGCCGCTCGCTGACTGCGCGCTGCGTCACCGACTGCACCGTGCTGCGAATCGACGAAACCACCTTCAAGCAGCTGTATTTCCAGAACCCGGCCTTCGGCTTCCAGGTCGTGACCCTGGTCACGTCGCGGTTGATCGCCGACCGCAAGCGACTGGAATCCCTGATGGCGGCGAACGCACCGCGGGCACCGGGCGCATCGGGAACACCGGAAACGGTCGTCCTGGGCACCTGAAAAAAAGAGCTCAGGCCATGCAGGCGCGCGCCGCGCCGAGGATCATTTCTTCGGAGGGCAGCTTGCCGATGCCCGCGAGCCCTTCGCGGGCGCATTCGATGTCGTGCCAGCGCACGATGCCTTCGCGGTCGATCATGAACATCGCCTTCAGCTGCGGCCATTGGCGGTCGACGTCGCCCAGGTCGGTCGGCGTGCAGACATAGCCGTCGAGCTCGGTCAGCACCTTGGCGGCTTCCGACACCGGCAGCGGCTCGGGCAGCTCGCCGGTCGGATTGACGCGGATCTCGTCCAGGGCCTGGATCAAGGCGGGCRTCGCCTCGGGCTTGGGCACCCGGTAGGCGCGGTGCGTCGACAGGGCGGGGTCGGACGCCAGCCGCAGCGGCGTCGGCCGGAACTTGAAATAGAGCCGCGCGTTCTCGGGATCGGTGGCCACCACCACCAGGCTCTCGACCCCCAGCGCCTTCAGCTTGACCTCGAACTTGCCGAGCTGCACCAGTTGCCGGCGGCAGAACGGGCACCACAGGCCGAGCATGAGCGCGAGGAACACGGGGCTGCGCCCGCGGTAGTCGGCGAGCGCGATGGTTTCGGGTCCGGCCACCGCCGGCAGCGCGAAGTCCGGGGCTGCTTCGCCCGGTGCCACGGGGGATTCCATCTGGGAGGTCATGTCGAATCTCCTTCCGACAGGTTCAGCAGAGAAACGGAAGCACCATCAGGGCGTCGGGCTCGAGGCCGGCGCGCTCGCAAACGGCCTGTGCCTTGGCCAGATAGGTCTCGGCCTGCGCCATGCGGCCGGCGTCGAGGTACAGCGTCGCCAAACCATCGTAGCAGGGAAAGAGCAGCTGAGGCTCGTCGATCTGCTCGGCCAATTGCAACGCCTCGTTGTAGGAAACGAAGGCGCGCGCATGGTCGCCGTGGCATTGGTAGATCTGCCCCAGCACGATCAGCGGCACCGCCAGGTGATCGAGCAGGCCGAGCCGGCGGTCGAGGCTGGCGGCGGCGCGCGCGGCCTCGATGCCCTCGGCCTCGCAGCGGCTGGTCAACGCGCAGTAGGCGACCGCGAGGTTGGCGTAGAGCCTTGACTGGAAGCCGAGATCGCCGACCTTGCGCGCGGTCTCGAGCCCGCGCAGGCAGGTCTCGATGCTGCGCTGCGGATCGAGCGACGCATACAGCACCCCGAGGTTGGTGTAGCCCCGGCAGGCCGCCTGCAGCAGTTGATGCGCCTCGGCCTGGGCGACGCTGCTCTCGATCTGCGCCACCGCCTCGGACGGCCGGCCCAGCCGCGCCAGCGCGACGCCGAGCGTGTTGCAGGCCTCGGCGCGCACCACGGTGGCCTCGCGCTCGCGCCCGAGCGCATCGGCCGGCAGCTCGGCCAGTGCGCGCTGCGCCAGCGCCAGGGCGGCGGGGCTGTCGCCGGCGCGGAAGGCGAGCCGGCCCATCTCCTGGAACAGATGGGCGCGCTCGATCGGATCGCCGTCCGCGCCCAGGGCTTCCAGACCGGCGCTGAAGCAGGCGCCGGCGCGCTCGCGCTCGCCGGCTTCCCAATGCAGTCCGCCGATCTTGCGCAGCGCGCGCGCGGCCCGCACCCGGTCGCGCTGCGATTCGGCCCCGCGCTGCACGAACTCGTACTGCGCCAGCGCCTCGGCGCGCCGGCCCTGAAGCCCGAACAGGTCGGCCAGGCGCTCGCGCGCGTCGAGCGTCGCGGCCTCGATCGAGGAAATCGAGGCCGGCGTGTCCGCCGGGGCCTCGGCCAGCGTCCGCAGCGCGCGCTCGTAGTGGCGGATGGCGTCGTCATTGGCATACACGGCGCGCGCGCGGTCGCCGGCGGCCAGCAGGTAGTGGGCGCCGCGCGCCTTGTCCGGCGACAGGCTCCAGTGGTGGCCGAGCGCCTCGAGTTCGGCCAGGCGGCGCGGGCTGGGGGCCTCGCCGTCGGTGCTCGGCTCCCAATCCGCCAGGAAGGTCGCTTCCAGGGCCTGGCCCGCCCGCTGGTGCAGTTCGGTACGCCGCGCCAGCAGCAGGTTCTGATAGGCGACCTCGTGCAGCAGCGCGTGCGTGAACCGCCAGCGCAGCCCGCTCGCCGCCCCGGCCCGGATCAGGTCGGCCGCCGCGAGCCGGCCCAGCGCCGCTTCGGTCGACGGCGGGTCGCTCGCGATGCGCTGCAACAGCCCGGCATCGAACTCGGCGCCCAGCACGGCCGCCTCCTGCAGCATCCGGCGGTCCTGCGCATCGAGCCGGTCGATGCGCGACAGCAGCAGGCCGTACAGCGTCGACGGGACGTCCACCGCGTCGTGCGTGGCCTCGCAGACCCAGCGTTCGCCCTGGCGCACCAGCATGCCGCAGCCGGCCAGGCTGCGGACGATCTCCTCGACGAACAGGGGGTTGCCGCCGGCGCGCGCCGCCACCAGTTCGCGCACGGGCCCCAGACCGTCGTCGGCCGCGGCGCCCAGCAGGTGGCTCACCAGCGCGCCGGCGTCTTCGTCGTTCAGGGGGGCCAGCTCGACGATCGAATGCTCGGCCCGCAGCGGGCGCAGCGCGCGGGCGTCGGGGCGCTGCGCGACCAGCAGCATCAGGGGCCGGTCGGCCAGCTGGTCGATCACCTCGCGCAGCAGGTCCACCGACGCCGCATCGGCCCATTGCAGGTCGTCGATCACGATCATCACCGGCTGCCGCGCCAGCCTGCGCTCGAGCAGCGCACGGGCTGCCAGCGTGATCTGGCGCTGCAACTGCTCGGGGTCGATGTCGCGCGGCCCGGTGTCCTCGATCCCGAGCAGGTGGCTCACCACCCGTTCGACCGCATCGACCTCGTCGGCGTCGGCGCCGAGGGCCTTCAGGCCCTCGTTCAGCTTGCGTCGGGCGACGTCCAGCGAGTCGGCGGCGTCGACCCGGTAGACCTCGCGAAACAGCGCGCCGAAGGTGCCGTAGGTCGGCTCGCCGTGCGACGAGCAGGTGGTGCGGCGCACGCCCGTCGCCGCCAGCCGGGCGTCGCTCCCGAGCCGCTGGAACATTTCGGCCAGCAGGCGCGACTTGCCGGCGCCGGCCTCGCCGACGATGCCGACGAGCTGGGCCCGGCCGCCCTGCATGCGGTCGAACGCGGCCAGCAGGCAATCAATGGCCTCGCCGCGCCCGACCAGCGGCGCCACCAGCCCGAGTTCGGCCAGACCGCGCGCGGAAACCGCATCGGTGCGCGGGCCGCGCAGGCAATGGACCCGCATCGGCCGCGCCTTGCCGCGCAGCGCCAGTTCGGCGGCCGGCTCGAAGTCGAAGCGGTGCCGCACCATCGCGTGGGTGGCCTCCGACACCAGCACCGTGCCCGGCAGCGCGGCAGTGAGCAGCCGCGAGGCGGTGTTCACGGTGTCGCCCGTGACCGCATAGGCGCCGCCGGCACCGCTGCCGAGGCTGCCCGCGACCACCGCCCCGGTGTGGACGCCGATGTGCAGCGTCACCGGGCGGCCGAGGCGCGTGGCCCACTGCAGGCTCAGCCGCTCCACGCGCTGCATCATGTCCTGTGCGGCCTCGAGGGCGCGCAGGGGGTCGTCCTCGTGCGCGCGCGGGGCGCCGAACACCGCCATCACGGCGTCGCCGACGAATTTCTCGACGAAACCGTCGCTGCGCGCAATGGCCTGCGCCAGGGTCTCGAACAAGGCGTTCTGGAAGGTGCGCACGGTCTCGGGGTCGAGCTCCTCGGCCAGCGAGGTGAAGCCGGTCAGGTCGGCGAACAGCACGGTGACCTGGCGGCGGTCGGCCACCTGCTCGGGCTCCGCCGGGCGAGGGTCCGCCAGCCGCTGCCCGCAACGCTGGCAGAAGGACGAGGAGGGCAGCACTTCGGCGCCGCAGCCGGTACAGGTCGTGGTCATGGCGAGTCCCGTGCCCGGATGCTGCGCCAGTTCGGGCATGTGCGCCACCGGGGCGCCCCGCAAGCCGGGGACGGCGTTCCCAAGGCCGGCGGAATCCGCGCCGATGCCCGCCATCCACCATGGAATTCCTCAAGTTCATCCGGTCACTCGATCGCCCCCGCGGCGTCGCGAGGAGGCGGCAACGGATGTGCGTGACGCGGAGGCCCCGAAACCGCTAGAGTGCGCCTGATGACACCCACTCGCGACATCGGGACTTTTTGCGCCACCCTGGAGGCCCGAGGACCGGAGGCCGCCCTGGCGTACCTCAACGAAGCGGTGCCGCATCGCTATTCCGCTGTCTACCGCATCGACGGCGGCATGCTTCGCAACGTCTTCCTGCACGACAAGCAGCGGGAGGCGCGACCGGAGTTCCTGGCGGTGGTGCCTTTCGAGGTCAGCTTCTGCCAGTTCGTCCTGCGCGACGGCTTCTTCCGAACGACGGATTCGGGCGCCGATCCGCGACTGGATGGCCATCCGTACCAGGGCGTGATGGTCAGCTATCACGGGGTTCCGCTCACCGACCCCGCTGGTGGCCTGATCGGCACGCTGTGCCATTTCGACGTCGTCGCGCACGGGCTGGCCGACGAGGAATTCGAGCTGCTCCAGCGTGCGGCCCGGGTTCTGCCGGCGTACCTGCCCGAGCCTGGAACGACAGCATGAAGATGGCCCTCGGCAGGGTCAAGATCGTCCAGCTCAGCTCAGCGTCTGAGGATCGGCCTGTTGCGGCACGACCCTTCAAGGATGCTCGGGCGTGCGCGCCGTTGTTCGATCGGGCACCCCTGCCGCACGGCGCGTTGCGCTCAGCCGCGCGCGCCAGGCAATCATCTCTCCGGTGAGCCCACGCCGGAACACCAGTACGCAGACAACGAAGATCAGGCCGGTGATCGTGGTGACCGACTCGCCGAGCGTGTTGAACCAGTCGATCGACGTCCATCGCGCCAGGAACTGGCCCAGTTCGCCGATCTTGTTCTCGAGCAGCACCAGAACGGTCGCGCCCACCAGGGGCCCCGCCAATGTCCCAAGCCCGCCCACCAGGGTCATCAGGACAACCTGCCCCGACGCAGTCCAATGCACGTCCGAAAGTGTCGCGAAACCCAGCACCAGCGTCTTGAGCGATCCAGCCAATCCGGAGATGGCGGCAGAGAGCACGAACACCACCAGCTTGAAGCGTGCGACGTCGTAGCCCAGAGAGAGCGCGCGCGACTCGTTTTCCTTGATGCCGCGCAGGACCTGGCCGAACGGCGAGTGGACGATGCGCATGATCAGCGCGAAGCCTCCTGCGGCCACTGCGAGCGTCACGTAGTACATCGCGACATCGCTGCGCAGATCGACGAGACCGAACAGCCGGCCGCGCGGGACGCCCTGCAGTCCATCCTCGCCGCCTGTGAAAGGGGCCTGAAGGACCACGAAGAAGACCATTTGCGCCAGTGCCAGGGTGATCATTGCGAAGTAGATTCCCTGGCGCCGGATGGCCAGCACACCGAACACCCAGCCGAGGAGCGCGCCGGTGAGCGTGCCGACCAGCAAGCTGAGTTCGGGCGTGAAGCCCCAGACCTTGGCGGCGTGGCCCGCCACGTACGCCGAACCGCCGAGCAGGGCCGCGTGCCCGAGCGACAGCAAACCGGTGTAGCCGAGCAGAAGATTGAACGCGCACGCGAAGAGGGCGAAACACATGAGCTTCATCAGGAACACCGGGTATGCACCAAGCCAAGGTGCAAATGCCAGCGCCGCCAGAACGAGCAGATAGACGGGGATCGATGGTTGGGTCATGAGAATCGAGGAAGCGAATGAAGGGCGGAGCCCGAAGGGGCCGAGGCGTGTGTCACTTCTCTTTGCCGAACAGTCCTGCAGGTCGCAGCAGCAACACGATGGCCATGATGAGAAACACGACCGTCGATGAAGCCTCGGGATAGATGACCTTGGTCAGCCCCTCGATCACGCCCAGTCCCAGGCCGGTGAGGATGGCGCCCATGATCGAGCCCATGCCGCCGATCACCACCACCGCGAACACGACGGTGATGAGGTTCTGCCCCATCAGCGGCGACACCTGCATCACCGGTGCGGCCAGCACGCCGGCGAAGGCGGCGAGCGCACAGCCGAAGGCGTAGGTCAGCGTGATCATCAGCGGCACGTTGACACCGAAGGCCTCGACCAGCCGCGGGTTCTCGGTGCCGGCGCGCAGGTAGGCGCCGAGCCGGGTCTTCTCGATCACGAACCAGGTCGCGAAGCAGACCACCAGCGAGGCCACGACCACCCAGGCCCGGTAGTTGGGCAGCACCATGAAGCCGAGGTCGGTGGCGCCGGACAGCAGGTCGGGCGTGTCGTAGGGCAGGCCCGAGACGCCGTAGACCGATCGGAACACGCCTTCGATGAGCAGCGTCAGGCCCAGCGTCAGCAGCAACCCGTAGAGATGGTCGAGCTTGTAGACCCAGCGCAGCAGGAGCCGTTCGACCAACACGCCGAACGCCCCGACGGCGATCGGCGCCACGAACAGCATGACCCAGTAGTTGACGTCGAAGTAGTTCATCGCCATCCAGGTCAGCACCGCGCCCAGCATGAACAGCGCGCCGTGCGCGAAGTTGATGACGTTGAGCAAGCCGAAGATCACCGCAAGCCCGAGGCTGAGGATCGCGTAGAACGACCCGTTGACCAGGCCGAGAAGCAATTGACCGAGCAATGCGGTGGATGGAATACCAAACAGATTCATGGTCCTTCAGACTCCCAGCAGCTCGTTGAGCACCGGCATCTTGGCGTCGAGTTCGGTGGCGCCGAAGGCCTCGACGATGCGGCCGTGTGCCATCACGTAGAAGCGATCGGCCAGCGGCGCGGCAAAGCGGAAGTTCTGCTCGACCATCACCACGGTATAGCCCTTGGCGCGCAGCATGGCGATCATGCGGGCCAGCGCCTGCACGATCACCGGCGCCAGCCCTTCGGAGATTTCATCGAGCAGCAGCAGCTTCGCGCCGGTACGCAGGATGCGCCCCACCGCGAGCATTTGCTGCTCGCCGCCGGACAGCCGCGTGCCCTGGCTATGGCGGCGCTCCGTGAGATTGGGGAACATCTCGTAGATTTCTTCGAGCGACATGCCTTGCTCCGTGCCCTTGAGCCGCGGCGGCAGCAACAGGTTTTCCTCGCACGAAAGGCTGGCGAAGATGCCTCGCTCTTCCGGGCAGTACCCGATGCCGCAATGAGCGATCTTGTTCGTCGGCATGTCGATGGTCTCGGTGCCGTTGACACGGATGCTGCCTTTGCGCGCGCCGGTCAGCCCCAGGATGGCGCGCAGCGTCGTGGTGCGCCCGGCCCCGTTGCGGCCCAGCAGCGTGACCACCTCGCCGGGCTGCACCACCATGTCCACGCCGTGCAGCACGTGCGATTCGCCGTACCAGGCGTGCAGATCCTTGATCTGGAGTGCGGGTGTGCTCATTCAGTGGGCGCCCTGGAGTTGTCCGTCCGTGGTGCCCATGTAGGCCTCCATGACCTGCGGGTTCTTCGAGACGACGCCGTACGGGCCTTCGGCCAGCACCGCACCGCGCTGCAGCACCGTGATGGTGTCGGCGATGGTGGAGACCACACTCATGTTGTGCTCCACCATCAGGATGGTGCGCCCGGCAGAGACGCGCTGGATGAGTTCGGCCACGCGGTGCACGTCTTCGTGGCCCATGCCCTGCGTGGGTTCGTCGAGCAGCATCAGCTCGGGCTCCATCGCCAGCGTGGTGGCGATCTCGAGCGCGCGCTTTCGGCCGTAGGGAAGATTCACGGTCTGCTCGCCGGCAAGATCTTCGAGGTCCACCTGCGCGAGCAGCGCGCGCGCCCGCTTGTTGAGCGGGTCCAGCGATTTCTCGCTCTTCCAGAAATGGAACGAGGTGCCCAGCGCGCGCTGCAGGCCCAGGCGCACGTTCTCCAGCAGCGTGAGGTGCGGGAACACGGCCGAGATCTGGAACGAACGAATCACGCCTCGCCGCGCGATCTGCGCCGGCCGTTCGCGCGTGATGTCGGTGCCGTTGAAGAGGATGGTGCCGGAGGTGGGCTCCAGGAACTTCGTGAGCAGGTTGAAGCACGTGGTCTTGCCCGCACCGTTGGGGCCGATCAGGGCGTGAATGGCGCCGCGCTCGACCTTGAGGCCCACATTGCTGACTGCGGTGAAGCCCTTGAATTCCTTGGTGAGCTGGCGCGTTTCGAGAATGATGTCGCTCATGAGCCCTTCACGAGGGTGCAGCGCGATTCGCTCAGGGGCTGGAACGCCTGATCGCCAGGAATCACGGCCTTCACATGGAAGTAGTCCCAGGGGCGGTTCGATTCGGAGGGCTTCTTGACCTGCATCAGGTACATGTCGTGCACCATGCGGCCGTCTTCGCGAATGCGGCCGTTGCTGGCAAACACGTCGTTGATCCGGGCCTGGCCCAGCTGCTTTCGGACGGCAAGCGCCTCGTCGGTGCCGGCGGCCTGAACCGCCTGCAGATAGCTTCTCACGGCGGAATAGGTTCCGGCATGAATCAGATTCGGCATCCGCTTGTGCTTCTCGAAGAAGCGTTGACTCCAGGCCCGCGTCCGCTCGTTCAGATCCCAATAGAAGGCTTCGGTCAGCATGAGACCTTGCGCCGTCTGCAGGCCGAGCGCGTGCACGTCGGTGATCGATCCGGACAGCGGAACCAGCGTCTGGGTCTTCGTGATGCCGAATTCCCGCGCAGCCTTGATCGCATTGATCAGATCACCGCCCGCGCTGGCAATGCCGACGGCTTGCGCCTTCGAGGCCTGCGCCTGGAGCATGAAGGACGAGAAGTCCGGCGTACCGATCGGGTGACGTACGCTGCCGATGACCCGGCCGCCTGCGGCCTTCACTGCCGCTTGGCCGTCCAGCTCGATGGACTGGCCGAGCGCGTAGTCGACCGTCAGAAAATACCAGTCTCGTGCACCATCCTTCGTCACGGCCGTGGCTTGCGGCCTGGACGTGGAGTAGGTGTCCCAGGTGTAGCTGATCGTGTGGGGTGAGCAGTCCTCGTTGGTCAAGCGCATGCTGCCGGCGCCGGTCACCATCAGCAGACGGCGCTTCTCCCGAGTCACATTGGAGGCGGCGATGGCGACTGCCGAATTGATCGCGTCCACGACCATGTCGACCTGCTGCGTGTCGTACCACTCGCGCGCCTTGTTGGCGCCGACATCCGCCTTGTTCTGGTGATCGGCGGACACCATCTCGATGCGGAAGTCCGGCTTGGTCGTGGCCTTGAAGTCATCGATCGCCATCTGTGTGGCGATCACCGAGCCGYGACCGGCCAGCTCGGAGAAGATTCCGCTCATGTCCGTCAGTACGCCGATCTTGACCACGCCATCGGACACCTGAGGCGACGCGGCATGGGATGCGAGCTGGAAGAAGGCTGCTGCAGCGGCGGCGAGCAAACGAATGCGGTTGGAGCGGCGAAATGACATGGTGTATTCCTTCAATCAAGTGAAATGCCTAAACATGAGCCGGGCGGGGGGCGTCGCCCGGAGACGGACCGATGGAGGCGGCGGCGGGTGCGCCTACGCCGATGTGGCGTGCTGCCGCTGCACTTCGCGCCAGAGCACTTTTCCCGACGCCGACTTCGGCAGCTCATCGACGAAATCGACGACGCGCGGCACCTTGTAGGCCGCCATTTGCGTCTTCGCCCACGCGATGAGGTCTTCGCCGGCTTGTTGGGGCTTCAAGCCCTGGCGCAGCACCACGACCGCCTTGACGGTTTCGCCGCGGTAGTCGTCTGGCACACCGACGACGCAAGCTTCCTGCACGGCCGGGTTGCGGTACAGCAGTGCTTCGACCTCGGCCGGCCAGACCTTGAAGCCGCTGGCATTGATCATTCGCTTCAGGCGATCGGTGACGAAGAAGTAGCCTTCTTCATCGCGGTAGCCGATGTCGCCGGTGCGGAAGAAGGACTTTCCAGCGATGTCCTTGAATGCCTGCGCGGTGGCCTCTGGCTGCCTCCAGTAGCCTCGAAACACGGTGGCGCCGCGCAAGACGATTTCGCCCGCCTGGCCCGTGGGAAGTTCGACGCCCGTCTCGGGATCGACGATCCGCACATCGTTGCCGAAGATCGGGATGCCGAGGCATTGCAGCTTCGCGCGCTCGATCGGGTTGATCAGCGTCATGGCCGCCGTCTCCGTGAGGCCGTAGCCTTCCGCGAAATCGATGTCGAACTCTTGCTTCAGGCGCTCGGCCACCGCTTGTGGCATCGCGGAGCCGCCGCCGATGAGATTGCACAGCGCCTCCAGGCCGAAGCTTCGGTAGTTCGGGCTCGCGAACATGTCGATCACCATGGTCGGTATGCAGGCGAAGTGGGTGACGCCGTACTCGGCAATCCAGCGGCCTGCAAGCTCCCTGTTCCAGCGCGGCATCACGACGGCAGTGGCCCCGAGATAGACATTGCTCAGCACCCCGAAGACCAGCCCCGTGATATGGAACATCGGCAGCGCTGCAAGGCTGCACGAGGAGGCGCTCATCTGAGGCCACATGGCGCCGGCGAGCGCGTTGGGCATCAAGGTCTCATGGGTATGGATGCAGCCCTTGGGCCGCCCCGTCGTCCCCGACGTGTAGGGCAACATCACCATGTCCGACGGCCGAGCCTCGTGCGGCCGTGGCGTCAGCGACCGCGCGAGCGCATCGGTCCAGCGCTCGCATCCTGCAGGCAGCGCGTGCTCGGTCAGAAGCATGGCTTCCAGTTCGGGAGGAATGTCTTGGCTCGCGGGCGGCATCGGCAGCGCATCGGCATAGCGCGTGACAAGCACCGCGGGCGCGGCGCCATCGCCCAGGCCGCCGATGGCGGAGCACAGCGTCGCTGCCACGTCGGCGGTGCAGATCGCGGCGGTGGCTTGCGCATCTTCGAGGTAGTGCCGCAGCTCCTCCACGGTGTTCATCGGGCTGACCGGAACAACCACCGCATCGGCCCGCACGATGGCGTAGTAGGCGACCACGAACTGCGGGCAGTTCTGCATCTGCAGCAACACCCTGTCACCCTTGCCAACGCCGGCCGCCTGGAGCCAGCCCGCGATGGCGACCGCCTGCTGGCGCAGCTCGGCGTAGGGCAGCGCGCGCCCGAAGAACAGGTAGGCGGGTTTTTCGGGGTATCGCGCCGCCGACACCTCGAGGTTGAACCACAGTGACGTGCCTGGGACCGTGAGCTGCGCAGGCAGGTGGCGTGGCCAGTGCTTGGGTCGGCCCGGCGCAGCGCTCATGCCCGTTCCGCTGCGGTGGCAGCGGCGCCCATGCGCTCCTCGATCCAGACCGCGAGCTCTGCCAGCGTTTGCTTGGCCTCCGGCAGGAAGGGGAACAGCGTGAAGACGTGCACGGAGTCCTCGACCAGACGCAAGGTGGTGTCGACGCCGCAGGCCCGGGCCTTGTCCGCCAACCGTGTGGTGTCGCTGAGCAGCACCTCGCCGCGCGTCGCGGTGAGGAACAGCGGCGGCAAGCCGCGCAGGTCCCCGTACAAGGGGGACACGAGCGGATCGGTCGGCTCGTGTCCCTGGAAATAGGACGCGGCGAGCAAACTCAAGGAGTCCCGATGCGCGGCGGGATCTTCGCCAGAATGGGCTTGCACGCTGGGGCCGCTGAGTGTCAGGTCGACAAACGGGCAGACCGCGAAGACCCCGGCGGGTGCCGGCAGGCCCGCATTGCGAATCGCGATCGCCAAGGCCAGCGCCAGCCCTCCGCCGGAAGACTCGCCGCTCAACAGTACCTGCTGCGCCGGGACGCCACTGGCCAGCAGGCCTCGGTAGGCATCCAGCGCATCGTCGATGGCGGCGGGATACGGATGCTCGGGCGCCAGCCGATAGTCGACCGTGCAGCACACGCCCTGCACGGCAGCGGCCAGGCGCTGCGCGTACTCCAAGGAACTGCGGGCGGACCCCAGGACATAGGCGCCACCATGGAAATGCAGCACGACGGGGCTACTCAATGGCGCTTCCGCCGTCGTCACCCGCAGCGTTCGAACGCCTTGGAGCTCCACCTCTTCGACCCGAGCGTAGCTGGGGACAGGAAAGTGGCTCAGCAGCATCCGGTCGTATGCCTCGCGCATCCCGTCGTGGCCGCGAGCCACGTCTTCGGGCGTGAACGTCCCCTTCCAGAGATCGAACGCGCGCTGGCTCTCGGGCCGCTGCATCCGCTTGCCTTCGCGCGCTGCGGCCACGCCCACCACATCGCCGGGGGGCTGCTGGGCCGCCACGAGTTCGTTGTGGCCCCAGACAAAACCCCAGGAGGTCTCGGCCAGCGGATCAATGCGCGCCATGCCCTTCCAACGGCCGTTGCGCGCCTTCACGCGTTCAGGGTCGGATTCGTGCACCATCTTGACGATGGCGCGGGCGCCGGCCTGGACGCGCGTCGTGCGAGGCCTGCGGCGGCTTTCGTATTCCTGCAGCCGCTCGGTGACGCCAGAGTCGCCGGTACGTGCCAGGGTTGCAGCCAGGGTCCAGGCGTCCTCGATCGACTGACAGGCGCCCTGCGCCAGGAAGGGCACCATCGCATGAGCCGCGTCGCCAAGCAGCGTGATCCGGCCCGTGGTCCAGCGCTCGATAGGGTCGCGGTAGTACATGCCCGTGATGAAGCTGGACTCGATCTGCTCGAAGACCTTGCGGACGGTCGGCTCGGCCCCGTGGAAAGAGCGTTGCAGTTCTTCGATGTCGCCGCTTTCGGTCCAGGACTCGCGCTGCACCTCCGTCGCCGGCACCGAGGCGAGGATGCTGTAGAGGTCGGGGCGCACCCAGTACGAAATCACCGTACGCCCCGGGCCGAACCAGTTGTTGCCTCGGACCGGCAGCCGCAGCCCCTCGAGCTTGTGGGCCGGGATCAGCGAGCGCCACATCAGGATGTTGGCGAACTGGGTCTTGTCGGGGCCGCCCAGCGCCGTGCGCACCGCCGAATGGATGCCATCGGCACCCACCACGACGTCGGCCTCCAGCCGCTCCCCCTGAGCCAGGTCCACCCAGGCCCGATGGCCGTCCTGTCCGATGCCGGCGACCTTGACGCCGAGTCGGACCACCCCTGCAGGCAGCGCGCGCGACAGGATCTCGATCAGGTCGGCGCGATGGACGTTGTACATCGGCGCGCCATAGCGTGCGGCCGCCTCCGGCCCCAGCGGCGCCAGATAGAGCTGGCGGCCGGTCGCGAGGTCGCGATAGTCGTAGGCGTCGGGCTGAGTGCCGACGGCAGCCAATCCGGGCTCGATTCCCAGCTCACGCAACACCAGCGCACCGTTGCTTGCGATCTGGATTCCGGCGCCAACCTCCGACAACTCCGCCGCTTGTTCCAACACCAGTGCATCGATGCCGTGGTGCCTCAACGCCAACGCCGCGCAGAGCCCACCGATGCCGGCCCCCACAATAATCACTCGCATGCCCAAGAACTCCTTCTGTAAGATAACTAAGCCATATCTTTTAACTAAGTTAACTCGCTTAAATAAAGATCAAACCAGTGAAAACCCTGAGAGCTGATGGTTTGGAGACGCGTGCGCGACTCAAGGAGTCGGCCCAGCGTCTGTTCGCGCTGCGCGGCGTGGACGGCGTGACGGTGCAGGAAATCGTGTCGGCGGCGGGCCAGCGCAACAATGCGTCGTTGCACTACCACTTCGGATCGAAGCACGACCTGCTCAAGGAACTGGTGCTCGACGGCGCCCGGTTCATCGATGCCCGGCGCCAGGAGATGCTCGATCGCCTGGAGGCCGACAAGGCGCTTTCTGTGCGCAGCCTCGTCGAGGCGCTGGCGCTGCCGCTGCTTGAAGTCAGCACCCAGACGGGGCAGCGCACCTACATTCGCATGATCGCGAATCTGCAGCTCAGCGACCGTGCATTCCTCAGAGAGGCAGTCGGCGACACCTGGAATACAGGCTATCGACGCTGCCTCGCGCACCTGGCCGAGCTACTGCCTCAGCTGCCGCCGCCCATCCTGGAGCAGCGCCTGTCGCTGGTCGGCATCTATGGCAGTGCGATCTGGGCAGCGTGGGAGGCCGCCCAGGATCTGGAGGCACCCAATCGCTTCTGGGGCCCGGCGCACAGCGTGGAGAACGTGCTCGACACGCTTCAGGCCACGCTGGAGGTGCTGCCGTCCGAGTCCACCTTGGCGCTGTTGGCGCCGACCCCGGAGCCGCCTGCGGGCAGGCGGCCACGCGGCAAGAGCGGAGCCACGACCGCCAATCGCAACTAAGGCCATCAGCTGCTGTCCGGAACCAGCGCTTGACCGCGGCGCGCCGCCCGAGATCCGTGCCGAGGTCTGGAAGCGTTTCGTCGATGCGCTGTTGCCGCTGCGCGCGGCCGGCAAACTGGGCCTGGTGCATTTCCAGTTCCCGCCCTGGCTGACCTGCAATCGCGAAGGCCACGCGCACGTGGCGCATTGCGTCGAGCAGATGGCGGGCCACACGGTCAGCATCGAGTTGAGGCTCCAGAGTTGGCTCGACGAGGCGCACCGCGCGGCGACGATCGAGTTCGTGCGCGGGTTGAATGCCGTCCACACGGTCGTGGACGGCCCGCAGGGCTTCGCCAACAGCGTGCCGCGGCTGGCCGAGACCACGCACCCGGACTACGCGCTACTGCGCCTGCACGGGCGCAACGTCGACACCTACAACACCAAGAGCGCGCCGTCGGCCGCCGAGCGCTTCGACTACGACTACCCGGATGCCGAGATCCGCGAAAAGGTGGCCGAGGCGGTGCGCATCGCCTACAAGGTTCGCAACACCCACATCACCTTCAACCCCTGCGACGAGGACAAAGGGCAGCGCAACGGCATCACCTTCATGAAGATGCTGCTGGCGTCGTGTTCCGGCTGACCTCCCTTTCACGCTCGATTCCTTTCCGGCAATTTTCACGTAGACAAGGTCCGGGTCCTCGGACTAGACTGCATCCAACCCGTCACATTGAACGCATTCATCGTGTCCATGCACCTGTCGATTTCGAGTTTTTGCACCTTCGTTGCCTTTGAGCAGCGCAGTCGAACTATGTGGGGTAGCTAGCCCGCTCACTTCGCCAGGCGCCCCCCTCAAAGGCAACGAGTTCCGCTCGTTGCCTTTTTGCATTTTTGGACCTGAATCATGTTCAATCTCAATCCCTCGAAGTGGTGGCCCGAGCCGGTGCCGGCGAATTCGGACCAGGGTTGCAATCTCTCGCTGCGCCCGTTGGCGGTCGTGTTCGCCTGCTGCGCATGCGTGGTCGGCTGCGACCTCACGCCAAGCGTCCTCTTCGTATCGGATGGAAGCCCGGTTCGCCTGTTGCAATTGACCGATGCGCAGGACGAGTGCGCTGCACCGCGCCGTGTCTGCTTCCTGGCAACTTGGGATGGACAGGCGGTTCGTGGTTGCTGGATGCGCGAGCAGGCCAACGTCCTGGTCACCCTTCCAGGCGAAGTGCGGACTGTGCCGGTGGGTAGTTTCCGGCCGACCGCGTACGCCGAGTATCGGCGTATGTCCTTGGATTAGCGGCGCTGCGGCGCCTGCGTGGAGAGCAGAATGCGGGCCATGACCAGACCTTCGTGAAATCCCATGAAACATGACGCGGCGCCCCCACCCTTCCTCGGCAGCTGTCTGTGCGGCGCAGTGAAGTACGAGGTTCGCTCCGAGATCAAGGCGGTCTCGCACTGCCACTGCCGCATGTGCCAGAAAACCCATGGCGCTGCCTTCGGCACGTATGGCAGCGTGCCGGTAGGCGATTTCGCCATCACGCACGGCGCCGACGTCTTGCGCGGCCGCAGTTCGTCGCCCGGGGTCACCAGGACGTTCTGCTCTCTGTGCGGCTCCCCTGTGACGTGGCACAGCACGCATGGCGACGCAGATTCCTGGATTTCGTTCACCTTGGGAACGCTCGACACGCCAATTGCCCCATTGAAGCAGCGGCATATCCATCTTGCGTCGAAGGCGCCTTGGCATGCGGCTGACGATGCGTCGTCGCGGCGCCAGTGACAAGGCACTGGCACGGCCGGTTGCGATGAAGCGACCGGCCGACTTCGGCCTCACGGCCACGCGCGGCACGGCGTCGGCCGTCTACAGTCCCTCCGCCCAGTTGCGCCGCATGGCACGCCATAGCGTCAGGTCGTAGGCGATCTTGAGCAGTCCACACGCGATGAGCGGCATCGAGATCCATCCGGCCGCGAACATCGCCCCGCTCAGCGTCGGGCTGATGGCCGCGGCCAAGCTGCGAGGCACGGCCGTGAAGCTTGCCGCGGCGCTGCGCTCCGCGGGCGTGACCACGGCCATGACGTAGGCCGTGCGCGTGGGCACGTCCATCGACGACAGGGCGCTGCGGACCATGAGCAAGGCCAACGCCAGCGGCAGGCTGGGCGCCAGCGCAGCCAGCACCAGGCAGACGTTCGCCGGCAGATGCGTGAAGACCATGGTGTTGAGCAGCCCGATGCGCCGGGCGACCACCGGCGCAGCCAGCTGGGACGCGGCGCCGAGCAGGCCGGTCCAGAAGAAGAACACCCCGGCCTGCGTCAGCGTGAAGCCGAAGCGCTCCAGCAGCCACAGGGACATCAAGGCGTTGACGGTCAGTCCACCGGCAAATGCGTCGACACTGAAGAGGGCCGCCAGCCGCACCACGACACCGCGCGACGCGCCCAGCGGTGCCGGCGCGACGGGAGCGCTCGGCGCGTCGGATGCACTGCTCGCACCCTCGTGCGCCGGCAGATGTCGATAGAGCCAGAAGACGCCCAGGCCGATCGCGGCATAAACCAGAAACATGCCGCGCAGCGCATCCGGGCGTGCAAGCCCGCTGTGCCGAACCAGCCAGTCCGGCACGCCGGCCGCGAGCGCCCCCAACGCCGCGCACAGCGCGCCCAGCAGGCTGTAGCGCGCGAACAGTGCGGTCCGCGCCTGGCCTTGCGCCGCCCCGGCCAGGCGGGCGTGCTCCAACGGCAGGAAGACGCTCACGTCGCCCGAGCTGGGATTGAGCGTGCCCACGAGCGCGACGATCAGCAAAGGCCAGAATGACGACAAGCCCGCGAAGCCCAGACCCGTGGCGGCCATCAACAGCGCCGCGCCGCGCAGGAGTTTTCCGCCGGCGACGCGGTAGCCCCATGCACCCACCGCGAGCGTGGCCAGCGCGGATCCCAGCATCGTTGCGGTACTGACGATGCCGACTTCCAGCGTGCCGAGGCCGATCGACAGCAGATAGGCCGGCAGCAGCACCGCCATGTAGCCGTCGCCGAAGGCGCGCAGCCCCCGCGCGACGAGCAGGGGGACGGCGCCGGCATCGACCCCGGATGGCAGCAGAAATCCGAGGCCGGGAAGACGACGGGACGGCGGTGCTGATTTCATTCGCGTGCTTGCACGATGGACGTTGCTTTAGCGATAGAGACGCAAACGCATTATTCGCTACATGCCGATCCTCGGTGCTTCGCCGCGGTTCAGTACAGGTACACCGCTCCCGACGACAGTGCGCCCGTGTTGTTCTTGTCGCCGCCCAGGCCCGATGCGTTGCTGTCTTCGCCGAAGGCGCTCACCAGCAGCGTGCTGCCGTCGGTCGAGATCGACAAGCGGGCTCCGAACGAGTCGTTGACATCCGTCGCGGGCGCCTTGAGATAGGCCTGTTCGCTCCATGCGTTCCCCGCGCGCGTGAAGACATAGGCCGCGCCTGCGCCGTGCGCGCTGTTGTCCGCCGGCCCGGAGCCGTTGCCGCTTTCGATGTCGGCGCCCACGGCAAGCGTCTGCCGAGTGCCGGAGAGATCTAGCCGCCACTACATTACCGACACGCCGCGCTCGCGCGGCCTTCGACGATCGGCAACGGTCACGCATATTGACGGAATTTGAAGGAGCAACCTTGGGACTACTCGACGGAATGCTTGGCAACGCAGCCAAGATCGACCCTGTGAAGATTCAGCGTGAGTTCAGCCAGATCTTGGCCGCCGGGGAAGTGGTCGAACACGCCTATCAGCTAGTCCGAGACTACTTCGTGTTCACCGACAAGCGCTTTGTGCTGGTCGACAAACAGGGCATCACCGGAAGCAAGACCGAATACCACTCGATTCCCTACAAGAGCATCACGCACTTCAGCATCGAGACGGCTGGCACCTTCGATCTCGATGCCGAGCTCAAGATCTGGATCTCAGGAACAGCCGCTCCGATCCAGAAGCAGTTCAACAAGAAGCTCAGCATCTACGAGGTGCAAAGCGTGCTCGCCAGCTACGTACTGCGATAGTCGCGAGAAAGGCGCCGCCCGGCCAGCCACTGATGTCCGCGAGGCCCTCGCCCGGTTATGAGCCGGACCGAGTCGGGCTCATGGCGGCTGCGCATTCGACGACCGCTTCCGGGCAGGATGTGGCGCATGAACGTCTGCAATGCAGCGATGAGCGACGCGCTCGCGACCGTCTACGAGTGGTAGCGGCTGCGATGCTGGATGACGACGCGCAAGCAGCGTTCTTGCCACCTACCCGCGCCATGGGGTGATGCGCGGCAACCATCGCCTCACGTTCGCCCGGTAGCGCTTGTACTCGTCGCCGAACTGCTCGCCCAGCGCAGGCTCTTCGTAGGCGACAACGAACAAGAAGAATCCGGCCCACACGATCGCGCCGTACGCCAGCACCGTGACGCTCCCGAAGAGGAGGCCCTGGCCGGCGATCAACGCCGTGACTGCGACGTACATCGGATTGCGAACGTAGCGATAGAGCCCGGTGACGACGAGGCGCTCGGGAGGCATCACGGGCGCCGGTGTGCCGAGGCCCTGCAACGCGAAGCGAGCGAACGAATCGAGCAAGATGGGCAACCCGGCGACGATCAGGGCGGCGCCGAGCACGCGCGCGATCGGGAATAGCGGAGGCGCGAAGTGCCAGTGCGTGAGGTACCAAGGGACGTACACGGCGAGCGTGCCCGGAGCGATGACCAGGAAGATCGCGGAACCGATGATCGCGGCGGCGCGCTGCACGAAAGGATCATACTCAACGCCGCCACGAATCGTGCGGAGTGGGCGAGCGCTGGCGTCGCGTGATGACCTGCGCGAGGTGCTTGTTGCGTTCGAGCCAGCGATGGAGGTCGCGCGCGCGGTCTCGATCGCCTGGCGCTCGAGCGCGTCGCCGCGCCGGAGGTCGACCAGCGTGTCCTCGTCAGTCACCTCATCGCTGGATTGCAGACGTTCATGCGCCACATCGCCAACGTCCGGTCCTGGCCGCATTCTGCCTGTTGGGGGCCGCTGGAGACTGCATCATCTTTCTACGCCTCATCGAGTCTGGCGCAGGCTGATATATGCTGGTGCAACTCGTCTCCGCCGAATGCAGCTGCCAAAAGAACTTGAAATCGGAATAGCCGGTGCCGGACCCGCAGGTCTGGCGACCTCGATTGCGCTGGCGAGGCTTGGCCACCGGGTCGAGGTTTTCGAGAAGCACCCGACTCTTGAACCACTGGGCGCGGGGCTGCTCATCCAACCGCAGGGACTTCGCGCTCTCGAAGAACTTGGCGTGCGGCGTGAGTTCGATGAGGTCAGCGTCCCCATCGGACGACTGCTCGGAACCAGCCACCGTGGTTGGCGCGTGGTCGAGATCAACTACGGAGACGCACCTGCTCGCGCTGTCAGTCGGGCCATGCTCGCTCGCGTCCTCTACAAGGCAGCCCAATCCGCCGGCGTCCATTTCTCGTTGGCGCGCCAGGTCGAGTCTCTGGATGTGGCGGATGGACGTGCGAGGGCCATGACGAAGACCGGCTCGTCGGATTTCGACCTGTTTGCCATTGCTGACGGGGCCGCTTCTCGATTGAGAGAAAGTGCCGGCCTTGCCGGTCCTTCCAGGACGTACCGATGGGGTGCCCTTTGGGGCCAGTTCTGGGTACCTGCCTGGAAGGATTCCGGGGTGCTTCTGCAGCGGTTCCGGGGGACCTCCGAAATGATGGGGCTCTTACCGACCGAGATTTCGGGCAGCGCCGTCCGACTTTCCTTCTTCTGGAGCATTCGCGGCGACCGCTATGCAGACTGGCGGTCGAGTGACCTGGCCGGGTGGCGAGCGCATGTGCTGTCTCTCTGGCCCGAGTCCGAGCCCGTGGTCGGCCAGATCCGGCGCCATGACGACTTGGCGTTCGCCACGTATCGCCACACCTGGCCGCGCTCGATGGCCTCCGGCCCACTGTGCGTGGTCGGCGATGCGGCGCATGCAATGAGTCCTCAACTCGGATTGGGTACGACGCTCGCCGTGGAAGACGCGCTCGCTCTTGCCCGTGCCGTGGAGCAACACGGGGCGATGGGAGCGACGCAAGCGTTTTCATCGCGACGGTTGCGGCGGTCCCAAGGTTTTCAGACCTTGAGCCGATTGCTCACCCCTTGCTTCCAAGCGCAGGGCGCAGGAATGTGGCGGGACGTGGCGTTCGCAACGGGACTGCACATCCCCGGTGTACCTTGGCTGATGAAGCGCAGCCTGGCCGCACCTGCGAGGTCCAATCCTGTCGGGCTGGTGGCACACCCGCCTGCAGACCCTAGCCGACCGGCCCCTCTCGCGTGACACGAAGGGCCGTGTGTTCGGGCCTCCAGGGTTGCAGGGCCGCAGGTTCGTATTGCTCGCGGCGACGACCGCGTTTGGCAGTCGGCTTGAGCCGATGGACGCTGCGTTCTGCGACCCCAAGTGTCTGCCTCCTAAGGCTCACCTAAGTTTCGCGACAGAGACTGCTCTTCGGCAGCCCGCTCTTCTTCTCCTCCTCCCTCCCTCAGGGGCTGCTCTTGACCCGCTCCGGCGGGTTTTTTCTTCGCGCATCCCGGAAGTTTCAATCGAAACGTCCCCTCGTGTCCGTCGGGCAGACTGCAGGCGTTCAGAGGAACAATCCTCCATCGTTGGCCCGCCCCCATGGACACCTTGCAGACACTCCAGTCGCTAGGGCTTGCGCTCCCGAGCCGGGCCTACATTGGGGGTGCCGTTCTGTTTGGCCTCATTGGAATTGCGGTCTACCGCTACGGAAAGCGCGCCGGTCGTTGGCGAAGCAAGTGGCTCGGCGTCGCCCTGATGCTCTATCCCTACGCGATTCCACAGACTTGGCTGCTCTACGTCGTGGGCGCGGCGCTCTGCGTCGGCGTCTTCCTCGACCGCGACTGAGTCCTGGGCTCTGGAAGGGGACGGGGCAGGTCGCGGCGCCGCGCAACCTTCAGTGGCCATTGCGGACGTCGGGCTCGGTTGGCGCCGGGTGATGGCTCGCGTCGGAGGCGATGCTTGCAGCGCGAACACGAATCTCTCGCATCAGCCGGACGTTCGAGGGCCATTTACAATCAGCGCTCCCTTGGGGAGTAGCCGGCTTTCGCTTCAGGAAGCGCCCGCGTCAACACACTCAGCATCTCGCATGCCGTGGCGCTGGCAACCGCTTTCGCGGTTGGCGAGACCATCGGCATGTCATCGCGAAGATGGTCGGGTAGTGGTGACGTGCCGTTGCGCTCTCACCCGGCCGTTGGACGAACCCCTCATGAATTTCGCTTCTACCGCGTTGCTGGCCTTGGCCATGTCGACCGATGCATTCGCCGCGGCTGTTGGCAAGGGCACGGCGCTGCAGAAACCTCGCTGGTCCGAAGCGCCTCGCACAGGCGCCATCTTTGGCGTTCTACTGAGGAAATGTGCGGCCTGAAGGGCTCATAGCGGCTGTCCAAATCAAGAACTTAGAACAGCTTCGGCGCAGAGTCGACCAAGGAGGGGGGCAAGGATCACGCCGGGGTGCGCGACCAGTGCATATAGGCCTTCGATCCCTCCCACATGGCCGCAAAGTGGCCTGCCGTCGGCCGTCATAGGACGTTGCGCAGCATTTATGGAAAGAAGCGATGGCGCGGCCGCGATCCCAAACAGATGGGCAATTGCGTCGCCAGTTGACGCGGCAAGCGCGGGAAGGCCGGCCTCGCCATTTTCTGGATAGTCGGCAGCAGAAAAAAGGCCACCCCCCAAGGATGGGCGCAGCTCCATTTCCGGCGCACAAATCAGGTGACGAATGCCATCCGCTTCAGCACCGAATCGGACCAGCACTGCCGGCGACTCATGGATCGGAAGGTCTGCGCCGACCGTCAAGGCAATCGTGCGCGAGCCATAGCCATTGGCGAGCACAACAATGTCGGCAGGAAATCTCTGCCCTTCGATCAAGACACCTGTGATCCGGTTTCCTGCGGCTTCGATAGCTTCAACCACTCCTTGGCGGACACATGCTCCAGCGGCCTGCGCTCCTGTCAGCAGTTGGCGCGCAAATGCGGCGGGTTCCAATGCGAAGTCGCCAGGCGCCCAGGCGGCGAGCGGCGGCGGTCCTGCAATCATCGGCTCCTTTTCGGCAACTTGGGGGCGAGCAAGTCGCTCCATTCGTGTGCCGGCGGTCCAATGCTCCGCAATCATTGCTGCCGTTTCGTCTTCCGTAGACCGCCAGAGAAGCGCGCCGCGCGCCGCGATCGGCAACGGGCCGAGGTCGCGCTCGATGCGTACGAACTCCTCCAGCGCCTTCAACCTCTCAGCGAATGCCGCCGGATTGTCAGAAGGTGTGCTCGCGCTGGCACCGACCCAACCGAAAGATGAGGCGGTCGCAGTGGTGAGGCAGTTGGGGGCGCGTTCAATCAACGTGACTGCTGCGCCTGCTTTGGACAGATGCCAAGCTGCCGACGCGCCCATGATGCCGCCGCCCACCACGATGACCTTGCCTCTACGTTTTACGAATGGAGTGTGCTTGAACAAGTTGGGCATCTGAGATGTTTGGGTGGGCGATTCGCTGGCGGCAAGGGTGGAATCGCATTCCCACTTCAATCCTTCGGATAGCGTCGGCGTCAACCAGTTCCGGATCGGTCAACTGATTCGGACCGATCAAGTATGAAGTCATGGCATCCGTCCTCAGTGCAGGCCGGTGAACGAGCCCATGTCCGCCGCGAATTGCGTGGAAGGTACCTCTGCCACGGGCGGCTTGAAACGCGTCGAAGTTCTCTCGGCAATGGGCTCCCGGGTAGTACAGGTCGTTGCTGCCGCGCAGCCACAGAGTTTTGCTTCTGGAAGGGTGCCCCGCGGACAAACGGCCTACGGTTCACTTCGACATACGAGGCACCTGAGCGCCCGAGCCAGCCCCCATTGAAGTTGACGGCGCCCCTGAACATGTCTGGGCGCACAGCCGTTCAGTGCGCCGGATCCACGCGCAGCCGGTACGCCACGCCATCGCGGCCGGGGTCGGCGCCGCCGTGCAGGCCATCGGCCTGTACCTGCACGCCGTGCACCCAGCCGATGGTGTAGTTGTACGGGTTGCGCCCAATGGCGTAGCCCTGTGTCTCCAGCGCGCGCGTGGTGGAACGCGGAATGCGGTTGCAGACGTCGATGGCGTTGCTGGTGGACGAGAAGCGCGGCGCCGACACGGCGGCCTGCATCTCCATGCCGTGGTCGATCACGTTGAGCAGCACCTGCAGCACGCCCATGGCGATCTGCGTTCCACCGGGGGCGCCAAGCACCACGTCGAGCTCGCCGTCCTTGAAGGTCATGGTGGGGCACGACGAGGTGAAGCGGCTCTTGCCCGGCTGGATGCTTCCGGCGCGGCCCGGGCGCGGGTCGAACACGCCCATGCAGCCGTTGTACAGGAAGCCCATGCCCGGGGTGATGATGCCCGAGGGCATGGCCAGCGAGTGGGTCAGGGAGACGGCGTTGCCGTCGGCGTCCACCACGCTCAGGTGGGTGGTGTCGCGCGGCACGGGCGCACCGGGGTTCACGCGCTCCACATTGAAGCGGTGGCCCGTGCGGATCTGCTCGGCCACTTCGCGGGCCATGTCCTTGGACAGCAACTGGTCCAGCGGCACGTCGAAGAACTTCGGGTCGCCGATGCAGCGGTCCTTGTCGATCGTCGCCTTTTTCATGGCCTCGCACACCCTCTGTAGGTAGGCGGGGCTGTTGTGCTCCAGGCTTGCCAGATCAAAGTGCTCGAGGATGTTGAGCATCTCCAGCAGCATGGCGCCGCCGCCCGGGGGCTGGTTGGTGGTGATGGTGCGGTCGCGGTAGCGGCCCACTAGCGGCGGGTTGCGCTGCACTTGGTACTGGGCCAGGTCGTCGAGCGTGATCAGCGCGCCCAGCGACTGCAGATGCGCCACCATCTTTTGCGCCAGGTCGCCCTGGTAGAACGGGTACGCGCCTTCTTCGGCAATCTGGCGCAGCACGGCGGCCATGTCTTCGTTGCGCAGCGGCGCACCGATGGGCTTGGGGCGGCCGTCGGGGCGGCAGTACAACTGGCGGCTGTCCTCGCAGTACTGCAGGCGCTCCAGGTTGCCGACGCGGCCCATGCTGGGCTCGTCGATCCAGAAGGCGTGCATGCCGGGGCGCACAAAGTAGCCGTCCGCTGCCCAGCGGATGGCGGGCTCCACCACCTGCTGCCACGGCAGGCGGCCGTGCGCCTGGTGCATGGCCTCCAGGCCCTTGAGCGTGGCCGGCGTGCCGATGGACTGGGGTCCGATGTCGTTGACGCGGCCCTTGAGGATGAAGCCGAAGCCGTCCTTGGTCTCGCCCTCCAACAGGTGTTCCCACATGTCTTCCCTGGCCGCCAGCGGCGCGGGCGAGTGGAAGTCGAAATATTCGTGCACCTGGGCGCCGGGCAGGTACACGGCGGCGGTGCCAAAACCTGCGATGCCGCACATCAGCGGATCGACCACCGTCTGAGCCAGGGCGGTGGCCACGGCGGCATCGACCGCGTTTCCGCCCGCGCGCAGGACTTCAATGCCGGATTCGGCGGCCTCCGGCTGCGGGCAGACCACCATTGCTTCTTTTTTCATTGCGTGTGAGGACAGGCCTCTTGCAGCATCGGCGATACGGCAAGGGGTGGAGATGGGTGGAAAAGAAGACGGCGCCTGCGCGCGTCGCGGGCTTACTTGGCGCTGAGGTTCAGCGCTTCGAGCGTGGGGCCCCAGGCCTTGGCGTCCCGCACTGTCGTCTCCATGACCAGCGCCGAAGGGCCGGACAGGGGGATCACGCCCATGCTCTTGAGCTTGGCCTGCACGTCGGGGCTCTTGTGGAAGGCTTGCGTGGCCTTGTTGAGCTTCTCCACGATGTCGGCCGGCGTGCCGGCGCGTGCCACCACGGCACTCCAGCCCATGTTGTCAAAACCCTTCACGCCGAGCTCGCCCAGGGTGGGCACATCGGGCAGCTCAGGGGTGCGTTGTGGTGACAGCACGGCCAGCGGATTGAGCTTGTGGTTCTTGATGTGGGGCAAGGCAGTGCCATACACCGGCGCCATCACCTCGGTCTGCCCGCCAATGGTGGCCAGGACGCCGTCGGCCTCGCCCTTGTAGGGGATGTGGGTCATCGAAATGCCCAGGGCATTGTCCACCAGCTCGACGGCCAGGTGGGTGGAGTTGCCCAGGCCGGCGGAGGCGAAGTTCAGCTTGCCGGGTGCTGCCTTGGCTTTTTCCGTCAGATCCTTGAGCGTCTTGATGCCCGTGGCCGGGTTGGCCGACAGCACGAATGGCACGGTGGTCAGCATGGACACGCCCACAAAATCCTTCTCGGGGTTGTATGGCAGCGGCTTGTAGGTGAACTGATTGAGCACCATCAGCGACACGCTGCCCAACAGGAGGGTGTAGCCATCAGCGGGCGCATTCAGCGCGTTCTGTGCGGCAATGAGGCCACCCGCACCGGGCTTGTTCTCCACCACGATGGTGGCGCCAATGGCCTTGCCTGCGTGTTCGGCCCACATGCGTGCGATGGCGTCGCTGCTGCCGCCTGGGGCCTGCGATACGACCAGGCGCACGGGACGGCTGGGGTAGGAGGCTTGCGCGTACACGGTGGTGGCTGCGGCGGCCGCGACCGCGACACCGATCAGGATCTTGGAGACGTTCGTGATTGCTTTGGGCACAGGGATTCCTAAGAGGGTCTGCCATGAAAGATGAGATCATTTTCATGACGAACCCTGCGACCTGCCTAGTGAAAATGCAAAATGGATACATGAGAGTTTATTCATGATTGATCGTTCTGAAGGCTTGTCCTGGGCGCGGCGCATCAAGGTCCGGCACCTGGAGTCTTTTCTGGTGCTGGACGAGGCGGGCACGCTGACCGAGGCCGCGGCGCGGCTGCACATGACGCAATCTGCCATGTCGCACTGGCTGGCCGAGCTGGAACGCGTGGCGGGCACGCCGCTGGTGGTGCGTGGGCGCAAGGTGCAGCTGACGCCTGCCGGGCATCTGCTCAAGCGGCTGGCCCTTACCGTGCTGGGCGACATCGCCCGCACCGGCCGCGAGATGCATGCGGTGGCCGCGGGGCGCGTGCCGCGTCTGAATGTGGGCAGCGTCTGGGCAGGCATCGCCGGCGGCCTGCCCGAAGCGGTGACCGCATTCCAACAGCGCCATGCCGATGTCGCCGTGTCCATCCACGACGGGCCGTTCGACAACCTGCTCAAGGGCCTGGAGACGCGTGCCATGGATGCCGTGATCGGCGTTCTGGATGCGCGGGCACACCAGCCGCAGCTGGCGCACCAGGTGCTCTTTGACGACCAGGTGAGCATCGTCATCGGCCAGGGCAGCAGGCACTGGGGCAGCAACCAGGCGCTGGGCTTTGCCGACGTTCTGCGAGAGAAATGGGTAATGCCGCCCCTTGGCACGCTCACGCGCATCCAGATGGATGCCTATCTCATCGAGAAACAAGCATCGTGGCTGGTGCCCAAGGCAGAAACCGCCTCGCTGGCCATGATGCAGGCACTGCTGCAAAGGGGCGACTATGTCGGCGTTTGTTCGGAATCCATGGCGGACTACATGGCCTCGCTGGGGCTGTTCAGGAAGATCGCCATTGATTCGAACATCCGCTTCGGCCCCATCACCGTGGTGTGGAACCGCGAACACGTCTCGGCCACCCTCATGGACTTCATCGCCTGCCTGAAGGCGCATGCGCGAGGCTTGCCTGCCGCGCCAGTGCAGGCGCCGCCCAGCGCTTAGCGCCCACGCCAGCAGCCGTGGCCCCGTCGCGCCTGAGGAGGCTCTAGATTGGACCGATCACAGTGCCGGCCATTGCAAGACAACGCCGTAGATGTGAACCAGCCCGATGACAAGACATATTCCAGAGGACACAAGCCAGAAAACCTGAGAGTTTTCGGGAAAGGCGGGCTTGAGAAGTGGAAATGCGACTGCGCGGGACAAGTACACCGCACTGATGGCGATGAGCACGAACTTTACAAGTGGCAAGCCACTGATGACGCCAGCTCCTGCCAACGCGTAGGCAGCCCAAATCAGGAGCACAGCTGCAACGGCCAGAGTGACGAGAGTGGGCCGAAGTTTTCGAGCCTCCACGGCGCGCGCCATCTTCTCGCCTGCGCCCATGAAGCGATACGCAGGCGCACCCAAGAGGATGCAGGCGAGGTGAGCAACTGCGGCTGCGGCGCTGAGTGCCGCGCCTATGACGAGCGCTTGAGCTCCGGAAATGACCATGGCGTATTCTGTAAGGCCCAACGTTGTAGGGAGACTGGCGCGTCCCGCAGGCGCTCAGCGTCGCGGGCGCTCCATGGCGGTCGTCGAGGGAGTGAAGCCGAGCTTGTCGAAGAACTCGGCGGCGCCCTTCCTTCCGGCTCGAAGCACCCAGGTGATGTTCGGTTCGGACCCGATGAGACACTCGACGAGCGCCTGCCCGATGCCTCGCCTCCGGTGCGGCTCAGCGACCACGACCATGGACAAGTAACCATTGGAAAGTCCGTCAGTAATCGCGCGGGCGAACCCGACGATGTCGTCACCTGACACCGCAACCACGGCTCGTTGTGACGCCGAAATCAGTCGGCCGAGCTCCTCGACGCCACCGACCCGATGGGCCCACCCGTTGGTCAAGAGCAGGCGATGGACTGCATCGACATCGGAAGCAGTGACGCTTCGAACCTGCATGCTCGCTCCTCGTGAAGTTCGCGGGATTGTGCCGTGTTGCGAAGGGCCGCTCCTGGCGACTGTAGCCGTTGGTGGCCAACGCGTGATTTCTTGGCCGCCCGGAGCGCGAGAATGCGAGCGACACTCCAGGAGAACTCTTTTTGACGACCGTCGCCATCACCTCCGCAATCAACGTCAGCAACAGCGACGGCTTTGTCCTGTTTGGCGGCGTGAACGTACTCGAGTCGAAGGACATGGCCCTGCGTGCTGCGGAGGAATACGTCCGAGTCACGCGAAAGCTTGGCATCCCCTACGTCTTCAAGGCAAGTTTCGACAAGGCGAATCGCTCATCCCTCCATTCCTTCCGAGGCCCCGGTTTGGAAGAGGGCCTGAGAATCTTCGAGGCCGTCAAGGCTGAGTTCGGCGTTCCCGTCCTCACCGACGTGCACGAGCCATGGCAGGCGAATCCCGTGGCCGAAGTGGTGGACGTTCTACAGCTGCCTGCGTTTCTCGCCCGCCAGACTGATTTGGTCGTCGCTCTTGCAAGGACGGGCAAAGTCATCAACGTCAAGAAGCCCCAATTCCTGAGCCCGCCGCAAGTGCTCAACATCGTTGAAAAAATCAGGGAGGCGGGGAACTCCCCTGTCATTCTGTGCGACCGGGGAACCTGTTTCGGCTACGACAACCTGGTGGTGGACATGCTTGGCTTCGGTGCCATGAAGAAGGTCAGCGGGAATTTGCCGGTCATCTTCGACGTTACGCATGCCCTCCAGCAACGCGAGGCGAACGCCGCCGTCTCTGGCGGGCGACGCGAGCAAGTGGTTGAACTGGCGCGTGCCGGCCTCGCCGTAGGCTTGGCGGGCCTCTTTCTTGAAGCTCATCCTGACCCAACGCAGGCCAAATGCGACGGTCCCAGCGCTCTGCCGTTGGACCAGCTGGAGCCGTTTCTCGCGCAGTTGAAAGCGTTGGACGACTTGGTGAAGTCGTTCGCGCCCCTGCATATTCGCGCCTGAACGAGACGTCGCGACCCGACGCGCCTGCGTGGGCAAGCTCGGGGCAGGTTGAAAACCGACAGGATTTGCATGCCCTTTTCACGCTGGTGCAACGCATCGTGCTCGACAGCGGCGCGTCCACCGACCAGGCCGAGGCGACCGCGCGCAGCCAGGTCGGGCTGAGGATCTCGCTGTTCAGTGATTTCACGGCCGACAGTTCCAAGGCGGGCCAAGCAGCAGCCATCGCGGCGCAATGGCTCGTCTTGGCCACGCAGCAACAGTCCGGACAGTTGGCGGCCCTGAAGGGGCGCGTCGGATGCCAAGGGTGAGATCTGTCTCCGCATTCGCCTCAAGACGCGCGATTCTTGTAGTGCTCATGCATCGTCGCGGCGTCTATGAAGAATTCATTGAACAAATTCATCCTTCACGCCGCAACCGGTGCCGAGGCACGTAGCGAGCGTCTGGTCCTGGGCCGACTGTAGGCGGTCGGCGCCGTACCGCGGTCCTCCAATGGGATGGCTGGCCGCAGCGCTAGACCTGCTTGGAAACGACCTCGAAGACATCGCCATTCGTTGGCGTCGCGCTCTCATGGTAGATGTCATACAGGTACTGCGAGAGTTCTTCATGGGCGACGTCAGACGGAATAGCGAGCTCCGCCTTCCGTCGTTTCCCGTCTATCCCCGTCCAGTAGCTGTTCCAGCGGCCTTCAACTCTTTCGATGGCCATGATTCGACCGAAAACATTGAACAAGTACTGCGTCATCTCGACTCCCAGCTGTCTGTAGCCCGAGCGGGCCGGAGGCGTTCCGCGCGCCGTCGTCAAGGCCAGGCCGTTGGTTTGATGGAATTCCGCTCCAACCTTGAACGAACTCAGGTTCGATCGACTTTGCTGGCGACACCTCGGCAAGTGCCGGCTCTGTAGATGACACGGAACCGTTCACACGCGACAGGCATGACGCGACTCGGCTCTCGGCCCAGGCGCGCGCACTCGCGGCCGAAGTAGGCCCAGTGAACGCGGCGCCAGTACGCCAGCGACCCATCGCCTTCACCCTCGCTGGCGGCGAAGTCGGCGCCGACCTGCTCATAGGGCACGACCTCGACGTCCAGAGTCTCGATGACGCACGCGGGGTGTCCATTCCAGTAGGTGACGACACTGAGGGCGCCCGGCTTCGGCGGCGAGCCGCCCGCCTTCTCGAAAGACCAGACAAGACTGGCCGTTGCCCGCTTGACGCCAGCGAGTACGAGGTCCGCCAGTGCGTTGGCATCGGCTTCGTTGTCGTCGAAGTGGAACGCCTCGAAGAACCGGGCGGAGCCGTCTTCTCCAAGCTCGGCGCAGAAGGTGTCCCAGAACGTGGCGATGCTCGAGGGTATGTTCATGCTTTTCCAGGCAGCAAAGCAATCAGGCTTGCGCGACTTTCAAACGTGCATGGCTGCCAGCGCACCCACGACCAGGCCGACGCCTGCGACCGCGATCATTCCCCACTCCAGCCACCTTTTCCTTGTGAGCAGCGCCATGGCAGCCAAGGCAATGGAGACCTGCAGTGCCGTGGTCGCTTGCGCCCAGCGATGATGCTGGTGCATTTGCGCTTCCGATTTCTGGTCCCATTCGGTGGCCTCGGCCTCGAGCTTCTGCGCGACGAGCAGGATTTCGGCTTTCTCTTGCTCATACCGCGAGACCTTCGACTGCCAAGCCTGCTTGCGGTCGTCGGGCGACGTGTCCCTGGCGAACTCGGCCAGCGACTGCTTCGTGCTCTTCGACTGAAAGTAGTTCCATTGATTGGAGGCCTCGGTCTTCTTCATGCCGGCATTGTTCTTGTACAACCCTGCGTTGGCCTGAGTGAGCCCACCCATGTACGCAAAAACCGCTCCCACCGTGGCGATGACGGCGGTGCAGACGGCGATCTGGCTGGTCATGCTTCTGCGGCCGGAGTTTGCAGAAGCTGATTCAGCGTCGCCGTGCGCTCCGGCGTGCTCGAGTTCGTGGTCGTGCGGGCCATGCACGTGAAAACCGCCTGCGGACATGGATTTCCTTGTTGTCGTGGGGAGGCAAGTATGACGAAGACGGGCGCGCGTCAGCGCGCCCCGAGAAGACTCAGGCGATTTTTGTCGTTTTTTGCAAGAAGTGGCGGCTCGCGTGCGTCCAGGAGGTGTCGGCGAGCGACATCCGCCCCGCTGGCGCCGCGCTTCGATTTTTGAGCGGATGGGCCCGCTATGCCCCCATCCGACGGAACACCAGGTCGCCCACTTGCATCTGCTCTTCGCCTTTTTCGATGCGAATCTCGGCCAGGTCGCGGCCGTCGTTGCCGGGCACCTTGACGGTCATGCCGGCCTCGTTGTCGCTCACCACGCGCAGCAACTGCTCGTTGTCCAGCAAGACGTAGCCTGGCATGTCCGCCAGCGCGTCGATGCGCCAGATCATCGGCGCGAGCAGGCGGCTCACGAGCGAATCGGGGGAGTCGCCGATGTAGAGCCATTGACTCCCCAGGCGCCTCTGCCACGCGTCCGGCAGCGGCGTTTCCAGCGGCGGCAGCCATTCGCCCATCGGAGATTCGCCCCAGTACAGCCCGTTGGCCGAGAGCGTTCGCCTGATCAGGTAGCGATGCTCCGCCACGGTCTGGAAGCGGTAGCACACGGTGGATTGCCCATCGGGCCACCAGTTTCCATCGCTTCTCGCGCGAAGCTGCTCCTGGTTCGCGTTGTCCCACTGACGCTTGTCCTTGCTCCAGCGGCGCAGCGTCAGCGAACCGTCGTCTGCACTCAAGACCTGCACGGGGAGGATGGAGTTGGCATAGACGCCCACCAGGGTGGTGCGGTCCGGGGCAGTAGACACCGGAGGCGGCACCGTAGGGACGATGGCAGGGGGCAGCGACCGGATCGCACCGCGTTCCGCGGCCGCGCGCAGCAGCAGCCCCTCTGCCAGCACTTGCGGCGCGTAGTCGTGCCCGCTGCCGCTGATCAGCATGGCCAGCCGGGCCTCGGGCAGCACGAAGAACTCGGCGGAAAAGAAGAAGGTGCCGCCGTTCTTTGTCCAGGCCCGCAGTCCGGCCGCGTTCAAGCCCGCCTGCTGCATCGAGTCCCACCCCAGCCCCCAGCGCCATGACGATGCAGCGGGGTTGATGCGCGTGCGGGCGCTCTGGTCGAGGCCCATTTCGCGCACCGCCCCGGCGGAGACGATGCGGCGTCCTGCGTACATGCCTTCGTCCAGGAACAGGCGCGCCAGCTTCAGCATGTCCGTGGGCGTGCTGAACATGCCTCCGGACGCGAAGGGGGTGGACATCTCCTGGGGCAAGCTGCGACCTTCATAGTACGGGTGCACGAAGGTGCCTTCGGCGGCAGGAGCCAGCGGATAGCCGGACAGGTCCATGCCCAGGGGCGCGAAGATCTCGCGCCGAACGAACTCGGCAAAGGGCAGGCCGGTGAGTTGGCGCACCAGCGGCTCGATCATGGTGAAGCCGTCGTTGCAGTACACCGCGAGTTCGCCCGGCTCGTGCTTCAGGTGCAGCTTCGCCAGCGCCTGCATGGTGTCCTGGGCGTAGTCCAGGTAGGGCGTGAAGGACCCGTTGTTCCGCATGTTGTTGCCGGGAAAGCCCGAAGCATGGGAGAGCAGGTGGCGCACGGTGACCCGGGTGAAGGCGGGCGATTGCATGCTGAAGGCCGGGAGCAACTCGACCAGCGGCTGATCCAGGGCGAGCTGCCCGCGGTCGCGCAGGATCATCGCGGCCAGGGTGGCCACGACCTTGGAGACCGAGCCGATGTTGAAGCGGGTGTCGGGGGTGGCCGGCAGCCCTTTCTCGCGGTCGGCATGGCCGAAGGCTTCGCGCCAGACCACGCGGTCGTCGGCCAGCAGCGCCACGGAGATGGCGGTGGTGGCGCTGTCGCTTCGGTTGAGCGTCTTGAGAATGGTCTCTCGGCACCAACGCACCGATTCAGGGTCGCCTTGTGGCAACAGCGGTGCAGCGGAGGGGCCGGAGCTGCCACCGCCGCAGGCCTGCAGCAACGGGGTGGCCAGGGCCGTCGTGGCCAAGGCCAGGCAATTGCGGCGGGACAGGGTTGGCGATGGCGGGGCGGATGGATGCGGCGTGGTGTCTTTGGTTGGCATGGTGAGGGGCGAGAACGGATGCAGGGGAGTGGGGGCGGGGTTGTCGTTTCCTCAGGAGGTGGGGGTCTCCTGGAACACCTGGCTGCCGGAGTGCGCCTCCTCGCGGCCGTTCACCGGCACCATGCGCAGCTCGATCAGGTCGCGGCCGCCGTAGAGCGGGACCTTGACCGCCATGGTGGCTTCCTGGTCGTCCACCACGCGCAGCATCTGCTCGTTGTTCCAGAGGATGTAGCCGGGCAATTCCGCCAGTTCGCCGATGCTTCCGAACACGGGGTAGAGCCTGCTCGTGAGCGAATCCGGAGAGTCGTTGGTGCAGCGCCATGCGCTGCCCAGCCGGGCTTTCCACGCCGGCGGCAGGGGCTGGGCCAGAGGCGCCAGCCGCTCTCCCACGGGGTTGTCCGTCCAATAGAGCTTGTTGGCCGAGAGCTTGCGCTCGACCAGGTAGTGATGGCCGTCCACGGTCTGGAAGCGAAAGCAGTTGGTGGATTTGCCATCGGACCACCAGTGGCCATCGGTTCGCGCGCGCAACTGGTCCTGGGACACGGCCCAACCCGCCTGGGTCCAGTGGCGCAGCGTCAGCGAACCGTCGCTGCCCGCCAGCACTTGCACGGGAGAGGTGGTCCTGGCATAGATGCCCAGCAGGGGCGTGTTGTCCGGGGCCGGCGATATCGGAGGGGGCACGATCGAGGCGATGGCGGCGGGAACCGCAGTGATGGCACGGCGTTCCGCGGCCACGCGCAGCAGCAACCCTTCTGCGAGCTGGATGGCCCCGTAGTCTTGCCCGCAGCCGGCGATCATCACGGCCAGCCGGGCTTCGGGCAGCACCACGAACTCGGCGGCGAAGAAGTCGGTGTTGCCGCCCTTGCGCCAGGCGCGCAAGCCGGCCGCGTGCAGGCCGGGCTGTTGCACCGAATCCCACCCCAGCCCCCAATGCAGATCGGGCGTGAGATTGATGCGCACGCGGGGGTCCTGGCTCCTGCCCGCTTCCCGCACCGACTCCGCGGAGACGATGCGCCGGCCCTCATGCACCCCCTCGTTCAGGATTAGACGGGCCAGCTTCAACATGTCGGTGGGCGTGGTGAGCACCCCTCCGGTGGCGAAGCACGCCACCATTTCCTGCGGCATGCGCTGGCCCTTGAAGTACGGATGCACGAAGCTGCCTTCGGGGGCGTAGGTCAGCGCATAGCCGGACAGGTCCATGCCCAGGGGACCGAAGATCTCGCGCTGAACGAATGCAGCAAAGGACAGGCCGGTGAGTGCCGGAACCAGCAGCTCCACCAGGGTGAAGCCATCGTTGCAGTAGACCGAGAGTTCGCCGGGCTCGTGCTTCAGGCGCGACTGCGCCAACGCCTGCAGGGTCTGCTGGGCATAGTCCGGCATGGGGGCGAAGTTGATGGCGTTCCGGTAGTTGGTACCGGGCATGCCCGACGCATGAAACAACAGATGGCGCACCGTGATCTGGGTGAACGCGGGCGAACGCATGCTGAAGGCCGGCAGCAGTTCGACCACGGGCTGGTCCAGGGCGAGCTGCCCCCGGTCGCGCAGGATCATCACGGCCAGGGTCGCGACGACCTTGGCGACCGAGCCGATGTTGAAGCGTATGTCAGGGGTCGCCAGCAGCCCGGTCTCGCGATTGGCATGGCCGAAGGCTTCGCGCCAGACCACGCGGTCGTCGGCCAGCAGTGCGACGGACACGGCGGTGGTGGCGATGTCGCTTCGGCTCAGCGTCGCTTGAATGGTCTCGCGGCACCAGCGCACCGACTCGGGGTCGAGCGAGGCTTGGGCCGCAGCGACGGAAGAGGCGGAAGCGCCCGAGCTGCCCCCGCCGCAGGCCTGCAGCAGCGGCGCGGCCAGGCCCGCCGTCGCCCAGCCCAGGCAATCGCGGCGCGACAGTCGAGGTGCTGCCTCCGTGGATGTGTTGACGACGATGCGCGGTGATTGCATGGGGGTCGGCACTGGTGAGATTTTCAGGACCCGGTCTGCCGGAATACCCAACCACCCGCGTGCAGCTCATCCTGGCCTTTGGTGTTCTTCACGCGCAGCTCGAACAGGTCGCGGCCCGCGTTTCCGGGAACCTTGATCGCCATGCCGGCCTCGTTGTCGTCCACCACGCGCAGCAATTGCGCCAGGTTCAGAAAGGCATGGCCGGGCGGCTGCGCGATGGTGAGCAGCACATAGCCCGGCAGGGCCTCCAACTCACCGACATGCGCGGTGAGGGGGCCGAACCGGGCCCAGACCGAGCCGGCAAATTCGTCTGCACACACCCATCGGCCGTCGACGCGAGCGCGCCATGCCGGCGGCAACGGCGCATGCAGCGGCGGCAGCCACTCGCCGAGGGTCGCTTCACCCCCATACGATCGGTTGGCCGAGAGCCCGTGCTGGATCAGGTAGCGACGGCCTTCCACCACCTGGAAGCGATAGCCGATGGCGGCTTGCCCGTCGATCGACCAGCAACCATCGCCGCGTGCGCGAAGCTTCTCTTGCACCGCGTCCCAGGCCGTCCCGTTCCAGCGATTCAGCGTCAATGTGCCGTCGCTCGCGGCGAGCACCTGGTAGGGCGCATCGCAGTTGGCGTAGATGCCCGCCAGCTCGGCCCCGTCCGGCGCGGGCGTCACAAGAGAGGTCACGGCGGGGACGATGGCGGGGGGCAGCTTCGGGATCGCGCCGCGCTCGGCGGCCGCGCGCAGCAGCAGCCCCTCCGCCAGGTCGAGTCCGCCGTAGTCGAAACCGCAGCCGCTGATCAGCATGGCCAGCCTGGCCTCGGGGAGCACGTGGAATTCGGTATAGAAGAATTGAGAGCCGCCGTTCTTCGACCAACCCCGCAGGCCGGCCGCCGCCATTCCCGCCTGCTGCACCGTGTCCCACCCCAGCCCCCAGTGCCACGACGAGGCAGCGGGGTTGATGCGCGTGCGGGTGCTCTGATCCATGCCCATTTCCCGGATCGCCTCGGCGGAGACGATGCGCCGGCCTTCGTGCATGCCCTGGTCGAGGAGCATGCGGGCCAGCTTCATCATGTCGGTGGGCGTGGTGATGACGCCGCCGGTTGCATAGCTCGCACACAACTCCTGCTGCAAGCTGTGACCTTCTTCATAGGGGCGTACGAAGCTGCCCTCGGCGGAACGTGCGTTCGAGTAGACGGACAGGCGCATGCCCAGGGGCTCGAAGATCTCGCGTTGAACGAAGTCGACGAAGCGCAGGCCGCTCAGCCGCTGCACCAACGGCTCGACCAGCGTGAAGCCGTCGTTGCAATAGACGGCGAGCTCGCCCGGTTCGTGCTTCAGGTGCGAATCCGCCAGGGCCTGCAAGGTGTCTTGCGCGTAGTCCGGGTAGGGATTGAAACCCAAGGCATTGCGGAAGTTGTAGCCGGGCATCCCCGAGGCGTGGGACAACAGGTGGCGCACGGTGATGCGAGTGAAGCTCGGCGAGCGCATGCGGAACTCGGGCAGCAGCTCGACCAGCGGCTGGTCCAGGGCCAGCTTGCCGCGGTCGCGCAGGATCATCACGGCCAGGGCGGCGACGACCTTGGCGATCGAGGCGACATTGAAGCGGGTGTCGGGCGTGGCCGGCACGCCGTTCTCGCGATCGGCGTAGCCGAAGGCTTCGCGCCAGACCACGCGGTCGTCGGCCAGCAGCGCCACGGAGACGGCAGTGGTGGCGCTGTCGCTTCGGTTGAGCGTCTTGAGAATCGCCTCGCGGCACCAGCGCACCGATTCGGATTCGGGCGGGACCTGAGCAAAGATGGATGCACCGCCTCCACCTCCCCCGCAGGCCTGCAGCAGCGGTGCGGCCAGCCCGGCCGTGGCCAGCGCCAGATATCCGCGACGCGAAAGGCGCGGCAAGGAAGTTTCGTCCGGCTCGGTATGGGTGTGTCCTGAGTGCATGGCCGCAGGTGAAGGGGTTGTGAGCTTCAGGGTGCGCGGGGTTTCTAGGCGTCCATTCGCCGGAACACCAGGACGCCGGAGTGCAGTTCTTCACGGCCGTTCACCATCACGATGTTCAGTTCCATCAAGTCGCGCCCTGCGCTGGAGGGGATCTTGACGGTCATGCCGGCCTGGTTGTCGTCGATCACGCGCACCAGCTGCGCGGTGTTGGACAGGATGTAGCCCGGCATCTCGGCCAACTGATCGATGTCAAAGACCCACCTCGCCGGCGTTTGGTTGGCGCGGTCCGGCAAGTGCGTGATCGAATCGTTCAAGTCGTTCACGCGCAACCATTGGCTGCCGAGCCGGGCCTTCCATGCGTCCGGCAATGGCGCGCTCACTGGCGGCAGCCATTCGCCGATGGGCTCTTCATCCCAGTACAGCTGATTGCTCGAGAGCGTGCGCTGGTTCAGATAGCGATGGCCCGCCAGAGTCTGGAATCGGTAGCAGATGCCGGTCTGCCCGTCGGCCCACCAATAGCCATCGCTGCGCGCGCGCAGGCGTTCCTGCACGACGGTCCAGCCATCGTCGCTCCATCGGCGCAAGGCCAGCGAACCGTCGGCTGCGGCGAGCACTTGCAAGGGGCCGCTGTAGTTGGCGTAGACGCCCACCAGCGCCGTGCGGTCCGGCGCCGGCGACGCCGGCGCCGGCACGACGGAGGCGATGGCCGCAGGCATCGTGCGGATCGCGCCGCGTTCGGCCGCCGAGCGCAGCAAAAGCCCTTCGGCCAACTCCAGCGGCCCGTAGTCGAGCCCGCTTCCGGTGATCATCATGGCCAGCCGGATCTCGGGCAGAACGAAGAACTGGGTCCCGAAGAACTCGAACGCGCCGCTCTTGTTCCAGGCCCGCAGACCGGCCGCATCCAGGCCCGGCTGTTGAACCGTGTCCCACCCCAATCCCCAGCGCCACAACGAAGAAGCGGGGTCGGCAATGATGCGTGTGCGGGCTCTCTGGTCCCTGCCCATTTCGCGCACCGCCTCGGCCGAGACGATGCGCCGGCCTTCGTAGACCCCTTCGTCGAGGAACAGGCGCGCCAGTTTCAGCAGGTCGGTGGGTGTGGAGACCATGCCCCCGGTCGCATAGTTCGCGGGCAACTCCTGCGGCATTCGCTGCCCCTTGTAGTAGGGGTGCACGATCGAGCCCTCGGCCGCGGGCGCGAGCGCATAGCCCGAGAGGTTCATGCCCAGAGGGGTGAAGATCTCGCGCTGGACGAACTCCGGATACGTCAGCCCGGTGAGTTGCTTCACCAGCGGCTCCACCAGCGTGAAGCCGTCGTTGCAGTACATCGCCATCTCGCCCGGCTCGTGCTTCAGGCGTGACTGCGTCACTGCCTGCAGGGTGTCCTGCGCGTAGTCCGGATAGGGGACGAAGTTGATGCCGTTGCGGTAGTTGTTCCCCGGCACGCCCGACGCATGCGAGAGCAGCTGGCGCACGGTGATGCGGGTGTAGCCCTCCGATCGCATGTGAAAGGCGGGCAGCAACTCGGCGAGGGGTTGGTCGAGCGCCAGCTGCCCACGGTCGCGCAGGATCATCACGGCCAGTGCCGCGACCACCTTGGAGACCGAGGCGATGTTGAAGCGTGTGTCCGGGGTGGCCAGCACACCGTTGTCGCGATCGGCATAGCCAAAGGCTTCGCGCCAGACCACGCGGTCGTCGGCCAGCAGCGCGACGGACACGGCGGTGGTGGCGATGTCGCTCCGCCTCAGCGTCGCTTGAATGGTCTCGCGGCACCAGCGCACCGATTCGGGATCTGGCACGACCGTGGCAAAGGCGGAAGTACCGGAGCTGCCTCCGCCGCAGGCCTGCAGCAGCGGTGCGGCCAGCCCCGCCGCGGCCAAGCTGAGGCAATGGCGACGCGAAAGAGGTGGTGAAGAGGGGGCGGGACGCGCGAGCGAGGTGTGCCTGGTGGTCATGGTGCTGGGTTTTCTGTGCGTTGGTGCATCGAGGTCGCTCGCCAGCCCATCCGACACGCCGGCGATCCGGATCGCGTTGCACCGCGCATGAAATCGACGTGCGGATTCGAGCCGCTGCACGCAGGGGCCGCTTGAGGCCCGATCACGAGCGTCTTGGCGTCAGAATGCTGTCTGGATTTGTTGCGCCCGTTGACATATTGTCGCAATATAATACGTATTATTAGCCCAATCAAGCCTGCAAGAACCCGCACTTCAACAGCGCTCGCGGGTCCCGCCGTCACGCCATGAACAAAATTGACCAGCGATCGAACTTCCGCACGAGCGGCCCGTGGGAATCCATGTCATCCGCCCTGACACGCCGGCGCCTTCTGGGTGCAGGCGCTGGTGCCGGATTGGGTTGGATGCTGCCCGCTTGCGGCGGAGGCGGAGGCAGCAGCGGCATCGGGAGTCCGCTGAATGGCGGCACCGGCTGCAGCCTGGCGGCCCGAGCGCCTGTCGCGTCCACCGACCCCGTGAAGGCCGAGGCGGTGCGTGCCATTGCACGCGCCACGATCCAGACCCGCTTTGCGCGCGCGGTGCTGGTACGCGTCACCGTGGATGGCAAGGAAATCATCACCGAGGCCTTCGGTGAGTCCGCCACCGGGGTGCCGGCGACCACGGACATGCATTTCCGCAATGGCGCGGTAGCCATCGCGCTGGTCGCCATGCTGCTGCTGCGGCTGGTGGACGAAGGGCAGGTGCGCCTGGACGACAAGATTGCCACCTGGCTGCCGAAGCTCCCGCATGGAGACCGCGTGACCCTCAGGCACCTGGCTCAGATGACCGCCGGCTATGCGGACTACGTGCAGGACCCGGATTTCGTGAACGCATTCCTGGCAGACCCGTTCCGACGCTGGACACCCGACGAACTTCTGGCCTACGCGATCCACAAGCCGCTCTTCTTCGAGCCAGGCACCAACTGGTCCTATGCCCACACGAACTACGTCCTCCTCGGCCTCGTCCTCGAGAAGATCACGGGCCGTCCGGTGAGAGACCTGATGCAGGACAAGGTGCTCGGGCCCCTGTGCATGACGCAGACCTCCGACCCGGATGGCGCCTCGATCCCCGAACCCGTGCTGCGCGCCTTCTCCTCCGAGCGCCGCGAATTTCTCGGCGTTGCTGCCGGGACGCCCTTCTACGAGGAATCCACGTTCTGGGACCCGTCGTGGACCATCACGCACGGTGCGGTGCAGGTGACCGATCTGTATGACCTGCACACCAGTGCGATCGCCTTCGGCAGCGGCGCCTTCCTGTCCCCCGAATCTCACGCAGCGCAAGTGTCCACCGCACTCCGCGGCAAGACCACCGCGCTCGCCGCGTGTCCGAACACCTGCTTTCCCCATTCGGAGCGCTACGCCTTCGGGCTCGGGGTGATCACGAGCGGCAACTGGGTGTTCCAGCCCCCCCAGTTCGGCGGGTACTCGGCGGTCGCGGCCTATCACGAAGGCAGCCGGGTGGCCATCGCCGTGGCGGTAACCTACGCACCCGAGGCTTTCAACGACGCGGGCGACTACAAGAACGGCAACGAAGCGGAGAAGCTGTTCGGCAGGATCGGCGCGGCGCTGTTGCCTGAAGACCCGCCGCCCATTGCGCGGACGCTGAAGGAAAGCGCCTAGCCAGTCCCGGTCGACGCCGCGTCCCGGCTTGCCGAGGACCGAGTGCCCGGTGAACTGCACGGCGAAATGAACGCCTTCACCAGAGCACCTTCATTCCCACGCTGGCGTTCAGTCCGCCCCGGGTGCGGGTGCTGCCGCCGCTGGCGCGCAGCTGCCCGATTTCTCCATACACGCTGGTGCGCTCGTTCAGCGCCAGCGTGGCGCCCGCGGCCACTTCGGTGCCCGTGCCCCCGGTGGGCGTGGCGATCACGGTGAGGGCAGCCGGCGTGCGGTAGCTGGCGCTGTCCTCGCCGCTCTGGCTCTCGTAGACGGGCAGGGCGATTTGTCATCGCATGGAAGCGCGTGCGCACTGACCGTCGGCAACCAACAATGGCGGCCAGCCGCTTCCGGCCACAAGGGACTTCGTCACGGCCGCTCACGTGGGATGGCCTCTGGTTCTCGGGCCTTTTCACACAGACCGGTGGAGGGGCGGCGCGAGCGACGCCGTCAGCCCGGGGCGACCCGATACCGAACAGCTTCACCCGCCCTGCGATGCCGGGCAGGTTCGCGCTCGAACGCGGCCATATGGCACGAAAGCGCCATCGGGCGCGGGTAAGCTTGCACCCCATGAAGCGCAACAGCACTCCCAGATCGGCCGGCGGCAAGGCTTCTTCGGCAGGCGGAAAGACCACCCCAGCGCCCGCAGTCGAGACACCCGGCGTCCGGGTTTTCGCCGTGCTGGCGCGCATCGAGACCCTGTGGTCGTCGCTGGGCCCCGTGGGCCAGCGCATCGCGGACTTCATCGTGAAGAACCCGCGCGAGGTGGTCCACATGTCGGTCAGCGAAGTCGCGGAACGCACCGGTTCGAGCGAAGGCAGCATCGTGGGCCTGTGCAAGAGCCTCGGCGCCACCGGCTTCCAGCAGATCAAGATCGCGCTGGCGCAGGAGATCGTGCGGCCGGTGCAGTTCATCCACGAAGACCTCGACCCGCAGGACAAAGCCGACGCGGTGATCCGCAAGATTTTCCAGAGCAACGTGCAGACGCTGCACGACACGCAGTCGATGCTCGACGCGAAGGCGATGGAGCGCGCGGTGCAGCTGTTTCGCAAGGCCGAGCGCATCGAGATCTACGGCATCGGCAGCTCGGCCACCATCGCCGAAGACGCGCACTACCGCATGCTGCGCATCGGCCTCAATGCCAAGGTGGTGGTCGATTCGCACGTGCAGGCCATCAGCGCCTCGCTCACCAATGCGAAGACGGCGGTGCTCACCATTTCGCACTCGGGCAGCACGCACGAGACGGTGACGGCCACGCGGCTGGCCAAGGAGGCCGGCGCGGCCACGGTGTGCATCACCAACTTCGGCAAGTCGCCGATCCAGGCCTTTGCCGACGTGCTGCTGTTCACCATGGCGCGCGAAACCAGCTTCCGCACCGAGGCGATGACGAGCCGGCTCGCGCAGTTGGCGATCATCGACGTGCTGATCGCCTGCCTCGCGCTGTCGGACTACGACACCTCGGTGCGCACGCTGCGCCAGACCTTCGACGTGCTCTCGCTCAAGCGGTACTGAGGCACGGCTTCTGCCGTTTCTGCGGCAGGCTGCGCGAGCAGCCCCGCCACCGTGGGCGCCACCGCGCCCGGCGATTCACCCACCAGCACACAGGCCAGGCCGAGCCGCGCGGCGCCTTCGCCGTCGGTCAGCGGGTTGTCGCCGATCACCACCGTGCCCTCGGCAGGCGCGCCCAGGCAGCGCAGGCCCTCCTCGAACAGCAGCGGCGCGGGCTTGCCGACCACGTGCCACGGCTGCACGCCGCTGGCCGCGACCACCGCCGCGAGCAGTGCGCCGGTCTCGGGCACCACGCGGCCCTGCGGGCCAGGGTGCGTGGCGTCGGCATTGGTCACCACCAACAGGGCGCCGCGCCGTAGTTCGTTCACGATGACCGACAGGCGTGCGTGGCTGAAGCGCATGTCGAGCGCGAGCAGCACGAAATCGGCCTCGGCTTGCACCAGCTGGCAACCCTGCGCGCGCGCATAGCGCTGCAGCGCGGGACTCGCGGCCAGCAGCACGCGGGCCTGCGGGTGCTTCTGCGCCAGTTGCCGCACCGCGAGCTCGCCGGCCAGCACGATGCGCCCGGGCGGCACGCGCAAGCCGAGCTTGCGCAGCCGCACCGACAGCCCTTGCGCCGTGTGCGTGGAGTTGTTGGAAACGATGGCGTAGCGGTCGTGGAAGTGGGCGAGCAACTGGGCCGCGCCGTCGATCGCCTCCTGCTGGCGCACCAGCGTGCCGTCGAGGTCGACCAGCAGGTGGCGGGCCTGGGCGAGCGCGTCGTCGCTCCTGGATGTCTTGTGGTTCGTCCGCATGGATCTCCGGTGGGGCCGTCGGGGGATCGGCCATGGCGGTGAATTCTATTGAATATTGTTCAGTTGTTTTTCACTTTCAGAATGAGCCAATTTCATTCTCCTGTCATCTGCGGCTCCTAAAGTCACTCGCATCCGAGGGCTGCACCCGCACGCCACATCGCTGACCCAACGAAGGAACCGATCATGAAAAAGCTCCTGGCCATCGCGGCCGCCGTCCTCTCGCTGTCCGCGGCGCTGCCGCTGGCAGCCCATGCGCAATCGGTGGGCGATGGCTCGCGCGAGCGGCCGCTTCGCGTGCTGCTGATTCCGGCCGACGGCGGCACCGAGTCGGGCACCAAGGCCGACTACGCGCCGGTGTTCAACGCCATCACGCGCAGCACCGGCCTGAACTTCGACCTCAAGGTCGGGCAGTCGTACGGCGCGGTGGTCGAAGGCATGTGCAACCAACTGGCCGACATCGCCTTCTTCGGCCCCGTGTCCTATGTGCAGGCGCACAAGCGCGGCTGCGCCCAGTTGCTGGCCGTGGGTGTCGAGAAGGGCGCCTCGGTGTACTACGCCGGCATGTTCGCCAAGGCCGCCGCGCCCATCGCGTCGGTCAAGGATCTCAAGGGCAAGCGCGTGGCCTTCGGCGACGTCAACTCGGCCTCGAGCTTCACCTTCCAGGTCGCGATGCTGCTGGACGCCGGCATCGACCCGGCCAAGGACCTCGGCGCCATCCGCATGACCGGCAGCCACGCGAGCAGCCTGGCCGCGCTGGTTCAGGACCAGGTCGACGTGGCCTCGCTGTCCTTCGATTCCTACGAGAAGGCCGTGAAGCAGGGCGTGGTCGACCCCAAGACGGTGAAGGTGGTGGCGCGCAGCATGGCCATTCCGTACCCGCCGCTGGCGCTGAACTCGAAGCTGCCCGAGCCGCTGAAGGCGAAGCTGAAAGACGCGTTTGGCACGGTGAACAAGGCGCCCGGCGTCACGCCCGACATGATTCGCGGCTACGGCGGCGGCAAGATCGACGGCTACGACACCAAGTTCTCGGAAGACGAGTTCAACGTGGCGGCCGAGAAGCTCGGCCTGCTGACCGACGAGCTCAAGGGCCGCATCCTGGCCAAGGCCGCCGAGCGTTGAGCGTCGCCATGCTGAATTTCGCATCGGTCGCCATGCACTACGCGGACGGCACGCGCGCCCTGGACGGCGTGTCGCTGCGGGTGCCGGCAGGGCAGTTCTGCGTGGTGCTGGGCGCCTCGGGCGCGGGCAAGTCGACGCTGCTGCGCATGGCCAACGGGCTGGTCAAGCCCACGCAGGGTACGGTGCAGGTCGAGGGCGTCCAGATTGCCGCGAATTCGCTGGCCCGCATCCGCCCGCGCATCGGCATGATCCACCAGCAGTTCAACCTGGTGCTGCGCTCCACCGTGGCGGACAACGTGCTGGCCGGCGCGTTGCCCGCGCTGGCGACGTGGCGCGCGCTGCTCGGCCTGTTCTCCGACGCGCAGCGCGCCAAGGCCTGCGCGCTGATCGAATCGGTCGGCCTGCAGGAGGCGCACCTGCTGCGCCGCGTGAGCGAGCTTTCGGGCGGACAGCAGCAGCGCGTGGGCATCGCGCGCGCCTTCATGCTCGATCCGCCGCTGGTGCTGGCCGACGAGCCGGTGGCCAGCCTCGATCCGCAGACCAGCCACGACGTGCTGTCGCTGCTGCGCACGCAGGCGCGCGAGCGCGCCACCACGGTGCTGTGCAGCCTGCACCAGATCGAGCTGGCCTGCGAGTTCGCCGACCGCATCGTCGCGCTGCGCCACGGCGCGGTGGTGTTCGACGGCGCGCCCGCGGCCTTCGATCCGAAGGTGTTCGATGCGATCTACGGGCGTGCCCCGGTGGCCGTGCGACCGGCGCCTGAAGCACGGCTGCCGCTGCACGTCGGCGCGCTGGAGCTCGTGCCATGAGCCGGCCCGCATCCGCCTGGGAACTGCCGCGCCCCTTCGGCGCCCGCACCCTCGCCCTTCTGTTGCTCGTGGTTGTCGTCGGCTGTTTTGCCGGCCAGCGCGTGGAGATGGGCCGCATGCTCTCGCTCACCGGCGAGGGTGTGCTGGCCGCCGTCGGGCTGCGTGACCAGTCGCAGGTGCTATCGGGTCTGGGCACCATCGCGCGCTCGCTGTTTCCGCCGCAGATCTCCGAGCGCACCGAGGTGGCGCGCATCGAAGGCTTCGACCGCGACCGACTGCCCTGGTTCTCCCATGTCGAGACGGTCGAGACGCGTGAGCCAAAGCTCAACCCGCAGACGCTCGCGATGGAAGAGGTGGTCGACCAGCGCGAAGTCCTGGTGGAGCCGCTGGGCTACCTGTGGCATGTGGCCGTGAAGATGCTCGAGACCTTCGAGATCGCCATCTGGGCCACGCTGCTGGCGATCGTGCTGAGCGCGCCGCTGGCCTGGTGCAGCGCGAAGAACTACACGCCGAACCGCGCCGTGTACACGCTGGCGCGCACCGTGGTCGGCATGTTCCGCGCGCTGCCCGAGCTGGTGAGCGCGCTGTTCCTCGTGCTGGCCTATGGCTTCGGCCCGATCGCCGGGGTGCTCGCGCTGGCGCTGCATTCGGCGGGTTTTCTCGGCAAGTTCTACGCGGAAGACATCGAAACCGCCGACGACAAGCCGCAGGAGGCGCTGCGCGCCATCGGCGCGAACAAGTTGAAGGTGATGCGCTTCGCGGTGCTGCCGCAGGTGATGCCGCAGTTCATTGCCTACACGCTGTACATCCTCGACCGCAACGTGCGCATGGCCACCGTGGTGGGCTTGGTGGGCGCGGGCGGCATCGGCCAGGAACTGAAGGGTCGATACGACATGTACAACTACGCGCACGTCGGCACGATCCTGATCGCGATCCTGCTCACCGTGCTGGTGCTCGACCGCCTCGCAGCGCACCTGCGCGGCCGCTTCGCCTGAGGCGGGATCGACCGCCCCGGACCTCTGCCCCCTCCCCTGGACATCTCTCAACCAAGGAATTCCGCAATGAAACCTGTCTTCTTGACCCGTGGCCTCTGCGCCGCCGCTCTTCTGCTCAGCCTCGCCGCGTGCGGCGGCGGTGGCTCGGGCACCGATGCCGGTGCAATGGGCGTGACGAAGGCCGACACCCCGGCGCCGACCGCACACAAGCCCGATGGCTCTCCGGTCGCTCCGTCGACGGCCGATACATCAGCAGACACGGCCTCTTCGCCATCCCTGAGCTGGGCCCCCTGACCTTTCGCCTCCCCCCTCGTCCTTCTCTTTTTTTTCGAGTTGCCATCATGACCATGAACAATTCCCAACGACGCGACTTCCTTCGCAAATCTGCCGGCTCTCTGGGCGCCGCGACCGCTCTCACGATGCTGCCGCCCTCCATCCGCCGCGCGCTGGCTGTCGAAGCGCACGTCAAGACCCGCACCATCGAGGACGTCCAGCACATCGTCATCCTGATGCAGGAGAACCGCAGCTTCGACCACTACTTCGGCACCATGAAGGGTGTGCGGGGCTTCGGCGACCGCTTCCCGATTCCGCTGGCGAGCGGCAAGTCGGTGTACTTCCAACCCAACCCCACCGGCGGCGCGGAGATCCCGCCCTTTCGCCGCGATTCCACGATCGGCAGGGCGCTGATCGGATCTGGCACGCCGCATAATTTTCCCGATCAGCAGGCGGCGTGGAACCAGGGGAAGATGGATCGCTGGATCCAGTTCAAGAACCAGGCGACGATGGGCTACTTCCTGCGCGAGGACATTCCGTTCCAGTTCGCGCTGGCCGATGCCTTCACGATCTGCGATGGCTATCACTGTTCCATCCTCACCGGCACCGACCCGAACCGCATCGTGTTCTGGTCGGGCTCCAACTACAACCCGGAACTGCGCAAGAAGGGCATCAACAGCACGGACGCTGATTCAGAGCCCGTCAACTCGCGCTGCTGGCCCAGCCCGTCCAACTGGGTCGCGGGCAGGGCGCAGCAAGCAGACGGGTCGGGTCAGGTCGACCCCGGAACGGGTGCCTACAACTACAAGTACAAGAACACCGCCTTCAAATGGGACACGTTGCCGGATGTCCTGCAACAGGCGGGCATCAGCTGGCACATCTACCAGAACATGAACAACAACTGGACGGGCGCCATGCACGGGGGCCTGGCTTTCCAGAGTTTCCGCACTGCGCAGCCGGGGTCGCCGCTCTATGAGCACGGCCTGACGGGCGGCCCCGCGTCGGCTGACGGCGCGGTCAATTTCCTTGCCCAGCTCAAGCAGGACGTGATCAACGACCGCCTGCCGCAGGTCTCGTGGGTGCTGCCCACGCAGGCCCTGGCCGAGCATCCTGGCAGCAGTGAAGGCACGGCCGGCGCCGCCAACTTCATCTCGGACGTGCTGGAGGCGCTGACGTCCAACCCGAAAGTCTGGAGCAAGACGGTCCTTTTCGTGACCTTCGACGAGAACGACGGCTTCTTCGACCATCTGCCGATGCCAGCGGTGCCGTCGTATGACGTCAATGGCAACCTGATGGGCAAGTCCACCGTGTCGCTGGACGGCGAGTATTTCGATGCCTCCGTGGGCAACTACCTGAACGTCAACGACACCACCAGCGGCAAGCTTCGCCCGTGGGGCCTGAGTTCGCGCGTGCCGATGTACGTGGTGTCACCGTGGAGCAAGGGCGGCTGGGTCGATTCGCAGGTGTTCGACCACACCTCCGTGGGCAGATTCCTCGAGAAGCGCTTCGGCATCACGGTGGACGCCATCAGCCCGTGGCACCGCGCAGTCTGCGGCGACCTCACCTCCTGCTTCGACTTCGTCAACCCGAACGACCCGGTCTTCCCCAGGCTGCCCGACACGAGCAACTTCGCCGCGATCAATGCGGCGCAGAGGCTTCTGCCCACGGCCCCCATCACCACTGCGCCCGCCACGCCGCAGCCGCTGTTCCAGGAGACCGGCGTGCGCCTGTCGCGTGCACTCCCCTACGAGTTGCACACCAGCGCACGGGTGGAGTCGCGCGGCATGTTGTCGCTGGTGTTCGCCAACAGCGGCAAGCAGGGCGCCGTCTTCCACGTCTACGACAAGCTGCACCTGGACCGCATTCCGCGCCGCTACACCGTAGAGGCCGGCAAGACGCTGAGCGACACCTGGAACACGGGCCTCTCCGACAGCGGCAAGTACGAGCTCTGGGTCTACGGGCCCAACGGCTTCGTGCGCAGCTTCAAGGGCGACGCGCTGTTCCACGACACCGCGTCGTTCCAGCCCGAGATCCAGGTCGGCTACCAAGCCCACAGTGGCGACCTCCATCTGAGGGTGCGCAACAGCGGCAAGGAAACCGGCAGCGTGACGATCACGTCCAATGCTTATCGCGACGATGGTCCGTGGACGATGAAAAAGATCAAACCCGGCGAGACCGAGAAGCAGCACTGGAACCTCAAGAAGAGCGGCGACTGGTATGACTTCACGGTCACGTCGGACAACTTCGAGCGCCGCTTCGCCGGCCGTGTCGAAACCGGCAAGCCGGGCGTCAGCGATCCCGCCATGGCGCTCCATCTGCAAGGCTGAAGCCAGGGGTGCCCCGCGCCCTTGTCGCACAGGCTCACCGGGTCATCGAACAGAGCGTCCCGGTGTAGCTCATGCCGACGCCGCGGATTCGGCCCCACTTGCTGTCTGGCAGAGGGAGCGTGTTGCACTTGTGACGGCTCTGGTGAAAATTTCTCGCGGGCCGATCGACCTCGTGCGCACGTTGCCGGCTGTCAGGCCGAAAGCACGGCGTTCCAAATTGCAGGCGCGGCTTGGCCTGCCATGCGCAGCCTGCCCAGATTGAGCTGGCCTTTGCGGAAGCGATGCTGCTCTGAGCAGGCAGTTCGCGCACCGCGCGATGCGAAGCGGCGTAGCCGCCCAGCGTGATACTCACCGGAGGTCGCCCCTGTGTCTGCGGCGCCTTGCGAAAGAATGCCTTGGCCGCCTTCACATCGCGGCTGGCGCTCAGGCGGAAGTCGACGGTCTGACCTTCTCTATCGACGGCCCGGTAGATGTAGCTCCATTTGCCGCGAATTTGCTGGGCGTCGGTCGGACTGGTCGTCTTGGCCGGTGCAGTGTTCGATGCTGTGGACACTGCAGAGCATGCCTGGAACTCGCCGATTAGCGCCAGCAGACCGACAGCGTTGGGCTTGCCAGTACCCCGTCGATTCCAACGCGTCTCCAACCTTGAATCTGGATGCGTCCGAGGCATCCGGCCTACCACTGACTGGTAGGCCTGTCCTCCTCATTCTTAGTGATATGACCATGTAGAGCATTTCTCTTGCAATGCATAGGATGTGGCCTTCCAACAAGCCTGGAGAGAAGTGATGAATCGCCTCGTGTCAATGACCACAGTCGCTTCCATCCTCACTATCGGATGTGCGAGCGGGCCGTCAACTGCGCCTTTGCCAGCTGACCTGGCAATCGTTGCCCCAGACTCGGCGGTGCCTGCTGACGTTCGAGCTCTTTCAGGCAAGTGGTCTGGGAAATGGCGGGGGCTTGCGGGGGGACAGCAGCAGGAAACATTGCTAGTCGTCGAGCGGATTGGCGGCAAGGAAGCCACAGTCGTGTACTCGCAAGGCGACCACAGTCGCTTCAGGTCGCTTTACCACCGCGCGACGGCGAAAGTGGAACCCGGCATGCTGACGTTCTCGATTGCACTGAGGGACGGCCCGGCTGTTTACACCTACCGCCTCCAACCGGACGGTTCTCTGGACGCCAAAATGGAGTACCGTGGGTTCAACGCCGTCTCGACATTGAAGCGGGCGACGTAGGTATTCATGGCCGATAGCGGCGTGAATGAGCATATGAGCATGCTCCGTTCAGGCACTGATGACAAGCGCGATCATTGCCAACGACACACTTCTCACAGCAGCTCCGCGTAGGCCTCGCGGTCGACGGCATAGCAGCCGCACGCCATCGACTCGAGTCCGCTGCGGTCAAGCACCGTCAGATCACCGCGGTGGTATTCGATCAGCCCGCTGCGCTGCAAGGCACTGGCGGCCGTCGTGATGCCGACCCGGCGCACACCGAGCATGAGGGCAAGAAACTCGTGCGTCACGCGGAAGCTGTCGGAGTGCGCACGGTCCTGGCTCATGAGTAGCCACCGCGCCAGGCGCGGACCGATCAGATGAAAGCGCAGGCACGCGGCCGAAGCGGCCAGTTGGGACATCAGGACATAGATGTAGCGGTTCAGGCTTTGCCGCAGCGCCGAACTGCGCGCAAGTTCGAGCCGGAAGTCAGCGGTGGCCATGCGCCATGCGGCTCCGGGGCCTTGCACCAGCGCGTGCAAGGGCGCAGTGACCACGTCCAGGGCCAGGTGTGCGCCCAGCATCCCTTCACGGCCCACCATGCCCACCTCGAGCCCCGGATGGCTGGCAGTCCGCGCCACCAGCGAGATGAAGCCTTCGATCGGGAAGTAGACATGCCGGGTCGGCTCGCCGGGCTCGCAGAGGACTTCGGCCAGCACCAGCTGGATCGGCTCGCAGAGTGCCAGCAGGCGCAGGCGATCATCACGCGGAAGCAGTTCGATGAGGTGGTTCTCGACGGTGGCCATTGGGATCTCCAATATTGCCGCCACCCTGGGGGACGGAAGATCGGGATGACCGCATTGCGGTTGCACGCAGGTGTTCGCGCTTTTCTAAAGTGCTTGCGAGGAGCATAGGCGACTGATATCGCCTTGTATGTGCGCCAGCGGACAGACGGCGGCCCTGGCCTGACTAGGATTGCGGACAGGGACTTTGTGACCATGTCCGAAATCATCGGACGTCGGCGCGCCGTTCTGCCGTGGACCTTGTGATGCAACTTAGCCTGCTCGATCTGCCCTGGTGGGGTCTTGTGCTGGTCACGCTGGGCTTGACCCACGTCACCATCGCCGCGGTCACCATCTTTCTTCATCGACATCAGGCCCATCGGGCACTGGAACTGCATCCCATCGCGAGCCACTGCTTCCGTTTCTGGCTGTGGCTCACCACCGGGATGGTGACGAGGGAGTGGGCGGCGATTCATCGCAAGCACCACGCCCACTGCGAAACGTCCAAAGACCCCCACAGCCCGCAGATCCATGGCATCAGGAAGGTGCTGTTCGAGGGCACCGAGCTCTATCGGCTGGAATCCAGGAACGCCGAAACGCTCGAAAGGTACGGCCGTGGTACCCCCGACGACTGGATTGAGCGCAACCTGTACGCGAGACACACCCGGCTCGGGATTGGCGTCATGCTGGTGATCGACGTCACCCTGTTCGGCCCGATCGGGCTCAGCATGTGGGCGGTGCAGATGCTTTGGATTCCGTTTTTCGCCGCCGGTGTCATCAACGGCGTCGGTCACTACTGGGGGTATCGCAATTTCGCGCCGAATGACAGCTCCAGCAATGTCGTGCCGTGGGGCATCCTGATCGGCGGCGAAGAACTTCACAACAACCACCATGCCTATGTCACCTCCGCCAGGCTGGCCAGCAAGTGGTGGGAGTTCGACATCGGCTGGATGTACATCCGCATTCTTGAAATGATCCACCTGGCCAAGGTGCGCAATGTGGCACCCAGGATTCGCTACAACGCATCCAAGACTCGTTGCGATGCGGGGACCCTGCAGGCCGTCATCACCCACCGGTACGAGGTGCTGGCCAAGTTCGCCAGATTCCTGCGCGCGACAGCCGTGGAGGAACTCCTCAGCCTGCGTTTCAACACGACCCCGAGCTCGGCCGACGCCAGAGCGCTGGATCCGGTCAAGTACTTGCTGCAAAGGGACGCGAAGGGATTGCCGGAAAAGGAACGTGCCGTCCTGGACCAGGCGCTGCATTCCAGCACGGTGCTGAGCACCATCTACTCGATGCGGCAAGAACTCATTGGCCTGTGGGGTCGATCCCCCGCCTCGAAGGAGCAGTTGGTGAAGCAGTTGGAGGACTGGTGCCGGCGCGCTGAGCAAAGCGGCGTCGGCGCACTGCGCGAATTTGCTCGAACGCTGCGCCGCTATGACTCACCGACGGGAGAAATGAGCGAATCTGCTTGCCTTCGTGGGCGTATCCCTGCGCTGCCTCAAGCGCGTCGCGCCTAGCTTGTTTCGCTTCTTCGGCAAGCTTATCCGTGGTTTTCCGGCGCATTCGTTTTCATCGGGCGAGGAAAGTAGCTAGCGGAGGTGTCCGGCGCGTGGGTTCGCATTTCCGATGCGGCCCTTCCTCTTTCCGTTACGCACATTACCGTGGCTTGCCCTGAGTACGTGATGCGCCCATGATGATGGATGACGGGAGGGATATCTGCCTCTATCAGCTTGGCAGCGCGTAGCACCTCGCATTTCTTTATCTCGTTGGCGTCATCGATGGTCTTTGGAAGTTGAGTGCAACAGAGCCGCATTAGTAGTTGCATGGGCATCGCTGATCTCCTTGGCTAAAACGGGTTCTAAAAAGGTTTGCGCCACCGGCGCAGGCTGACCTTGCGTCGACGGCGCCGGTCGAACCCGGTCGCGACAATCGTCAATGGAAAAAGAAGTAGGCGATGACCAAAACGAACACTGGAATACCGAGAACCCAGCCGATTACGTACTTGCCCATGATGATCTCCTGTTGACTGTACGTTGAAACATTAGGCCGGGTGCGCTTGCCCTTCGCTAGGACTACGACTCCGACAGGCGTAGGACACGTGCACTCTGCGTTGCACGCGCACCAGGCGGCGACGCGTGTGCTGTCGCCCGATAGCGGTGGGAAGCCCCCCGATGCAGATCTCAAGGCGAGGTGACGTATGCCCACACGGAAGCCATTGCCGATGCACGAGATCAACAAGTTCTGGGACTGTCGCGTCTGATCTCCAGCGCAGTGGACATCGAGTACCGAAGAACTCTTTGAGATCGCTGGACTCATCGAAGAGCGCGTCCATGGCGTGTTGATGCAAGCGCGTTCACCCAGAATGTCCTGCCTTTTTCCCGAGTAGAAGGAGTCTTCACGTTCTCGTGGTCGATCCTTCGCTCCCTGGTGCGCCAGTTTCGTCGAGCACTGGTCTCCTGCCATTGGTGAAGTCGCGCCGTGGCCACCCACACGACGGCGCCGTGCAGGGCGGGCGGAAGAGAGAGCGGCCGTTCAGGTAGGCGCGCGCAAGGGCTTCGGCAGCACGCTCGGACGGGTGATGCAACTGGCCATGGTTCCTCCCTGCGTTGAGGGCCGGAATCGACACCGTCGCACCGAAGATCCGCCTGCGGCGTGTGGGGCCGCATACAGGCGGCCACGAAAGACCATGGCTCGGTTGGTGCGATGGCGCACCGTGCCTTTTCGCAACAAAATGACGTGTGTTTCGAAGGCTGGCTCATGTCATCGACCGCTACGTCGCCGAGTTCTGCTGCGGCGCACAACGACCTCTTGGAGATGATGCCCACAGAGGTGCGGGCAAGTTTGACGCCGTTTCTCGAACTCGTCACGCTCATGCTGGGCGATGTACTGTACGAATCGGGCGCGGCCCAGCACCACGTGTACTTCCCGACCGATTCCATCGTCTCGCTGTTGTATGTGCTAGAGAACGGGCAGTCCGCCGAGATCGCGGTGGTGGGCTTCGAGGGCATGGTTGGCGTGTCGCTGCTCATGGGGGGTGGCAGTACGCCGAATCGCGCCGTCGTGCAAAGCGCAGGCCATGCGTTTCGCCTGAGCGCGGGCCACATCAAACAGTTGGTCGAGAACGGGGGCCCCTTGCTCCATCTTTTGCTGCGCTACACGCAGGCGCTTATCACGCAAATGTCGCAGACGGCGGTCTGCAACCGCCACCATTCGCTGGAGCAGCAGTTGTGTCGCTGGCTCTTGTTGAGTCTCGACAGGCTGCCGGGCAATGAGCTGACGATGACACAGGAACTCATTGCCAACATGCTCGGCGTGCGGCGAGAAGGCGTGACCGAGGCGGCCGGCAAGCTGCAGAAGCTGAACCTCATCAAATACTCCCGCGGGCACATCACTGTGGTGGACCGCCCGGGCCTCGAACGGCACGTGTGCGAATGCTACGCGGTGGTGAAGCGTGAGACCGATCGCCTGTTGCCGCACGAGATCGCGGTCTGATTGATCGGCCAAATGCGATTGGGTGTTCGCGATGCCAGGCGCCCCCTGGGTTTGGCCTGGCAAGTGGGACGGGAATCAGGCTGGAAGCTAGCGGTCGCGGACGCGGTCTCGTCTGACAGATTCGTTCTTCGGAGCGTGTCAAATATCTCCTCGGGCTGCCGCCGCCTCTTGTAGGGAGTTGCCTGTGTGGCCAATCCTCCATTGGCGGCAGCCCGCCAGGTATCCACGCCGGGCCGCTTGGTTCCGGCCGTTCGTTGCGCTGCCTCCTCCTCCACGCGCAACGAAATCTTGGCCCAGCGTGCGCAAACGCGCTGGGCCTTCTTTTGAGTGCAGCGGTCCCAGGGCGTCAGGACACGCTGGGCCAAGGCTTCGCCCTACAGCAGCCGCTTCAAGCGGACGACATTGGGCGTCGATTGCAATCGGGAGCATGAGGTTCACGACCCTGGGATGCAGTCCGTCTTCCCAGATTTACCTTCCGCCTCCCTTTTCAAGGGCAACTTCAAGGAGTCCACCATGGACAAGAATAGTTTGAACCTGGAAGAATCGAATCGCGATCCCATCAGCGGCACTCCTGGTGCACATCCGGTGGGGACCGGGCTGGGCGCCGCCGGCGGCGCTGTCGCAGGCGCTGCTGCCGGTGCGATGGCAGGACCCGTGGGGGCGGCGGTTGGCTTGGTCGCCGGCGCCGTGGCGGGCGGGCTCGGTGGCAAAGCGGTTGCGGAAAGGGTGAATCCGACGGCCGAGGACGCCTACTGGCGCAAGACCTACGAGCGCGAGTCATATTTCGAGCCGGGGCGGAGTTACGACGACTATCGCCCGGCGTACGAATTGGGGTGGTCCAGCCGGGCCACCCGCGAGGCGGATTTCAATTCAGTCGAGCCCGCGCTGGCCTCGGAGTGGGAGACACGCCGCGGCAACTCGAGCCTTGATTGGATGCAGGCTCGCAACGCAACACGTGCGGCCTGGGACCACGCTGACCAGACCTACTACGGTGTCGAGAGCGCGCCAGCCAACGTTGAAGCGGTCTCCGGCGAAGCTATGTCCAACGATGAAGTGGTCGATGTCTTGAACGACTTGCTCGAAACGTCGCGAGATGGAGAGTATGGCTTTCGCGACTGTGCCGAAAAAGTTGAGGCCTCCGCTGTCAAGCAGGTGTTCAACAGTCGGGCTGTGGACTGCCGCCGGGCCGCCGACGAATTGGTGCAACTGATTTCACGCTACGGCGGAACGCCCGTCAAGGGCGGCACAACCAGCGCGACGATGCACCGCGGATGGGTCAGCATCAAAGCGGCCATCGGCGTCAACAGCGAGCTGTCGATGCTCGAGGAATGCGAACGTGGCGAAGACACTGCCTTGGCACACTATCGCAAAGCGCTCAAGAAAAACTTGCCAGCAGATGTTCGCAGCTTGATCGAACGTCAGTCGCAAGGCGCGCAGCGCAATCACGATCAGATCCGCGATCTGCGCAACTCGGCCCGCGAGCGGGCCTGAAGTTTCCGTCTTCTGTCAGAGCCGCACTAGAGCGGCTCTTTTTGGTTCACCCAGGCCAGCAAACCAGCGCGGGTTGGCAACTCCGAGAGCGCCGCATCCGGATCTTCTACAAAAAACTTGAGAAGCGCTCGATTGGCGACGCGTCGGCCTGGTCTACTCGAGCAGGTCCGCGTAGCTTTTGCGGTCAGTCGCGCTGTTGCAATGTGGATTCACCGCGCCGCCGGGTTCCACGACATCTTGACGGCAATCCGGCCCCTTGTCAGAAGAAGTCCTACGCAGGGACAGATTGCGTGCCTACGGATTCATCACGAGTGTTTGCCTAGTTTGAGTTCCGGAGCGTCTTTGCTCCGAATACTCACGAGGTAATCACATGGCCAACCAACCAGGACAGAACACGCCGAATCAACCGGGTAATCAGCCAAGCAGCCCAGGGCAGCAACAGCAAACCAACCCCGGAAAGCAACAGCCCGGCCAAGGCAATCCGAGCACTCCACAGCAGCCTGGCCAAAAGCCGTGACGCTGCGTTTCCGCCCAGTCGGGCCAACATCAGACGGATGATCTGTGGCGCGACGAGCGCGCGCGAGAGGCAGCGCGGGCGCGGGCGCCATGGAGTGACTCATGGACAGCAGGCGCGAGGTCGCCATTTCATCGGGGGTCATCTTTTTCGCAGGTACTCGCGCACCTTCTCCGCTGAGTAGCCCACCGCAGCAACCGCCGCCCGGAGTTGCGTTTCGCTGATGCCGAAAGCTTCGGCCCAGCCTCGGGCCTCGTGCGGCCCGCATAGAGAGATCAGTTTCCGGTCCAAGCCGGACTTCCTTGGGTAGCCTGACATGTCAGCCTCCTTGTGTGAAGGGTTCCCTCCATTTCGACGACGCGAACCGGACCCTCGCGACGGCAGAGGCAAAGCGGCTCCAGTTAGAACAAATCCGATTCAGAGATTGCGATGCCGACTGAGGCAGTACTCGAAGAATTCCTCGAGTTCAGTGGACTTGTCGAACACGCGGTCCGCACCTGCATCCTTGAAAGCGATGCGTGTAGCTTCCGTCGCATAGTTGGTGAGCCCGACCACGCGCTGGTCGTCTTTCCGTCCGTTGCACCACTGGACAACGCCGAGGCCGGTGCCTTGCTTCAGGAAGAAATCGACTACAGCGAGGTCCCATTGCCCCTTGTGCTTTGCCAGCCAGTCGATGGCTTCGTCTTCAGATTCTGCCGTAGCCATGACGCTCGCCGAGCCAAGATCCGCGAGGGCAGGGATCAAATTCTCGCGAACCTCCCGGTTGTCCTCAACGAGGAAAACGGAGATGGACATGTCAGATTCCGATTGCATGGTTTCAGCCTAGCGGGCAGAGGAAAAAGGCCAGTGAGCGCCCAGGCTGCTTCGAAGTAGGAGGGGAGCGACGGTTACGCGAGCTCGAACAGGCCCTTCTTCAAGGATCGCTACGAACACGCGGCGCAGACGGTCCTCGACGCGGGGTGCGCCGACGCGGCTGGCGGCAACGCTCGATTCGACGCTCAGGGCGCTCCGGCGCGGTTCACGACACGGTCACCGCAGTCAGATGATCCGCTGGCGCGCGACGAGCTAGTGGGGCGAGTAGGCGGCCCGGCTATCGATAGGAGAAGTTGAGCCTTCAGCTAGGCGACTGGGATTTCCCAAACGTCGGGATAGTGATCGGGTGATCCTTTTCATAGAAGCAGTTGATCGCGCCCACGATCTCGCCTCGTGTACCTCGAAGCGGCCGTATGTTGACGATCACCGTCACTCGAGAACCATCGGCGCTCTCGATCACTACCGGGGCGTCGGTTACCGATGCGACTGCACCGCTCACCACTTGTGCCATCGGGCATTCGGCGTGCGGCAGCGGCGTGCCATCAAGGAGAAACATCTGATGGGAACCGCAGAATTTCTCGTCGGTGTCACCTAGCACCGGTTCTCTGCCCCATAGCCTTGCCGCGAGGTCATTGAACTTGACGATGACTCCGTCAGCGTCAATCAAGTATGTCGCGATCGGGCAAAGGTCGAACAGAACGCGAAATTCTTCAGCGCTCCGGTAGATCTCGTCTATGTTGCTCGAGCCCTGAAACTTGATAGGAGCGGGAGAGATCCTGACTCCGGGTGCCTTGGCGTCATTCATGGTCAGCCTCCTCTGTAAACATGGGCGTGGTAGCTGGGGGGCATCGTCGAGATCTGCGTCGACCACGACATTCGTGCGCCATTCGAATGATGCAAGGAGAGGGGCTGCCTCACCATCATCCTCGGCTTGTCGACGATACTCCAAGGAAAAACCCTATTGCAATAGTCCGCGGGCCCGAAATGGCGCAGGCGCTATCGCGTCCGACAGCCGGGGATAGCACTGTCCTACGTGACACGCACTTCCAAGCCCGCGCGACCCCTACGCTCACCGCCGGCGGGGATGGAATGAGTAGTACCGCCGACAGTTCGGCGTCATGAAAGCCCCTGCTTCGATCGGCATGGCTGCCAGCGTTGGCTGGTTCTTGCTGTGTGGAAGGCCAAAAGGCTCCGTTGGGCGGTCACGCAGCTCGAAGAGTTCGTCGAGGTCTGCCTGTACGCCCATCGCTTCCGAATTCATCACTGTGGGGGCCTGGCGTCACTGGATGAAGGCGGGTTGCCAACTCGATTCATCGCGCAATCTGCAATTGATCAAGGTCCAGCAGCAGATAACTGGAAGAGCGCTTCGCCTTGCGGTTTCCGTCATCGCTGACGATGATGATTCCCGCCCTTCCTTCGATGTCGGCTGGGCTCACTCCTTCGGCGCGTGCGAGCGACTCCAATCCTGGAACCGTTACGCTGCGGACCAGGCTTTGCTGCTGACCGTTCCAGAGCCAGAGCGCGAATTCGCAGGCCTCGCGTGACACTGGCCCACTGATGACCAGATACTCACCGATGGAGGGGAGGAAAGACATCCCACGAATTCCATGCCCGCCGAGATCCAGCTCGGACAGTTCAGCCGACACCCGAGGTGCCTCGCTCGCCTCGAAGATGCCAGCCGGATTGTCGACGCTCGCAATGATTGCGCGGCCATCATGCAGTGGGCTACGAAAGCCTACCAGCAGTCGTTGCTGATCCGGAGTGATTTCCAATGCTTCGATGTTGAGGCCGCCAGCGTCCTTGACATCCAGGATCTCGGCTGCCGAAGCCAATAGAGGATGCTGCGACGTCAGGGCGCGCTTCAATCCATCGACGACCTTGGGCTCCACAACCCGATCCCCCTCAACCCGGAACCGAACCAGGCGCTCCCGCGACCGTTTTTCGTGGCCCCCTTCATCTCGAGAATGCGAGGTGATGGCGTAGACGAATCCTGCCTGGTCCATAGCCAGCCCCTCGAGATCATCGAGCTTCCCGAAGTCACTGAAGATCTGCAGCAGCAATCCCAGCTTGAGTTCGGTGCTCTCGACCGTCCCGTCGGCGCCGATCGTGATCGAACTGAATGGGTGGCTCTTTTCATCCTCGACTACCAGGAAGCGCCCGTCCGGCAGTTGCTGGATCGCCGAAGGCTCGTAGATACCGGTGAGAGCTTGGAAAGAGGGGGGTGTTCTCAGTGCCACCCACAGATTGTGTGCCCATGCACATGGTTCATCAACATAGCCGTCGAACCGAAGTTGCGATGGCTTCGGATCACAATGTCACGATTGCGTCTAATTGGCACGAGGCGTCGTTAGCACCACAGCCCGAGGACAACTTGATGGAACGCCCGGGCCGGCCGGGGTCGAGCGCCTCGAAATTGGCGACTGTCCGTTTGACTTGCAGCGTGCTTCCTTTCGCAGTTGTGGATGGTGCCGCTGCGCTCGAACTGGCAGTAGCCTCCGTGCCGCCCTTACCGAGGCGGCGGCTTGCCTGGACATGCATCGCCGCCGCATCCTGACTAGGACCCGCTGTGTTTGGCCTCTCGCATTTGGAGGCGTTGTCCTATAGGCGCGCAGTGCTCGCCGCACGACGCTGCGTCCACCTCAACCAAGGAGCGCACCATGAATCTCATCATCTGGCTCGTCGTGGGCGGACTGATCGGCTGGGTCGCCAGCATGATCATGAGAACCGATGCTCAGCAAGGCATGGTCCTCAACGTGATCGTCGGCATTGTCGGATCGCTGCTCGGCGGCTGRCTCGTGGCGCCGCTGCTCGGGGCCGCGACGGTCAACCAGAACGACTTCAGCATCCGGGGCTTGCTGGCCTCGCTCATCGGCGCGGTGATCCTGCTGGCGATAGTCAACCTGGTGCGCCGCGGGCGCGTCCGCTGAGGGGAGATCGTCATGGGACTGCTTACCCAGATCCTCGGCGGCCTGGCCGGCAACGCGCTCGGCGACCGTGACGCCCAGCGGCGCGGCGGCGGCATGAGCCCGGTGCTGATGGCGCTGCTGCCAGTGCACAAGCCATCGACGAGGTCTTCGGCCACGCCCAGTTGCACCGCATCGCGCAGCAGGCGGGGATCGGCGACGACGAGGCGCGCAGGGGGCTGTCGGAACTGTTGCCGGATGTGGTCGACCATTTCACGCCCGGCGGCAGCATGTTCGAAGGCGACCAGCTCTCGGCGAGCGAGGACGACTATCTGCGCCGGCTCACGTAGCGGCGGTTGCGGGGCGGCGGATCGGTACATGGCGAGGATGTTCGACTGGCGGCGCGACGGCTTGTGCCGTAGCATTCGAATTCCACTGCCGGAGCCGGCCGCGGCCGTCATAGGCCCAATTTAGGAGCGAAGAATGGACGAAGCCACACAGCCTGAAACAGCATCTTCAACGATCGTGGAAGCGCTAGGCAAGAACAGAGATGCCACCGCGGAAGTCAAGAAGGTGGCCGACAATCTTTTGGTCGTGCAGGCGGTCCTCAAGGAGGAGATCGTTCAAGACACCCAAACGGAGCAAACGGAGCTCGTGGACCGCGCGGTCGAGCACGCGGGCGAACTTGAGAAGCGGCTGACGAAGTCGGCAGAACTGCTCGATGAGGTGAATGAATCCCTTGAGCAAGCTGCCCAAGACAGCGACGGGTCAGACGGGGGTTCGGACCGAAGTCCTCCGCCGAAAAATGGGCTGCCGCATTTGTCCAAGTCAGGGGCCTCGTAGCTCCCACTGGCAGTTGACGTAGATGGCGGCTCGCGGCGATCTGCGTAGTCGCTGGCGTAGGGTCGCCAGGGCGCAGTGCGCCACGGATCAGACCAGGAACAGCAATCGATGCTGAGTCTTCATCGGAGAGATCGGAGGTCTACTCTCTCTTGAGCCCCGTATTGGCCTGAACCGAGGCCAGCATGCGCTCATGATCCGCGGCGATTTGCTCATCCTTCTGTGCCTTGCTAGCCACCGCAGTTTCAAGCGCTTCATTCACCGCGCGGACGGTATCTTCGTTGACCACATGCTCCCCGTCGGATTGGACGCGAAGACACTGTCCATCCGCCTTCACACTGAAGCCGTCAACATTCACCGAAAGCAATGCATCGCGATCAATAGGGCCATCAACATTGAACGACACATCGTGCACGTTGTTCGTGCCCTTTTTGTTAACGGAAGTAATCTTCATATCGAGTCCTCCAGTCACGCGGTTTCGAGGTCACCATCCCGCCCCAATAGTACGGCGCCGGCACCGTGATCGTCTGGGACAACGGCACCTGGGAACCCGTCGGCGATCGTCATGATGGGCTGAAAAAGGGAAAGCTGGTCTTCCACATGCACGGCCAAAATCGGCACTCTAGACTGCACTGCCGCCGCTCGCGAGCGATTGGCCGGTGCTTGGATGCCTCTCGGAGATGAATTGGGGAAAGGCTCCTCGCGCGCCAGCGCTTGGATATGTTCGACCCATTCCTGATTCGTGGACACGAGTCCTCCTTCCTGAATGTCTGACAGACAACGCCTTGCCGCCTCGTCCACGGGTCTTCCCCCGCAGCGAAAATCCCCGCCGAGGCGGCCGGTGCGGCAGAACAGAACCTTCAAGTCGGAGCGATGGGTCCGCTGCCCGCCGGCACAGGCGTCAGGTTCTTTCGGCATGGTTGTCGCTGAGTCGTCAAGCAACCGGGCAAGTCCTTCGCATGCGCATAGGGCAAATATCCCAACACGATGCTGGAGAGTCGGAGCTTGTCATGCCAGACGGTGTTGATGGAAGGCGCATCCGCGATTCCGAACGCCCAGTATCCGGTCTGGGAGGGCGTATCGATGGTGACTCGGATGCTCGATCCCGCACGAAAGACGTGGGCGAACTTCTGCAGTGCCAGGCGAACCTGCGTGGGCTCGCCAGGTTTCATCGGCTTCACCGCTGCCTCCGTGAAGTCGCCCCAGGGCCGCAGCGCCGTGGACCTGCCGAGGTCCAGTTGTCGTTTTGAGGCCCGTAGCCAGCCGCGCTGCACATACATCTCCATGCCGTCGGATCGCACCTCCGACACTGTGACTTGCAGATCGGTATCGGCAGCCGTCGCGCTCAGCCACAGATCGGCCGAGCCTTCGCCATAGAAGCTCAGGTCTTGCGGCAAGGCACCTGTCGTGAAGCTCAGGTGTCCCTCCGGGGCATTCACGTCTTCCCATCCCTCGGATTGAGGGTTGTTGACGGCCGGGCTGCGCACGGGGTATTCATAGCTGGACGAAGCCGAGACGGCCGTCGGTGCCGCGTCGCTCAGGCCGCCACCTGCCTGCAGCCACAAGCGCATGGGCGTGACATGGACCGGCAGGCGATCGAACTCGGCGACGCTGGTCGGAACCAGTGCCAGCTTGTCGCCGGGCCCCTTGTTGATCTGCAGTTCCTGCAGAAGGCGCACGTGCGGCTCGCGCTCAAAGCCGTTGTCTTCGCCCTTGACGAAGCGGGCGTAGAAGCGCTTCATCACGTCAAACATGTAGTCCGAGTTGGCGCTCGTGTGGTGGTCGCCGTTGGAACTCATGAACCAGAGCTTCTCCGGGTCGACGGTGTCCTCGTAGTGGCCCATGCGCGTACCGACTTCCTCGTCCTGCCAGGCCTGCGTGCCCAGCGTGGGGATGTTGATCCGGTTCGTGACGAACATCGCGCTGCGCTTGGCATACAACGCGTCATAGTGCGGGTTCTCGTTGAGCCATTTGTTCCAGTCGAGCTGGGGCTGCCGGACCTTCGCGATGCTGTCGGCGACGGTTCTCTCGCACTCGGTGTCGCCGTCCACTTCCTTCGCTTTCTGGCCCACAAGGTTCCAGAGGATCGGGAAGTTGCCCCACCAGAGCGACGGAAAGCCGACGTTCTGGATGCCGCCCGGATAGCCGACGTCGCGGTAGATATCAGCGACGCTCTTGCCGGGCGATATGGCCAGCAATCCGGCGGGTTGCCGCGCGGCGACCCACAGCTGGGTGAAGCCCGCGTAGGAGTAGCCGACCATGCCGATCCTGCCGTTCGACCAGGGCTGCTTGCCCGCCCACTCGACCGCATATGCGCCCGCGGCACCGACCGAGGCATCGATCACTTGGTCGTCGCCAGTGGAACAGCCGGTCCCCGGAACGTTCAGTCCCATCACCGCGTAGCCTTCGGCAACCCATGGTTTTCCGATGTCGGGAGAAAAGCCCGAGCCATAGCCGTCGTATTCGATCAGCACCGGGAAGCTTCCCGTCGACCGGGGCAGCAACACCGAATAGCGCATCTTGTTTCCGTCGGGCAGTTCGATGTACCCCCATTTCTTGACGGGTCCGTCGTCGACGGGGACGTCGCTGGGCGGCTGAATGTCCGGTGGAACGGACGTGCCTCCACCCGTGACAGGGCCGTTCGCTGGCGGCGGCAGGTTCAGTGGAAGGGAGGAACTGCCGCCACCGCAGGCGGTCAAGGTCGCGGCAATGGTCACGAGGCACGCCGCAAGTTGCCAGCGCGGTCTTTGGCCAGGTTTCATCATTCGATTTGTCTCCATGGGAAGGTCAGCGGGGGAGCCGTCTCGCGGAGACGGCGGGACAGCGCATTCAAGTCCGTCACATGCGCTGGAATCGGTACACGAATGCCGGGGGGAGGTTGGCGACGGCGACGCCGATACGCACGGCATGCAGCCCCGCGCGTTCCAGCAGCGCGTGCGGTACCGGGCAACGCGGGAGGTAGGTGAATTGATAGAGCGCGCCATCCGCACGCAGATGGCGCAGGAACGCCCCTCTCAGAATCGCCAGCGCCTTCTCGACCGGCATGGCCAGCAGCGGAATGCCACTGACGACGGCGCTAGCCCTTTCGCCACCGAAGAAGACGCCGGTCTGCCCCAGGTGCGCAGCATCCATGTGCAGCACCCGGACGCCCGGGAAGCGCCTCCCCAGCGAATAGGCGAAGGCGCGGTCGGCTTCGACCAGCACCAGGCGTTTCCTGGGGACGCCGCGCGCGAGCAGGGCCTCGGTGAAGACGCCTGTTCCCGGCCCGAGTTCGATGATGGGGTCGTCCGCCGACTGGATGTCCGACGTGATCAGCGCTGCCAGCGAGCGGCCGGACGGTGCCACCGCGCCGACCAGGCGGGGATCGCGCAGCCACGAGCGCAGGAACATGGCCTTCTCGGCGACCGACGTGCGGATGCTTCCTCTTGCGGACATGATCGGATCAGTCATGACCTGCGGGGTGTTGTGGCCGGGCCAGGCGACGCCACGCCGCGAACCCAGCCATCTCCACGAGCAGCAGTCCAACCAGGGTGCCGAATGCAATCCATGAGGCATTGCCGGTGCCGCTCCACTGCGCTGCGATCCGACCGGCGCTGATGAACAGCGCATTCCAGAGCAGGATGCCCGCCGCGGAGCCGGCGACAAAGGCCAGCGGCTCGGCGCGCAGCATCCCTGCCACGGCGGGCGCGAGTTCACGTGCCACCGGCAGCAGTTGAGACGAGAGCGCGAACGCCATCTCGTGAGCGCGGCAGTGGGCCTTCAACCGMTCCAGTCGCACGGCAGGGACGGGCAGCAGCATCGAAAGGCGCCGCAGCCCTCCCAGCGAACGCCGCCCGCCGACGACGGTTCCGACCGCATAGATGAGGATGCAACCCGTCAAGCTGGCCATGGCGGTCGTGGCCACCGCCTCCGGCATCGACCAGTGTCCCTGCGCGCAGGCGATGCCGATCGCGACCGACAGTCCGTGAGCCGGGATGATCGGGACGAGACGCTCGAACAGCGTCAAGCCGACCAGGCCCAGCAAACCGTGCGAGGCGACCTGCGCCATCATCGTTCCAATAGGATCCATGGTCGATCGCCCTATCGGAGGCGGTTGCGGCTGGGAGAGGCGTGCCGGGTCGATGCAGGTGGGGAGTTCGGTGTCATGGTGTTCTCTGGCTGGCAAGTGGATGGGCGCCGTGAGCGCTTCTGCGCCCACGGCGCGATCCTGCGTTGCAGCCTTTAAGAACTTTTTAATTCCCTCGAGGCATCCTCGCGGGCATCCATTTCGATGAATGAGCGAGCCACGATGCATATTCTTTTGGTTGAAGACGACGCGATGCTGGCGCAGGCAGTGAGCGCAGGCCTGCGCCAGAACGGCTGGAGCGTCGATTGCGCCGCCGACGCGGCAGCGGCACGACTGGCGCTGGTCGATCATCACTACACGGCGGTCCTGCTCGACCTGCACCTGCCGGGCGCCTCGGGCTTGTCCGTGCTGCAGACCCTGCGCACCCGCTACGACAGCACGCCGGTATTGATCGTCACAGCGCGCGATCAGCTCAGCGACCGCGTGCGCGGGCTGGACGCCGGCGCCGACGATTACCTGGTCAAGCCGTTCCAGCTCGACGAGCTCTACGCGCGGCTGCGTGCGCTGGCGCGGCGCAGCCAAGGCCGTGTGACGGAAGTGCTGCGGGTCGGAAGCGTGACCTTGGACCCCGGCCGGCGCGTGGTCACGCGCGAGAACGAGCCGGTGGTGCTCAGCACGCACGAATACCGCACGCTGTTGGCCCTGATGGAGCGCCAGAGGCGGGTCGTCACCCGCGACCAGCTCGAAGAACTGGTCTACGGCGACACTGGAACGATCGAAAGCAACACGATCGCCGTCTACATCCATCAGCTGCGCCGCAAACTCGGCGAAGAACTGATCGCGACGGTCCACGGATTCGGCTACCGCATCGGCGAGGCGCACCCATGAGGTCGCTGCGCACACGCCTTCTGATGGCGCTGATGGCTTCGATCCTGCTGTTCTGGTGCGGCTGGGGCGTGTTCATGTCCTGGTGGATGTGGCGCGACCAGTCCGGCTTCGTCGACACCATGCTGAAGGAGACGGCGGAGCTGGTGCTTTTCTCGCTGCCGGAGAATGTCGGGTTGCTGTCGGCCGTGCCGCCGGCAGCGCCTGCCGTCGCCGCCCCTGCGTCATATCGCAAAAGCGGCGAGGTCTTTCAGGTCTGGGTCAATGGCCGCAACGTGATCCGGTCCCCGGATGCGCCCCTTGCGCCGATCAGGGCGAGCTTCACGGATGGCTATTCGCGCGAGCAGGTCAATGGCGCCTATTCCCGCGTCTATGCCGTCTCGGATGCGGGTCACCGCATCCAGGTGCAAGTCAGTCGGCCGCTCGCCCAATGGCGGCAGGACGTGTGGACCGGTGTCAGCTTCAGCCTGCTCAATACGCTGGCGATGCTTGTCCCGCTGAGCGCGACGATCTGGTTCGTCATCCGCTGGTCGTTCCGGCCGGTCACCGCGGTGCGCGTCGCCGTCCAGGAAAAGGAGGCGCTCGACTTCTCGCCGCTGCCGATCCGGGGGCTGCCCGAAGAAATGCGTTCACTCGTCGAGTCCTTCAATCGCCTGCTCGAGAGATTGCATCGAGCCGTCGAGGGCGAGCGTCGTTTCATCGCCGATGCGGCGCACGAACTGCGCACGCCGCTCGCGGCGCTCTCTGCGCAGGCCTTCGTTGCGCAACGGGCCGAAGGCATCGAGGAAAAGAACGCAGCGCTGGCGCTGCTGGCGACCGGCGTGGATCGCACGGCGCGACTGTCGGAGCAGTTGCTGGAGCTGGCACGGCTCGATGCCGCTGCCGACACGGCGCGGCACGTGCCACTCGAACTGTCGCGACTGGTGGAAATCGTGGTGCGTGATTTCCAGGGCCTCGCGCGCCACAGGAATCAACAGCTGTCGCTGGACATCGAGCCCTGCATGATCTGGGGCGATGTTGACGAGCTCGGCATTCTGTTGCGCAATCTCGTCGACAACGCACTGCGCTTCAGCGGCGAAGGCGGGCAGATCGCCATCTCCTGCCGGCTCGAGCGCATTGCGGGGGCGCGCGGAGTGTGCCTTCGGGTCACCGACGACGGGCCTGGCGTTCCTCCGCCCCTGCGCGATCGCATCTTCGAGCGCTTCTACCGCGTTGCGGGCAGCGGCCAGCCGGGCAGCGGTATCGGTCTTTCGCTGGTGTGGCGCATCGCTCAGTTGCACGAGGCCCGTATCGAGGTGGGCGAGGGACTCCACGGTCGCGGACTCTCGATTTGCGTTCGCTTTCCCGAATGGCTGGACCCGGCCGCCGCCCTGGTGCAGGGCTGACGCCGCGACCGTTGCCACTCGCATTGGAACTGCTGCTGGTCGGCGCGGCCGGCGCGCTGCAATCGGCGACCTTCGTGCACACCGGTGCGTGGTTCCTGCAGCTTGTCTGCTGCGGGCTGCTCGCCTGGCGCGCCGCGCGGGCCGGTGCGCGCCGCGCAGCGCTGCTCGGTGCGGCCTACGGTTCGGCCTGGCTGTGGAGCGGCGTCTGGTGGCTGTACATCGGCATGCACCACTACGCCGGCCTGCCGGCCTGGATGGCGGGCGCGGCGGTCGTTGCGCTCGGTGCCGTGCTGTCGATCTACCTGGCCGGCGCGCTGGTGCTGTTCGTGCGCTGTCGAACCGCGGTGCCTCTGCACGACGCGCTGCGATTCGGCGCCGTCTGGTCGCTTGCGGAACTCGCCCGGGGCTTGATCTTCACGGGCTTTCCCTGGCTGGCCTCCGGCTACGCCCACGTGGACAGCCCGCTCGCCGCGCTCGCGCCCTGGGTGGGTGTGTACGGCATTGGCGCCGCGGCGGCAACGCTCGCGGCCTGGAGCGTCTTCTCACTCCAGCAGCCGCAATGCCGCTGGCGTGGCGCGGCTGCCGTGGCGGTCATCCTCGCCGGGCTCGCGCTGATGGGAAATGTGGGCTTCACACGAGCGACCGGCGCGTTGAGTGTGACCCTGCTTCAAGGCAACGTTGCCCAGAACGAGAAGTTCGCCGCCGACCGGCAGCGTGGTGCACTCGCGTGGCACATGGAGGCGCTTTCGGCCGCCAGCACGGATCTCGTGATCGCGCCAGAAACCGCCATCCCGTACCTGCCCGGCGAACTGCCCGTCGATTTCTGGACCGCGATGGAAGCGCGATTTTCAGCCGGCGCCACGCACGCGATGTTCGGCATGCTGTCGCCGGGAGACGGTGGCGTCGGCTACGCCAACTCGGTCCTCGCCCTGGCGCCCGGACGGGCGCGCTACCGCTACGACAAGCATCATCTCGTGCCGTTCGGCGAGTTCGTTCCGGTCGCGCTGGGCTGGTTCACGCGCCTGATGAAGCTCCCGCTGGGCGAGCTCAGCGCCGGACCCGTGCGTCAGCCCGCCTTCATCGTTCGAGGCGAGCGCCTCGCGCCGACCATCTGCTACGAGATTCTGTTCGGTGAGGAACTGGCGCTCCGCTTCGCCGACGACGCGGATGAACCGACGCTGCTTGTCAATGTCAGCAACATCGCGTGGTTCGGAGAGTCGGAGGCCGTGCAACAGGATTTGCAGATCGCACGGATGCGCTCACTGGAATTCGAGCGGCCGATGCTGCGCGCAACGAACACTGGCGCGACCGTGGTCATCGACCATCACGGAACGGTCCGGCATTCGCTTCCTGCTCATGTGCGGGGCCAGCTTGAAGCGACGGTTCAGGGGCGGCAGGGACTGACGCCGTATGCGTGGTGGGCGCGGCGTGTCGGCCTCTGGCCCCTCTTCGCGATCGCCGTCGTGCTGCTGCTCGTGCCGGCGAGGCAACGCCGAGCAACGTGAAGTTCCGATCGGCATCCAGACATCAAGTCCTCCGGCACTGTCGCGAGGCCAGGTCATGAAGGATCAAGTAGTCGCAGCAGCTGTCGAAGGCGCCGGCGTGAGGGTCGAGTGTCGCCGAGCTCCCGTGTGCGTCCATTCCCGGAATCGCCCGGCGTCTGTTGAGACTTCAACTGTTCACGTTGGGCGCGCGGCGCACTGGCCAGATTGCCGAGTTCTGCAAAGGGCATGGTCGGCGCAGGAATCTCTCGCATCAGCAGGTTCCTCCCTTGGAGGCTTGAAGAGGTCTCTGCATACCCGCGATCGAGGTCGCCATCAGGCAGGCAGACGGAGCCAGGGCAGGGCTCCTCTTCATGCGCAAGGGCTTCACCGGCTCATCCCACGAGCCCGGCCACCAGCACGGCATTGGTTCCGCCGAATGCGAAGGAGTTGGACAACGCGTAGCGCAAGCCTTTCGCTTCGCGCGCCGTGCCCCGGATGAAGTCGAGGTCGAAGGCCGGGTCGGGAGAGACCAGGTTCGCCGTGGGCGGCAGTGCCTGCCGTTCGAGCGCGCGCAGGGCAAGGATCAGTTCCACGGCACCGCCGCCGCCCATCAGATGCCCATGGATCGCCTTTGTTGCGCTGACCGGCACCGTGTTGCCGAACACCGCATGAATCGAGCTCGCCTCGGCCGCGTCGCCCGCCTGGGTCGCCGTGCCATGCGCGTTGATGTGGCCCACCTGCCTGGGCTCGAGTCCCGCGTCCCGCAGGGCGGCGCGCATGGCGCGGGCCTGGCCTTCGGGATTTGGAATGGTGATGTGGCTGGCATCGCAGTTGGTGGCGTAGCCTGCAAGCACCGTGGACACCGCTGCACCGCGCGAACGCGCATGGGACTCGGACTCGAGCACCAGCGCGGCCGCGCCTTCGCCGAGCGCGAATCCGGCTCGATCGATGGAAAACGGACGGCAGGCTGTAGCAGGTGCGTCGGCCGGCGGCTGCGCAAGGACCCGCATTGCGTGCCAGCTCGCCATCAGACCCGGCGTCAGCATCGCCTCGTGACCGCCGACGATCGCCACGTCCAGCAAGCCACCGCGAATCGCGTGCATGGCCTCCCCGATCGCCACGGTGGACGAGGCGCAGGCGCAGGCATAGCCGATGGCAGAACCGCGCGCCGTGAAATGAAGCGCGATCTCCGCCACGGCGGCATTCGGCATCACGGTCAGCACAGTGGTCGGACGGATTCGCCGGTGGTCGACATACAGGGTTGAGGCTGCCGCGTCGAAGCTGGCACAACCGCCGATGCCGCTGCCCCAGAACACGCCGAGACGATCGGGGTCGAGTTCGGACGATGCGAAGCCTGCCTGGCCCATCGCTTCGCGTGCAACGGTCAGTGCCATCGCGGTCCCTCGGTCGAGCGGCAGGCGCGATGCGCTTCGCACAGCAGCCGCATCGAAATCGCAGGAGGCCACGGCCAGCGTCGCCGGGTCGAGCCCCTCGATCTCCAGCACTTGAGTGCGAACCATGGAGAGGCCCTCGAAGAGTGCGTCGTCGATGGCCTGCAAAGTGCGGCCGATCGGCGTCAGGAAGCCGACACCGGTCACCGCCACCGGGGTCGCGCGTGCCACGGGCTCCCCATGCCGAGCTGCCCGCGCATGGCTCAGGACCTGGCCCACTCTCATGCGATGTCCGCCGGGGCGTCGCGCGAGGCGATCGCCAGTTGCTCAATCAGCTCGCCAAGCTCCTGCAGCGTGTTGTTGACGCCGCGCCGAGCGAACTCCTCGTCAGGGATTCGAAGCCCGAAGGCATCCTCGACGGAAAACACGAAATCCATGATGTCGAGCGAATCAAGACCGAGATCGAGCAACTCGGCGTCGGGCGCTATCTTCGCGGCATCGACGCGAAAGTGGGTCACCAGGATCTTGGCGATCGTGTCGACGGTGTGGGATGTCATGATGGCTTCCTTTGAAGAGTGAGAGTGCGTGCCGCCGTCATGCGCGGCCTTGGGTCGGTGCGGCGGCGAACGCGACCACCTCGCGAACCACTTGCTCGCGGTCGTTGTCGATGGTGATCATGTGATAGCTGTTGCCCAGCACGACGGCACGCAACGCCGTGTGACGAAGCCCGCGCGCCAGCAAGCCGAGGTTGCCGATACTCGCGACCTCGTCGTCGCGGGCGTGCAGCGCCAGGACCTCGCGACAGGTCACGAGGTCGAGTCGTGCGCGTACGTGGCGAATCAAGCGATCATGTTGGCGCAGGTGCTCGATCCCGATCACCGAACTGCCCGCGCTGGAGATCCTTCGCGTGCGCATGTCGCGCTCGACCCAGGTGCGCACGCGTTCGTTCTTCACGCCGAAGGGCGGGCGCTCGCGATAGCTCCAGAAATGGCCCAGCGGCGTATGGAGTGCGAGTGGAAGAAGAAAGCGCCAGCGTGAGGCTCCCCAACCGTCGATGCGCAGCGTGGTCGACATCAGCACCATGCCGTCGATCCGGTCGCCGCAACGGATGGCGGCCCCAGCGCCAGCGATGCGCCGGCCGAGATGCCGACCAACAGCACACGGACATGCGTGGCGCGCAGCCGCTGGACCTCGCGCTCGATCGCGTCGAGCCATGCGACGAAGCACACCGCGCACCGGCGCCGGGTGTCGGCCTCGAACGAGTAGCCCTCGATCGACAGCGAATGGACAGAACAGTCCAGGGCGCGCAGCGCCGCTTCAACCGGCCCCAGTTCCCGGGGCGTGCTGCAGAGGCCGTGCAGCAGGACCACCGCGGTTCCACCGATCGTCGAGTGGACGGCCGGGCGGCCGACAAATGAATCTCTCGCGTTCACGGCACGCGCTCCTGTGGCAGGTAAGGAGTTCAGGGGCATGGTGTTCTCTGGCTGGCAAGGGGATGGGCGCGGTGAACACTTTTGCGCCCACGACGCGATCCTGCGTTGCAGTCTTTAAGAACTTTTTAATGCCTCTTCGGCACTGAGCATGCTGGCCAGCCCGGCTGTCGGTGAACTCGTAGTCCACCGCCTTCATGGCTTCGAAGGCGCCGGGCGTGTAAGCCCACAGGTAGGTGCGGTGCGTCTTGGCGGTGCGGGACTCGAGCATCGCTACCGGCGTCTCGTCGGCATGCAGCACGCGATGAGCGAGGATGGCTTCCTTGAGCGCGTCCACCAGTGGTGGCCGCAGGCTCAGACCCACGCACCGAGCGTAGAGCGCGGGATGGCCGGGCCCGCGCGGCGTAGTTAAAGTTCTCGGCCACGTCCTCGTCCCGTGCGCGGCCCGGTCTTGCCCGTGCTGAGCTATGTTCGAACAACCTTTGCTGACGCCAGTTCGGGCTCGCTAGGCGCTTCATAGAACTTCTCTGCGAATGCAAACATCTCTGGAGTGACCCCCAAGGCATAGGTGTGACCACGATGTTGGTTTCGCCGTTCGACGCGTTGCTGGCGAACAGCTTGTTCGGCGGTGACGTGGTGCCATTGAGCCTCAACGCCGGTGCTGGACGCATAGGCCCGTGCCGCGTCTCGGCGTGTTCTCCGGATGTAGCCCAGGTCAAGGATCACCACGCCACCGGCCGCCAGGATCTGAGAACCCGTTGTGTAGATCAGGGATTCACAGCGATCGACGCGATCTGAAAACCACACGGGGTTCATCGCCTTGAATTCAAATTCCGAACCCAGATCAGGCTGAAACAAGGTGGCCATCCAGCTGTCGATGGAAAACACGATGCCGCCTGATTGCTCGGCCAATTGGTTGGAATAGGTGGTCTTGCCTGCGCCAATGGGGCCACATACCAGGTGCAAACGGGGAGCATTCTTCATGTTTTTCTTCAGATTGATTGTTGGATATCGTTTTCATGAAAGGCCCATCAAGTCTGAGCCTAGATGAGAGTGAGTCAGAACACGGCCATGCACTAGGGAAGGGTGAATGCTGGCGCTGGCGCATGTGGCAGCATCTGCTGCGGCCCGTGGTGCATCAGGATACTTTTGATGTAGGTCAGCAGCGCTTGGTCCACGCCCAAACCCAGCCGAAGGTCGGGCTCTTGATCGAACGCATCGCGGACCTTGAGCTCTAGTTGTCTGTTCTGACCAAAGTGGGACGCTTGAAACAAGGCGCGCCACCTTGTAGCGAGATCTGCAACACCATCGCTGGCCGGGTCTGTGCCAGCGTGCAGGTGGAGGCGAGCCTGGGCGAGCAAAGGTGCCCATTCGTGAAGGTGCGCCAGCTGTCGCTCCCGAACGATTTCGAGCTCGTCGGGCGTCAGGTAGGGTGCCAACAAGGCTGTGCGTGCGTGAGCAAAGGCACTTACGATCCAGTCCATCATCGCCGTCGTGATGCCATTGATGGCTTGCGCCCTGGGCGACCCCGCCTGCAATGCCGTGAGTTTCGATACCAATCTGGCATCGCCATCCACGGCTTCATGTGCCAGCTGTTTCCATCTCCGGGCCAGGTCCTGAGCCAAGACGCCGTCGGGCTGCGCATCGTGATCCATGGCCGTACGAACCTCGGCGACCAAGGCACGCCATCGGCCGCCCATGTTGGATCTCTTTTCCTCCGCAACCCTCAGCACCGCCAATTCATCGGGAGTAAGGCGGGCCTCCTGCATGATCATCATTTCCAGAGCCTGGAGCCAATCCGTCATTTCCGTATCGATGCCATCCGCTAGCTTGTGTTGCAGACGCTGGAGCTGATCACGCAGGGCCTTGATTCGATTCGACTGCTCTTCCAGTGCGTGCAATTGGGCCGAAATCATGGCAATCGGCGATACGTCGGGGCCATGGAGCAGCGCCTGGATATCGGCCAGTGCGTATCCCATTTGCTTCAGCATCTGGATCTGCTGCAGGCGCATCACGTCGCTTTCGGTGTACAGACGGAACCCACTTGCCGATCTCGAGGAGGGCGACAAAAGGCCGATCGCTTCGTAGTGGTGCAAGGTGCGCACCGTCACCCCTGCCTGTTTGGCAAGAGCCCCAATCTTCAACATCTCAACGACCCTCCATTCTGGAAGGATAGACCCTAACGTAACGTCAGGGTCAAGCCTGTTCTGATGATTCGATGGGGCCTGAAACGAGCCACCTTGATGCCCAAGCACTAAAGAATGGTCAGCATATGTGCATCTCCTTCGCAAGCGCCTGGTCTTCCCACCTTGCCAGATGATCCGAGATCGGGGGCCGTTGACTTCATCGACAGTTTCACCGTCGTCGATCGATGATTCGATGTCTTTCATGGCGCTGTCGTTGCGGACTCTGGTGCATACCACCGATGCGGCAGCAACTCGTCAATGCGGTGGTTGGGGTGCAGCGGCAACCGCTCGAGCACGTCCTTGAGGTAGATCCGCGCGCGCGGAATTCCCTGCCAACTCGGTGAAGTAGTCAATGAGATCGACAACCCCGGTCACATCTCCCGAGCGGCGACGCGGAAGTGCGCAGCGCGCTGTACGTCGCCGCGCACTCGCTGCTCACGCGCAGTGCGCAGTGGTCATCGCTGAAAGCATGGGGGTGCGGCCGGGCCAAGACAGAGGGGGCATCGACGTGCCGCTATCGCGGTAGCCCGCAAGCTGGCCATCATCCTGCACCGCATGTGGGTGCGCGGCTCCGAGTTCCGATGGAGCGCGCCGGAGGCTGTCGCCGTGAAGGCATGACTGCAAGCGTACGAACGACAGCGAGCCGAAGTGAAAGGAATCGAGAATTGACCGTTGAGGTGTAGAAGATGGTCCGGATGAAGCCGTAAATGTCTGCTGCGCAGCACAGCGCGTCCAAGAAGGCGTCCGCGCGCAGCGGCAGCGAGGGCGGCGCCGCCCTGGCCGCGCATTCATGACTTCAGCCCAGGCGGAAGCCTCCAACGCCACGGCATTGCTCGTCGTTCACCGGAGCTACGGGCGCAATCCCTCGATCAGCCCCGCAATATTCGTCACCCCCAACTTCTGGTAGATGGACCGAATCTGGTTGCGCACGGTTGCCGGCGAGCGCTCCAAGGCTTTCGCGATCTCCTTGTATGTCTTGCCCATGGCCATCAACTCGGCAATCACGTGTTCACGCGGACTCAGTTCGTCCACCGGGCGACGCGGGCGCGCATGCAGAAACAGCAGCCCCTGCTGGGTGCGATGCGACAGGACCAGCGTTCTGCCCAGGTAGTGGCCGTTGCCCAGAAGGAAGTGTTCGAGCACCTCACGCGGAATCGCGCCTCCATTCCAGTCGCTCCATTCGCGGCGGAGCATCTCGTCGAAGCCTGCTTCCGAGTAGTAGGGTCGGCGTTCATCAGGGCCACCCAGAAGGTCAGAATCGAAGGAGCGTGTTGCGCGCGGAAGTCCAATCAACGATATCGCTGCGTCGTCGAGATCCTTCAACGGTTCGTACTCCGCCATCATCTCGGGGGACTTTCGATGCAGGTGCAGCGTGTGGATGTCAATGCCCTGATCGGTCAGGGTTGCCGTGCCCCACATCGAAGCATCAAAGGACACCAGCGGCCGGACGCAAGCCAACGCGGCGTCTTGGAACTCCTCCAAGGCCGTCTCGTGTGAGGCGCGGTACAGGCCCAGGAGCAGGGCGCCCCACTCTCCGAGTTCATGTTTCTTCATCCGTGCTGCCGATTATCCATTCCCAATGGCCCTCGAATCGTCGAGCACCAGACCTATGCAGTACCTCGGCAGGATGCAGCTACATCTCCAACCACACGCCGCAGTTCCACGCAGTATTCGTGAAGTAGTGCACGCCCACTAGTCCGTCTGGTGAGTGGTGTGGGCAACGGAATGAGCCTAACGTTGCCCCGTGGTGCGCACTTTCGGGCGCGGGCCAAAACTGACGGCGTGAACTCGACATTTCGCCCGTCAACCCCTTCTGGCTGGTTGAGAAAGGTGGAGGCGCTCATCGCGCGGCCCACCGCCAGCCAGCCTTTTACTGCCGCCTGCCGGGGATCCAGCCACTCAGGAAGACGCTCCGATGCCGTGTGGCCCACGTCCTGTTCTCGATCGTCTTTATCAGGACCGCGTTGCATTCGCGGGCGCCCTCCACTCGATTGATGAGCGGGCCGCACGATGAGCCAGGCCCAGGGCCGACGGGTTGAGAGCGCCTTCATACTGAGTACCTAAAACGATGGAGGATGACATGGGAACAATCGAGACCGCGCACTGCGGCACCTTCGGCCTGGCCCGGTTCGATCGCATGGCTCTGGTGCAAAGGTTTCCGCGTCGCTGCACGCCCTGTCGCCGAGCGTTGCGTCGATCCGGATGAACAGACTGCATCCCAAATCGCAGGCGCAGCTTGGCCCTGTGCATCAACGGCGGCAAGGACCCCACGACTCCCGCGCCGCCAGGTCGTACGGGATCGTGATCTTGCGCGGTGGCGACGTGAGCGCCACCGTTCCGGACAGCCGTTCGAGCAGCAAGGTCTTCGCGTGGGAGGCCACCACCTCCGTGTTGGTGCTCAGGACCGTGATGGCCGGGTCGTGGGTCTGGGCGAAGTCGCTATCGCCGATGCTCACCACCGAGAAGTCCTGCGGAATCCGCCGTCCGGTTTTGGCAACCGCGCGTAGCGCGCTGACCAATATGTGCGTGCCCTGGGCGATCAGGGCCGTGGGTGGGTTGGGGGCGTCGAGCAGCCGGAGCAAGTCGTCGAACACCGAACTCGTCGGGGTCGGCTGCCTCAGGATCAGATCGGGTGGTTCCATCCCGGCGGCGCGGTAGGCGGCCTTGTAGCCTTCGATGCGTCGCCGCACCGGCCGGCTGCCCGCGTTCCAGAGGGCAAGCGCGATCCGCGTGTGGCCGAATTCGAAAAGCCGCGCGCAAACATCCTTCACGCCGTTGGCGTGGTCGAAGAGCACCGCATCCGCCCGAGCGGCCGCCAGATCGCGGTCGTACAGAACAACGGGCATCGGCATCGAATCGACCAACTCGATGAGGGCCGGATCGCGCTCGTGACCCGGTGCGTAGATGACGCCGTCCATGCCGCGCAACTGGAAAGTGCGCAGGATGTCGAGTTCGCGCTGCACGTTGTTCAGGCCATTGGCGAGCAGCAGCATGTAGCCGTCGGCGCGGAAACCCTCTTCCAAGGCCCGGAACGCGCGCGCATACAGCGGGTTCGTCACGTCCGAGAACATGCAGCCGATGGTCATGCTGCTGCGCGAGCGCAGCGTGCGCGCGACGTGGCTGGGCTGGTAGTGCAGGGCCGCAATCGCCCGTTCGACTTTTTCGCGCACCTCCGTCGACACGTTGGCCGCCCGATTGAGGACCCGGGAAGCACTTCCGACGGACACGCCCGCCAGCGCGGCGACATCATGGATGCGGATTTTTCTGTCTTGCATGTGCGGGGAACGCGAAAACGATCCTGAAGGTGAGCGCCCACGGGGTCTCGAGGCGGGAATAAAGGAACCGATTTCAGCACATGTGGCGACCCGGGCCGGCGTTGGTGCCTTTAGGCGTTTTCCCTAGATCAATGAACCGATTCCTTCACTAGTATTTCGAGCCTTTGGTGAACCGATTCATTGAAAGCCATATTTACTCTTTGGAGACCCCCAGTGAATGATCAGCTTGTCAACGCCGCCGTCGTCGGCAGCGGTGCGTATCCGGACGATGGTGACGCAACTGTCTCGCGCCGCAGCCTCCTGGTGGCGGCGTTGGGAGTGGCTGGCGCGCGTGCCCACGCACAGCCGTCGAACTATCCCGAGCGGCCCATTCGCCTGGTGCTGGGTTTCCCGCCGGGCGGCGCCACGGACAACTCGGCGCGGCTGGTCGCATTGAAGATGGCCGCGGTCCTGGGGCAGCCGATCGTGGTCGAGAACCGTCCCGGCGCATCCGGGAACATTGCGGCTGAACACGTCTCCCGCAGCACGGCGGACGGCTATACGTTGTTCTATACGACCAGCACCATCCACGGCATCAACCCCAACGTCTACGCGAAGCTGCCCTACGACCCGGTCGCCGACTTCGAGCCCGTGCTGTACGTGAGCCGCACCGTGCTCGTGCTGCTGGTTCGCAATGACCTCGGCGCGACCTCGGTGAACGAACTCATCGCCCTGGCCAGATCGCGTCCCGGGGCGCTGAGCTACGCATCGGCCGGCCTCGGCAGCACGCAGCATCTGGCGGGGGCACTGTTCTGTCGCCAGGCGGGCATCGATGCGCTGCACGTGCCCTACAAGGGGAGTTCGCCGGCGCTGACGGATCTGATGTCCGGGCAAGTTGATTTCATGATCGACACGGTGTCGGCGTCGCTGCCCTTCGTCCAGGGCGGGAAGCTGCGGGGTCTCGCCGTGAGCGCGCTCGAACGTTCGCCGGCGCTGCCGCAACTGCCGACCATCGATGCATCGGGCGTTGGCGGCTATCAGGTGGCGGCCTGGGGCGGCTTCCTCGTGCCCAAGGGTACGCCGGCTGCCATCGTTCGCAAGCTCAACGCCGCCGGCAACGAAGCGATCCGTTCGCCTGACGTCGTGCAGCGCACCACCGAGACCGGCGGAGAGCTTCAAGGAGGAACGCCCGAACAGTTTGGCATCTGGATCCGTCAGGAGCTGGCGCGCTGGAAGCTGGCAGTGGCTGCCGCCGGGGTGACGCAGCAATGAGCGCAGCGACGGGGCCTTCGCTGGCCGAGGCTGCCCACGCGGGCGGCAGTATCGGCGACATGATCATCGCCGCCATCGGGCGCTTCCCGCAGCGCGTGGCCTTCATCGACGGTGACCGGACGATCGACTACGCGACCCTCGGTCGCCAGATCGGGCAGGCGATGGCCGCCTTTCGCTCGCTGGGACTGCGACAGGGCGACGGTGTGATGCAGCTCGCCGGCAACCGTGTCGAGGTCTTCGTCGTGATGGCCGCGGCCTACCTCATGGGGCTGCGCTCCGTGACGCTGCATGCGATGGGCGGCTACGACGACCACGCCTACATCGTGGCGGACGCCGAGCCTTCGTTGTTCATCACCGAGGCCCCGCACGGCGAGCGGGCCGCCGCGCTGCGCGGAGCTTGCGGTCGCGTCGCGCATTGGTTCTCGCACGGCGCATGCGACGACTTCAACGACTTCTGGCAATTGGCGCGGCGCATGTCGCCCGAGTCGTTGGTGTCTCATGCGCGGCCGGACGACATCATCCGGCTGGCCTACACCGGGGGGACCACCGGCAAGCCCAAGGGCGTGATGCTGGCCAATCGCTCGGTGTGGATGCAGGCCGTGCTGCTGATGGCCGCACGAGGCCTGCAGGCCGGGGCGCGGGTGCTTTGTCCGACCCCGATTTCGCACGGCGCGGGCGCCATGATCGTGCCCACGCTCGCTTCGGGCGGCACGTTCATCCTGCAGCGAGGCTTCGATCCCGGCCGCTTCATCGATGCCCTGGAGACGCATCGCGCCAACGCGGCCTTCCTGGTGCCGACCATGATCTACAAGCTGCTCGACCATCCGCGCTGTGCCACGGCGGATCTGTCGTCGCTGCAGATGCTTTCCTACGGTGCATCGCCGATGGTGCCGGCACGGATTCGCGAGGCGCTGGCGCGCTTCGGCCCGGTGCTGGCGCAAAGCTACGGTCAGACCGAGTGCCCGAGCAACATTCTCCACCTGACACCGGAGGACCACCAACGCACCGATGTCGACACGCTGTCGGCCGCGGGGATGCCCTATCCGGGAGTGACTGTCGCGCTGCTCGATGCCGAGGACCGGCCGGTCGCGCCCGGTGAGGTGGGCGAGCTGTGCGTGCGCAGCCCGCTCGTGATGAACGGCTACTGGAAGCAGCCCGAGCTGACGGCGCAGACGCTGCGCGACGGCTGGCTGCACACCGGCGACATGGCGCGTCGCGACGCGCACGGCTACTACTACCTCGTGGACCGCCGCAAGGACATGGTGATCTCCGGTGGCTTCAACGTGTATCCCAAGGAAGTGGAGGACGTGATCGCACAGCACCCGGCCGTCGCGGCGGTCGCGGTGATCGGCGTGCCCGACGAGCGCTGGGGCGAGGCGGTGAAGGCGGTCGTCGTGCCACGCCAGGGCGCCGCGGTCGGCGCCGCGGAGATCCAGGCCCTGGTGCGCCAGGCCAAGGGGGCCGTCAGCACACCGAAGACCGTGGACTTCGTCGATGCCCTGCCGCTGACGCCGCTGGGAAAGCCGGACAAGAAGCAGCTGCGCGAGCGCTACTGGCAGGGGCTGGCGAGGGCCATCCACTGAACCCATTGAAAGAAAAGCACATGAACCAGACTGAAAGAACATTCGAACGATCCCTGCAGGGGCGGGTGGCGGTCGTTACCGGCGCCGGCTCCCGGGCGGAAGGCATCGGCAACGGCCGCGCGGCGGCGATCCTGCTGGCGCGCGACGGTGCCCGCGTGACGCTGATCGATGCAGTGTCCGAATGGGTGGAGACGACCCGGCGAATGATTGCAGAGGAGGGCGGCGAGGCCGAGGTGGCCGTGTGCGATGTGGGCCGCGACGGCGACTGTCGCGAGGCCGTCGACCGAACCGTGCAGCGCTGGGGCCGCATCGACATCCTCGTGAACAACGTCGGCATTGGCGGGCCCACCGGCACGGCGGTCGACGTGGACTTGCAGGCCTGGGACGAGGCGCTGCGCATCAACGTCACGTCGATGATGCTGATGGCGCGCCACTGCATCCCGCATATGCAGACGCAGGGCAAGGGGGCGATCGTCAACGTCGCCTCGGTCGCGGGCCTGATCGGCGGGCATCCCGGCCTGCTGTACCCGACCTCCAAGGGCGCGGTCGTGAACATGACGCGCGCGATGGCGGCGCATCACGGCGCGCAGGGCATTCGCGTCAACTGCGTCGCCCCGGGCATGGTGCACACGCCGATGGTCTATGCGCGCGGCATGAGCGACGAGATCCGCGAAGTCCGCCGCAAGCGCTCCTTCCTGCAGACCGAAGGCAGCGGCTGGGACGTCGGACACGCGATCCGCTATTTGGCAAGCGACGAGTCTGGCTGGGTCACCGGCACGGTGCTGCCAGTGGATGCGGGCGCCACGGCGGGCCGGCATTCGTACTAGCAGGAGGTCCGACGAGCATGCAGACAACGAAAATGCAGAAGCGACTCGCCGGGCTGGTGGCCGGCGTCCTGCTGGCCGGCGGCGCGTGGGCGGCCGGCTATCCGCAGCGGCCCATCACGCTGGTCGTTCCCTTCGGAACTGGCAACATCGCGGACAACCAGGGGCGCCTCATCGCCCGGCAGCTCGCCGACGCGTTGGGCCAGCCTGTGGTGGTGGAGAACCGGCCCGGCGCCAGCGGGATGATCGGGGCCGAGTACGTTGCGCGCGCGCCGGCCGACGGCTACACGCTCATGTACGGCACGCACGGCACGCAGGCCGCCAACCTGGCGCTGCAGCCGCAGGCGCGCATCGATCCGTCGCGCGAACTGCGGGCGGTGCACTCGCTCTTTCGCCAGTCGACGGTGCTGGTGACGAACGCTGGCACGCCCTGGCAGAGCGTGGCCGACCTGGTCGGCGCGGCGCAGCGCGCGCCGGGGCGCATCTACTACGCCTCGTCGGGCACCGGAACGCAGACGCACCTGGCCGCCGCGCGCTTTCAGGATGTGGCCAAGGTGAACTTCACCCACGTGCCGTACAACAACCAGTCGTCCATGACGGACTTGCTGGCGGGCAACGTGGACATCACCTTCAGCTACACGGAAAGCGTGCTGCAGCACATCGCGTCCGGCCGGCTGCGCGCCCTGGCCATCAACGGCAGCACGCGGCTCGAGGTGCTCCCCGGCGTGCCGACCGTCGGCGAAGCAGGATTCCCCGGCGCGGCGCTCGAAGGATGGTCGGGTGTCTTCGTTCCCAAGGGCACGCCCGATGGCGTGGTCGAGCGCCTGGCACGCGAGATCGCGCGCGCCACGGAGGCTCCCGAGGTCAAGGCGGCGATGGCCAGAATCGGCAGCTATCCGATGGGCCTGTCCGATGCCGCGTTCCAGGCATTTGTCGAAGCCGAGGTGCCGCGCTGGCGTGACATCGTCAAAAGCGCAGGCGCAGATGCGCGCTGACGCGGTGAAAGGAAATTCGATGCTCAAGAGCTACATCGGCAGCGGAGACGCAGACCACATCCGCATCCGCGGCCACGACCTGGTCGACGATCTGCTGGACAAGCACGACTTCGTGGACGTCCTGTGCCTGGCCATCCTCGGGCACTTTCCCGACGAGCGGCTGCGGCGAATGATCAACAACTCGCTGGTGGCGTCGATCGATCACGGCCTGACGCCGAGTGCGCTGGCCACGCGGCTGACGCTGCATGGCGCGCCGGAGTCGATGCAGGGTGCGGTCGCCGCCGGACTGCTGGGCGCGGGCAGCCGCTTTCTGGGTACGGTCGAGGTCAGCGCCCGCTTCCTGCAGGAGGCGCTGCGGGGTCTGGAACACCCCGAGTCGTTGACCGACGAGCAGCTCGGGACTGTCGCCGATGCCGTTGTCGAGCGCTGCCGGCGGGAGAAAAGGAAGATCCCGGGCCTGGGTCATCCGATTCACGTCAACGGCGATCCGCGCACCGAGCGGTCGCTGCGGGAGGCACGACAGGAAGGATACTTCGGCGTGCATTGCCGCTTCGCGCTGCAACTGGCCGCGTCCCTGTCACGCGCAGCTGGCCGTCCGATGCCCTTGAACGCCACCGGCTGCAAGGGCGCCGTCCTGCTCGACCTGGGCTTGACGCCCGAATTCGGCAAGGGGCTCACGCTCATCGGACGCGTCGCCGGCCTGGTGGCGCATGTGATCGAAGAGCGCGACCGTCCGGTCGGGCAGGACCTGTGGGACATGGCTGCCGCAGCCTCGGAGGAGGGCGAGGATTGATGACGAATTCGTCCTCGCCGCGCTGGACACGGCGCCCGCCGCTGTCCAACTGGGGCGATTTTGGCAACGACGACCAGCTGGGGCGCCTCAACCTCATCACGCCAGAGTCGGTGCTGCGCGGCGTGCGCGAGGTGCGCTCGGGGCAAAGCTACTGCCTGAGCCTGCCGCTGACGCTGCCGGGCGGCAACGTGCTCAATCCTCGACGGCATCCGCCTCGACTGTCCCCGACCTTGCGTGACGCGCAGCCCGTCTTCAACCTGGCCATCGGCGATGCCGCCCTGGGGCAGACCGATGTGCTGTGCGACGACGCGGTCCTGCTGCATACGCAGTACTCCACCCAGTGGGACAGCTTCGCGCATGTGGGGCATCTGTTCGACGCGGCCGGCACCGGCGATCCGCAGGCCGTCTACTACAACGGTTTTCGTGCCGGTGAGGACATTGTCGGCCCCGACGATCCCCAGGGCCGGCCGGGCGGCGCGCATCGGCTGGGCATCGACACCTTTGCCGTCAAGGCGATCCAGAGTCGCGGCGTGTTGCTCGATCTCTTCGCACTGTGCGGAACCGAGAGGCGCGCCGTCGGCTACGACGGCTTGATGCAAGCGCTGGATGCCGCTGCCACGGAGTTGCTGCCCGGCGACATCCTGTGCCTGTACACGGGCTTTGCGGACCTGCTGCTGGAAATGGCGGGCAGGCCCGACCCGGCAATGCGCCAGGCGCGTTGTGCCGTGCTCGACGGACGCGACGAGCGTCTGCAGCAGTGGATCATCGACAGTGGCATCGCGGCGCTGTGCGCGGACAACTACGGTGTGGAGGACGTGCCTGCAGCCGGCGCCCACATCTGCGGTGCGCGGCTTCCCCTGCACGAGCTGTGTCTGTTCAAGCAGGGTATTCCGCTGGGCGAGTTGTGGTACTTCGGCGAACTGGCACAGGCGCTGAAGGACGAAAAGCGTGCAAGCTTCATGCTGACGGCTCCGCCGCTGCGACTGCCGGGAGCCGTAGGCTCGCCGGTCACACCGGTGGCAACGCTGTGAGCGCTATTCGTCACGATCGGAGCGACGCCTGTGCGGGCAATGCGCCTGTGATTGTCCGACCAAGCCGCGCGTGGCATGTGATTCAAGCGCGAGCAACGCCCACGCCGAGGCCGCCGTCAACCATCAGCGCGTGCGCGTTCACGTAGCTCGATTCGTTGGAGATCAGAAAAAGGCAGGTGTAGGCCACCTCCCAGCCGGTGCCCTGGCGACCGAAGGGCACGGCGGCTGCACGGCCCGGGCGGCGGCGTGTGGCATCGCGACCCATCGGCGTGTCCATCAGGCCCGGCAGCACCGAATTGCAACGGATGCCCTTGGGCTCGCCGGCCACCGCGATCGCACGTGCCAGCGACACCTGTGCGGCCTTCGACGATTCGTAGGCCGGGTTGCGCCCGGTGTTGCGCTGGCTCGCCAGAGAAGACATCAGAACGATTGACGAACCCGGCGCCATCACCTCCAGAGCCGCCTGGCTGAAGAGCATGTGACTGCGCACATTGACGGCATATTCCTCGTCCCAGTCCTCGGCGCTCTGTTTCGCGAGCGGCAGGGCGCGCGAGATGCCGACATTCAGCACCAACCCGTCGAGCCCGCCGAGCCGTTCGGCGCAGCGGTGCACCAGGGGTGCGATCGACGATGCATCGCGCACGTCGGCCACTTCGGCAAAGGCGCTGCCGCCCTCGCGGTCGATCTGTTCGCAAGTGGCCTCGACGGCCGGTGCCGACATGTCGACGCAGGCGAGGCTGGCGCCCTCGCGCGCGAACAGCAGCGAGATCGCGCGGCCGTTGCCCACTGGCGGGTTGACTTCGGGAATAGGGCGCTGGCCGGCGCCGATCACCAGTACACGGCGGCCTTGCAGCCGTCCGCGGCCGGGCGCGTGGCCCAGCGTTTCGGGGTACATCTGCAAGGAGGGTTCGAGGTCCTGAGGAGCGAGGTTCATGGCAGTTCGTGTAGTGAGTTGTTCTGAATGTAGGAAGGCCTATTCGATGGTTCTGGGAGGCTCGATGTCGACCTCGAAGTTCTCGAGAAACCGGCTCACCAGCATGTAGAAGCCGATGACCAGCACCAACTCCGCCACCTGGCCTTGCGACAGCCGCGCGCACAGCGCCTCGAACATGGCGTCGGGCGCCTTCACGTGCAACACAAGCTGGTCGGTGAACTCGAGCACCATCGTCTCGGTCTCGTCGAGCGCGGACCGGTCTGCGTTCTTCTCGAGCGCGGCAATCTTCTCGTCGGACAGGCCGACGCTCCGCGCCACGCGCTTGTGCTGGTGCACTTCGTAGCTGGCGCCACTCAGGATGCCTGTGCGAAGGATGGCGATCTCGCGCAGCTTCGCGTCGATCGTGTTCTCGCGCAGGATCGCACCGCCCAGCGCAAGAAAGCCTTCGGCCGCCTTGCCCGCATGCGGCAGCATGCGATAGAGGTTGAGCGGAGGCCGCGACGCGATCAGCCGTGTGTACGACTCGGGTGCCTTTTCAAGGTCGAAGTAGGGAATGCGTGCCATGGGTCTCTTTTGATGGGAATGGAGGAGAGTGGGAACGGCTCACTGTTCGAGCCACACACTGCGGGTGCGGATCACGCTGTTGAGCATGGGAGGAACGTTCTTGACCTTCGGGCTCGCGATGGCGTAGTAGGTGACCCGGATCGGAATCATCTGGTAGGCCTCGTCGGACACGATCTGCGCCACCTCGCAGTACATCGCCTTGCGCTTGGCCTTATCGGTCTCCGCGCGCGCCTTGCGCAGGATCGCGTCTACCTTGCTGCTGTCGTGGCGGCTCACCGGCGCGCCGTTCTCGCCGCCGAAGTAGTAGGCGAGCGCCACGTCCGGTTCGCCCACGATGTCGCTGAAACGCCAGACATCCATTTGGTAGTCGCCGCTCAGTCCGACGCGCACGTTCTGGCTTTGTTCGACCAGCCTGATGTCGGCTTCCATGCCGACTTCCTTGACGAATTGCTGCACCATGCCGGCCTGGCGGCGGCCGGCCGGCGTGTTGGTGGACACCAGCTGGAATCTGATCGGCTTGCCCACATCGGCGACCAATGCACGCGCCTTCGCGAGGTCGTAGCCGCGCCAGTTGAGCTTGGGACAGAACCACTCCGAGTTCGGGCCCAGCAGGTCGGTGGTGGCCACCGTGGTGCCGAGGAAGAAGGTGTCAAGCATCGCCTTGGTGTTGAACGAATGCACCACCGCCGCGCGCACCCGTGGGTCGTTGAAAGGCTCTTTCGAGGCATTGAAATTCCAGGAGATTGCACCCGAGCCTTGGTATTCGTGCACCTTGAGCTTCGGGTCCTTCTTGGCGTCGAGCACGTGGTTCGCGGTGTCCATGCGGCCGATGTCGACTTGGCCCGATTTGATGCTCTGGTAGCGCGTATTCCCGTCGGGCAGTACCCGGTAGATCAGGCGGTCGAGGTAGGGCAGCTTCGGGTCCCAGTAGTCGGGGTTGCGCTCCATCACGATGCGGTCCCCGGCCTGCCACTCCTTGAAGACAAAGGGCCCGGTGCCGACGGGCTTTCTGTGAAATCCTTCCGGGTCGTTCTTCAGCGCCGTCGGCGAGAGGATGAAGTTGACGAGGTGCTCGGACGCGAGCGCGGATTGCAGCGCGGCCCAAGGCTGTTTGAGCACGAAGCGCACGGTCATTTCGTCGACCTTCTCGACGGTCTTCACGGGCGCGATCACGGACAGATTGATGCCCGTTTCGGGTGCCAGAAGCCATGCGTAATGGGCCACCACGGCATCGGCGTCGAAGGGCGTGCCGTCGTGGAACTTCACGCCCGGCCGCAGCTTGACCGTGGCGCTCAGGCGGTCATCCCCTTGCGCAAAGCTCAGGCCCAGGCGCGGCACGATCTGCTTGCCTTCGAAAACGAACAGGGTCTCCATCACCGAGGAGGCCGGCGTGATGGTGTTCTGGTTGAAGATCTTGGCTTTTGCCGGATTGAACCCGCTGAACTCCGCTTCCATGCCGATGGAGAGCGTGCCGCCCTTCTTTTGGGCCTGGGCAGCGGGCGAGAGCAGGGCGAAGGTCAGCACACAGGTCACGGGGAGTGCGGCGAACAGGGGCGGGCGCGTTGTGTTCATGAAGCGATTTCCTCGGGTTCGAAGGACGCGGTGGCGTCGGCCGAAGGCACTGCCACCGAAAAGGGAAAGTGGCAGGCGACCTGGCGCCCGTCGGCAAGCGATGCCAATGGCGGCTCCGCCGCGGCGCAAGCCGCCTGCGCGCCCGGGCAGCGCGTGCGAAAGCGGCAGCCCGTGGGCAGCGACATGGGCGACGGCATCTCGCCCTGGAGCGCGATGCGCCGCGTTTGCGCGGCAGGGTCTGCACGCGGCACCGCGCTGAGCAGCGCCGCGGTGTAAGGGTGCGCCGGGCGGTCCAGAACGTCCCGCGCGGTGCCGATCTCGCAGATGCGCCCGAGGTACATCACGGCCACGCGGTCCGCCACGTTGCGCACCACCGCCAGGTCGTGCGAGATGAACAGCATGCTCAGGCCCAGCCGCCGGCGCAGGTCGTTGAGCACGTTGAGCACCTGTGCGCGTACCGAGACGTCCAGCGCCGAAACCGGCTCGTCGCAAACCAGCAGCACGGGTTCGAGGATGAGCGCCCGCGCAATCGAGATGCGCTGGCACTGGCCACCGGAGAACTCGTGCGGATAGCGCTCCAGCACGTTCTGGCTGTCGAGGCCCACGATGTCGAGGGTCTCGCGGATGCGGCGTGCGCTCCCGGTCTTGTCGAAACGGCCGTTCACCCGAAGCGGAAACTCCAGGATCTCGCGCACCGTGCGCTGCGGGTTGAGCGAGGAGATCGGATCCTGGAAGATCATCTGGAAGCGACGGCGCAGGCGCTTGAGCGCATTGGCCGTCAGGTTCGCGAACGCCTGCCCTTCGAGCCGAATCGCACCGCCTGCGGTGGGCGAGAGCTGCATCACCGCCTTGGCGACTGACGACTTGCCGCAGCCCGATTCGCCCACCAGCGCCAGCGTCTCGCCGCGCGCGATGTCGAAGCTCAGCCGATCCACGGCGCGCATCTGCTGCCCGCCTGCAAGGGCATAGAGCACGTCGAGGTCGCGTACCTCGAGCACGGGCGGCTCCTGTGCTTGTGTCGTGGGGTTCGTCATGCGACTTGCTCCATCGGGCGCCAGCAGCGAAAGGCATGCGCACCCACGGCCGACTCGAGCCCTGGCTGCGCCGCGTCGCACTGCGCCATGCGGCGATCGCAGCGCGGGGCATATCGGCAACCGCCGGTCAGCGCGTGCACCGCGGGCGGTCGCCCCGCGATCGTGTACAGCGTCGCATGCGGCGGATCGTCCACGCGCGGGATGGAACGCAGCAGGTCCCGCGTGTAGGGCATGCGCGGCTGCCGGAAAAGCGCTGCGGTCGGTGCCTTCTCGACGACCTGGCCGGCATACATCACGGCGATGTCGTCCGCATGGCCGGCCGCGACGCCAAGGTCGTGGGTGACGAGGATCATGGTCATTTGGCGTTGGCGCTGCAGGCTGCGCAGCAGGTCGAGAATCTCGGCCTGCACGGTCACGTCGAGTGCGGTCGTGGGCTCGTCTGCGATGAGCAACTCGGGCTCGCAGGCGATGGCCATCGCGATCACCACGCGCTGGCGCATGCCGCCGGAGAGTTCGTGCGGCAGCTGCGTCATGCGTCGCTCCGGTGAGGTGATGCCGACCTGGTCCAGCAAGCCGACGGCGCGGGTCTGCGCTGTATGGCGATCGAGCCGGAGGTGAAGTTGCATGCCTTCGGTGAGTTGCACGCCGATGGGCCGCACCGGATTCAGCGCCGTCATCGGGTCCTGAAAAACCATGGCGATGCGCCGGCCGCGCATGGCCTGCATTGCGCCACGGTCTAGCCGCAGCAGATCCTGCGCGCCGAAAAATATCTGTGCCTCGGGCGCGATCTTCGCCGCCGGCCCCAGAAGCCGCAGGATGGAGCGCGACAGCACCGATTTGCCCGACCCGGACTCGCCGACGATCGCCAGCGTGCGCGAGCGCGCCACGTCGAGCGAAACGTCGCTCAGCGCATGCAAAGGTCCCTGCGGCGTCTGAAACTGCACGCTCAGATGGCGCACGCACAGCAGCGCCCCGTCTTTTTTGTTGTCGAAGTCGCTCATGCCAGGCCTCCGCGTCCGCCGCCGCGGCGCTGCCGCAAGCTGTCGCCGAGCAGGTTCAGGCTCAGCACGGTGAGGAACATCACGGCCGCCGGAATCAGGCTGACATGCGGCACACGCTCGAGGGACTCGCGGCCATCGGCGATCATGCCGCCCCAACTCGGCGTTGGCGGTGGCACGCCCACACCGAGGAAACTCAGCGAGCCTTCGGCCACGATCATCACCGACGTGACGGACAGGCCGTAGGTCAATAGCGCCATCGTCATGTTGGGAAGAATCTCGCGCACCATGATCTGCAGATCGCTCGCGCCCGCCGTGCGTGCGGCCAGCACGAACTCCCGGCCGATCAGCGGCAGCGCATTGGCGCGGGCGATGCGCGCAAAGGCGGGAATGGACATCACGCCGAGTGCGAGCGTCACGTTCTGCACCGACGGCCCTAGCACCACGGTGAGGCCGAGCGCGAACACCAGACTCGGGAAGGCGAGCATGGCGTCGAGCAGCGCGAGGATGGCCGTGCGCACCGCGCCGCCGTAGTAGGCCGCGAACAGCCCGAGCGCAGATCCGAAGACCAGACCGATCAACGGCGCGATCAGGCTCACGGTCAGGGAGACCCGTGCGCCGTACGCCAGGCGCGAGAGGATGTCTCGACCGTCGAGGTCCGCGCCCAGCAGATGTGCGGCGCTCGGGCCTTGCTCGGCAGCTGCGAAGTCCATGTCCGTTGGCGAGGGCATCGGCAGCCAGTCGGCCGCGATCGCGAAGAACAGGACCACGAGCAGCCACGCGCACGGCAGCATGAGGCGCAACATGGTGCGTCCGTGCGGCCGCCAGCGTGGCCGAGGCGCGCTTTTCGGGCGGGGCAGAGATTCAGCGCGCATGGCGGTCAGACACGCGGGGATCGAGCAGCGCGTAGATCGCGTCTACGACCAGGTTGACGACCACAAAGGACACGCCGATGAACACCACCACACCCTGCAGCGTGACGAAGTCCCGCTTGGTGATGGCCTCGATAAGCAGGCGGCCGACGCCGGGCAATGCGAACAGTGTCTCGATGATCACCGCGCCGCCGATCAGGTGACCGACGTTGATGCCCATCACGGTGATGAGGCTGAACGACGAGGGCCGTAATGCGTGGCGAATGAGGATGTGGCGGTCCGACAGGCCCTTGGCTCGCGCGACGGTGATGAACTCCTCACGCAACGTGCTCGCGATGTCGCTTCGCAGCAAGCGCATGTAGATCGGCGCTTCCACCAGCGCCAGCGTCAGCGAGGGCAGGGCGAGCGAACGGATGCCACCGAGCGGATCGGTCCCGAACGGCACATAGCCGGTCGCCGGAAACCAGCGCAGCCAGATCGCGAACAGCAAAATCAGCAGAAGCCCCAGCACGAAGTGCGGCACCGCGAGGACCGCGAAGGCGCCGCCCGAGAGCCACCGGTCGATTGGGCTGCCCGCGCGGTAGCCGGCCCAGATGCCCAGCGGCAGAGCGATCATCAGCGCGATCACCTGCGCGAAGATCATCAGCTGGATCGACACCGGCAGCCGGTGCGCAATGGCGGCCGTCACCGGCTCGCCGCTCAACGGCGAGGTTCCCAGGTCGCCCTGCAACGCGTTGCCGAGCCAGCCGAGGAAGCGCATGTGCATCGGTTGGTCGAGGCCCAGTTCGCGTTGCAGGCGTGCAATCTCCTCGGGCCGGGCGTTGTCGCTCAGCATCGCGTCGACCACGTTGCCAGGCAGCAGTTCGAGCATGAGGAAGGTGGCCACGCTCAGCAGCGAGATCACGATCAGCACGTGACCTGCGCGCCGACCGATGCCCGAGAGCATGGTGCGAGATGGCAACGAAAGAGCGACGCTCATGGTTGAAGCTCCTGAAAGGTGAATCGTTTCATTGGCGCATCAAAAAAAGTGAGAACGGCGGCGACCATTCGTTCGGTTTCGCGAGTGCGTCGAGCTGCGCATCGAGTAGGAGCACTTTTGCGCCGCACCCCGCCAGCAGGAACGCGGCGGCACGACCGTTGCCTATGTCCGAGGTGCGCGAACCCGCGCCAGTCACGATCGCGACGCGGCCGGTGAGGCTGTTGCTGGCCGGTTCGGAGCGGGAGGCGGGCGCGCGTTCTGGATTCATCGATGGATGGCAAGCGGTTCGAAAGGCGGAAGGCGCGCACACGGCGCGTGATGGGGGCAAGCGTAGTCGGAGTCGGCGAACGCCTGCACAGTACTTTCCCCGATGAAACGTTTCATTGCAGGGAGAATCGCCCGGCCAAGACCGTGTACCGGCTTACTGTTTGCGAGTGGGTTTCTTGCGCGGCGTGACGGCTGGAACGGGGCCGCACGAACCCTGCAGCGAAAAGATCGTCGGCACCATCACTCGGCGTGGCGCACCGCCGGGACCTTCGCGCATCCGCGTTACCAGGAGGTCGATGCTTTCCTGCACCGCGAGGTTGAGGTCGACGGTCACGCTGCTGATTCGCGGGCGATGGCTGCGCGCGAAATCCGGGTCGCCCATCGAGACCACCGAGATGTCGCGCGGAATTCGAAGGCCCTGCGCCTCGATCGCGTTGAGCACGTCGGCCAGCACGCTGGTGCCGAGCGTGAGCAGTGCCGTAGGCCGCTCCTGCCGCTGCAGCAGTTCGGTCACAAGGTCGAACGCGGGCTCCGTGGAGCTGGGCAGCTTGACCAGGAGGTCGGCTCGGGCCTTGAGCCCGCGCGCCGCGAAGCCGGCCTTGTAGCCCTCGATGCGCCGCAGCATCGGCCGGGTATGCGTGCCGGAGACCACGAATGCGATCTCGCGATGTCCTTGGTCGATCAGGTTTAGCATGGCCTCCTTCACGGCCTGCGCGTGGTCGAACAGCACCTGGTCCTTTTTCGCGTTCATGTCGCGATCGAGAATCACGACAGGCAGGTCCATCTTCTCCACCGCCGCCAGCACGCTCGCGTCTCGCTCGTTGCCGGGCGCAATGATGATGCCGTCCATGCGCCGGCTCTGGAACATCGAGAGAATTTCGATTTCCCACTCGGGGTTGTTCAGGCTGTTGGCCAGCAGCACCATGTAGCCGTTCTCGCGAAACTTTTCTTCGTAGATGCGGTAGAGCTTCGCGTAGAGCGGGTTCGTCACGTCGGTGAACATGCAGCCGATCGTGCGAGAGGAACGGGAGCGAAGCGTCTGCGCTGCGTGATTCAACCGGTAGTCGAGCTCTGCCATGGCCTGCAGCACGCGCTTGCGCACCTCGGGGCTCACGTTCTCGATCTTGTTGATCACGCGCGACACGCTGCCCAGAGAGACGCCGGCTCGCGTTGCGACATCCTTGATGCTGGGGTTGCCTGCTTTCGATTTCATGTCGGACCGGTTCGCGAAAGGTCGAAATTCTAGGTCGAAGCACGTGCGCGTTGCGCCATTGTCGCCGACCCGTTGCCGCTCTGGCGTCGTGCTGCCGAGCGCGCGTCAGGCCCTATCCGATGCGGTGGAAACCACGTGATCGCGCAGAGGGTTGCCAACATAGTCGGCTTTGGCGTCGGTCGACGCCATCGCAACGCTCCCAGGAAAAACCGAAGTCATGGCAAGTTCTGCCAGGTCCTGCATCACCGGGGCACCATAGTGCTCCGAGAGGAAGGTGGAGGCCGCAGCGACCACGACACAGGCCAGCAGCCTGGAAACAGCAAGCGGCAAGCGCACGCGCCCGGGAAACGCGCCGATCGTGAGTGTGGTCATGGCGTCAGGCGGTCGGCAGCCGGTGGTCCTTGAACTGCTCGCGCAGGCGATGCTTGAGCATCTTGCCGGTCGCGCCGAGCGGGATCGAGTCACTGAAGACCACGTCGTCGGGTGTCCACCACTTGGCGATCTTGCCGTCGTAGAAGGCCAGCAGTTCCTCGCGCGTGACCTCGACGCCGGGCTTCTTCACCACCACCAGCAGCGGGCGCTCGTCCCACTTCGGATGGGATGCAGCAATGCAGGCGGCCATGCCCACGGCGGGGTGTGCCATCGCGATGTTCTCCAGGTCGATCGAGCCGATCCACTCGCCGCCGGACTTGATGACGTCCTTGGCGCGGTCGGTGATCTGCATGAAGCCATCGGCGTCGATGACGGCGACATCGCCAGTCGGGAACCAGCCGTCCACCAACGGGTTGCCGCCGGCACCCTTGAAATAGCTGGCGATGATCCAGGGGCCGCGCACCAGCAACTCGCCCGAGGTCTTGCCGTCCCAGGGCAACTCCTTGCCGTCGGCGTCCACGATCTTGAGGTCGACGCCGAACACGGCGCGTCCCTGCCTGGACTGGACCGCAAGCCGTTCTTCGCTGCCCAGCACCAGTTGCGCCGGCTTGAGCGTGCAGACGGTGCCCAGCGGGCTCACCTCGGTCATGCCCCAGGCATGCAGCACCTGCACGTCATGGCCTTCCTGGAAGGCGCGCATCATCGCCGGGGGGCAGGCCGAGCCGCCGATCACGGTGCGGCGCATGGTGCTGAATGTCAGGTCGTTGGACTCGACATGTGCCAGCAGGCCCTGCCAGACGGTGGGAACGCCCGCGGACATCGTCACGCCCTCGGCCTCGAACAATTCGTACAGGCTCTTGCCGTCGAGGTACGGGCCCGGGTAGACGAGCTTGGCGCCGACCGCGCACCCTACATACGGCAAGCCCCAGGCGTTGACGTGGAACATCGGCACCACGGGCAGGATGGCGTCGCGCGCCGAGCAGTTCAGCGCGTCGGGCAGCGCCGCGGCGTAGGTATGCAGCAATGTCGAGCGATGGCTGTACAGCACGCCCTTCGGATCGCCGGTGGTGCCCGAGGTGTAGCACAGCGACGAGGCGGTGTTCTCGTCGAAGCTCGGCCAGTCGAAGCGATCGCTCGCGCCGGCCAGCAGTTCCTCGTAGCACAGGAGGCCGGGAACCTTGGTCGAGGCCGGCATGTGGGCACGGTCGGTCATCGCGACGAAGGCCTTGATCGTCTTCACGCGTGAAGCGATTGCTTCGACGATCGGCAGGAAGCTCAGGTCGAAGAACAGCATCTGGTCTTCGGCGTGGTCGGCGATCCACACCACCTGGTCGGGGTGCAGGCGCGGATTGAGCGTATGCAACACTGCGCCCGAGCCGGAGACGCCGTAGTACAGCTCCATGTGGCGGTACCCGTTCCACGCCAGCGTGGCGACGCGGTCCCCGAACGCGACGCCGCGCTGCGCCAGCGCGTTGGCCACGCGGCGCGCCCGAGCGGCGAGCTCTCGGTAGGTGGTGCGATGGATGTCGCCTTCGACCCGGCGCGAGACGATTTCCTGTTCGCCGTGGTGGCGTTCGGCATGCGTCAGCAGGGTGGAGATCAGCAGCGGCTGCTGCATCATCTGTCCGTTCATGATGCGTGTTCCTCGATTCGTTTTCATTCGGGCTGGAAGCCGATGGCCTTCAGGTTGGCGGCGTGCCTGTCGGACGCCGCACGCAGCGACTTCGACAGCTCGTCGGGCGTCAGCGGCAGGCCGATGTCCTGGCCTTGTTCCCTGAAGCGCTCAATCACCTTCGGCTGTTGGAGCACCTTCAGCGTGGCCTCGCGGACTTTGGCTTGCACTTCGGCCGGAACGTCGGGCTTGGTCCACAAGCCCATCCAGGCGACGTCGCCGATCTTCGGGTAGCCGAGTTCGGCGAAGGTAGGCACGTCGGGCAGGGCAGCCAGCCGCTTGGGCGCGCCGACCGCGAAGGCCTTCAGCTTGCCTGCCTTGATCAGCGGAACAGAAGTCGCCGGGCCGTCGAACATCAGCGCCACATGGCCGCCCATCACATCCTGGAGTGCGGGCGGCGAGCCCTTGTAGCCCACATGCGTCATGTCCAGGCCGGCCAGCTTGTTCAACTCCTGCCCCATCGTGTGCGACATCGTGCCGCTGCTGTACGAGGCGTAGCTCACCTTGCCGGGATGAGCCTTCACATAGGCGATGACGTCCTTCAGGTTCGATGCCGGCAGCGAGGGATTGCCAACGAGCACCAGGCCGGTCTGGGTGAGCTGGGCCAAAGGCTTGACGTCCTTGAACATGTCGACGCGGGTCTTGACAACATGCGGGATCTCGGTGACCAGGCCATTGACGCCGACCATGAAGGTGTAGCCGTCGTGCGGTGATTGCAGCAGGTCCTGGAGGCCGATGGCGCCCATGCCGCCGGCCTTGTTGTCAACGATCACCGGCTGGCCGAGCAGTGGCGCGAGGCCTTCGGCCAATGTGCGCGCGACGATGTCGGAGGTGCCCCCCGGAGGCGCGCCGACGACAAGGCGGATCGGCTTGCTGGGCCAGCTCTCGGCCAGTGCGATGGGTGCCATGGCCAGCAGGGACGCGGCGGCAAGGGTGCCGAGCATGGCGCGGCGCAGGGGGTTCTTGAGTTGTTGCATCGTGTGTCTCCGAAAAATGGAATGGTTGTGCGAATCGCCAGGGTGGGCCCGGCGTCAGTGAGCTGCTTCGCCGAAGTCGACCTCGACGCGGCCGTCCAGCACGCGCACGGGGTAGGTGCGAACAGCGAGCCCGCCACCTGCGCCGCGACTGCACCCGTTTGCAAGATCGAAGCGCAGGCCATGCGCGGGGCATTGGATCGTCGTGCCTTCGAGAGCACCTCTGGCGAGCGACGCGCCGGCATGCGGGCAGCTGTCTGCGATCGCGTGCACGGTGTCCTCGATGCAAAAGAGCGCGATCTCGTGGCCGTCGCGGCGGGCAAAGCAGCGTCCCCGTTCGGCCAGCTCGTGCTCTCCGAGCAGGTCGGTCCACGCTTGAGTGATCGACATACCGCTTCCTTCTCAGGCGGCCACGCGCATCGGCACGCCGCGCTGGCCCGGCGCCCGGTTTGGTGCGAATCCGATCCGCGCCAGCGTTTCGTCGGTGTTTCGGTAGGTTTCGCCGATCCTGTAGATGCTGCGCGCGTCGTCGCCGCTGGCGATGTCGCGGTTGAGAACCCGCGCGATGGCCACCATGGCCTCGATCTGCTGCACCGAGCTCATGCGCTCGCCCGTCGGCCCGAACAGCGTGTCCTCGATGCCCACGCGCACATGCATGCCCATCGCGATGGCCATCGTGTTGAGGGGAATCACGTTGCGGTTCAGCGTCTCGATCGTCAGCGTCGCGCCGTCGGGCGTGCGGCGCACGAACTCCATCATGTCGGCCGGGTTGACGCCCGCCGCACCGCCGCCGATCGCCACGTAGTTCAGGATCAGCGGGCCCATGTACACGCCGCGGCGAATGAGTCGCTCCACCGTCTCGAGTTGGGACAGATGGGCGAGCATGAAGTGCGGCTGAATGCCGTTGGCCACCAGGCGGCGCAGGTGCTCCTCGTGCCAGGAGGGGTTGGAGGGCACGATCATGTCGCGGTAGGCCGCTTGCAATGCCGGATTGGCGAGCGACGTGCCGGCGACATCGGCCTCGGTCATCAGTTCCATGATGTTCATCTGCGAGGTGTTGATGGCAATGGTCACCTGGTCGGGACGCGGGTTCAGCTCGGTGAGCATGTGGCGCGTGTCATCGTTCATCCACTTTGCTGCCTGGCCGTCATCCTCGGGCGCGAAGGAGATCGAGCCGCCCACCTGCAGGATCATCTTGGGCACCGCTTCGCGCAGGCGCGCCAGCATCTCGTTGAACTTGGACAGGCGCTTGCTGCCCTTGCCGTCTTCTTCGCGCACGTGCACGTGCAGCACGGTCGCGCCGGCGTTCCAGCAATCGACCGCTTTCCGGACCTGGTCGTCCATCGACACGGCGATGTCGTCGGAGTCGCTGGCGTCCCACTGGGGGCCATAGGGCGCGACCTGGATGACCAGGGGTTGCTGGTTTTCGGGGAGGAGGGAGTCGTCGAAGAATTGCATGATGATTTGTCCTTCTTGGGGTTCAGAGATTCGGGTGCTGGAGGCAGCCGGTCAGCGCGTGGATACGGACGCCAGTTCGTCCAGCAGGATGGGCGCGGCGATGCTCATGGTGTGGATGCCCAATACGCTTACGCACTGCAGCACCGCGGTGATCTCTTCCTTGGTGGCGCCCAGCTCCAGCGCCTTGCGGATGTGGCGGCGCACACCCGGTGCGTACATGTGGGTGCACGAGGCGTCGACGGCGATGGAGATGAACTCGATGGTCTTCGCATCGAGCACGCCCGAGACCATGGGCGTGATGCCCATCGCCATGAACTTCTCGGTCCAGGCGGGGTCGAGTTCGGCAGAAGGTTCCCAGTTGGGGTTCCAGTTGCCGCTCTCGCGCAGGCGGTCGCAAACCGGTGTGGGTGCAGGTACGTTGTCGCGGTCCATCGGGTCGTGTCTCCTTGAGGTTGTCGCTGCCCGTGGCCTTCACGTCTGCAGCTGATTCGGAAAACTGATTGTTCCGGGCAAGGGGAGATGCCGATTGACCCGCTGTGACAGTTGTTTAACCTGACGTGACACGCCGCGTTAACGCCATGTCGAACCTCGTCCGCAGTGCCAGCCTGACCAACTATTCCGAGATCGCGCGTGCGGTCGGAATCAATCCGCTGGCCTTGCTGGCCGAGGTCGATTTGAATCCGGGCTGCCTCCACGATCCCGACATGCGCATTCCGAGCCAGGCGGTTCGAGACCTGCTCGAGAACTCGGCGATCGCCAGCGGCATGGACAACTTCGGCCTGCGCATGGCCGAGACGCGGCAACTGTCGAACCTCGGCGCCGTGGCGCTGGTAGCGCGCGAGGAACCGACGGTGCGGCGCGTCGTGCGGGCGATGATGCGCTACAGCCACGTGCTCAACGAATCGCTGTTCGTGGAGCTTGAAGAGGCCAATGGCATCGCCGTGATGCGGGAGGAGTTTCTCGTGGGCCAGAGCGGCTCATCGCGTCAGTCGACGGAACTGCTTGTCGGGGTGATGTTTCGGAATCTGAAGTTCTTCCTCGGGCCGGCCTGGAACCCGCTGCGGGTCTGCTTCTCGCACTCGCCGCCGCGCGATCCGAGCCTGCACTTTCGAATCTTCGGGTACGGCGTCTACTTCGGCCAGGACTTCAACGGGCTCGTCTGCACGACGAGCGACCTGGATGCACCGAACCCGATGGCCGACGCGGTGATGGCGCGCTATGCGCGGCAGGTTCTCGAAGCCTCCGCCGGTTCAGCGCGCACGAGCGCGGTCGACAGCGTGCGCAACATCCTGCTGGTGCTGCTGCCTTCGGGCCAATGCTCGATCGAGCAGGTGGCGCAGCAGCTTGGCGTCGACCGGCAGACCGTGCATCGGCGTCTGGTACGGGAGGGCACGGCGTTCCGGGAGGTTGTGAATGCCATCCGTCGCGAACTGGCCGCGCACTACATCGACGACGGCACGCGGCCGCTGTCGCAGGTTGCCGAATTGCTCGGATTCTCTGCGTTGAGCGCTTTCTCGCGGTGGTACAAGCAGCAGTTCGGCGAGGTTGCCGGACTGCGACGCCGCATGCACGACGGTGCGGAACGACCCGATCGGCCAGAGGGACACAAACGCTGATGCAGTTTCGAATCGAGTACATCTTTGAGAGGGTCTGCTCCGCCAGCACCAGCGCATCCTCGACTTCGATGCCCAAATAGCGCACCGTGCTTTCAGCTTGCTGTGGCCGAGCAAGAGCTGCACGGCACGCAGGTTCTTCGTGCGCCGGTAAATCAACGACGCCTTCGTCCGCGGGCCGCCGTGCGCTCACCGTTGAAGACATCGCGCACCCGAAGGCGACGCTGGGCCCATACGAAACATATATACTTCGTGTACGTTTCATATAGAGGTCACTGATGGGAATCGTCAAAATCTCGGACCTGATGCACGAGAACCTGCGAGTGGTGGGGAACGCCCTCAGCAGGTCTATCAATGCACAGGCAGAGCATTGGATGCGAGTCGGAATGCTGACCGAAATGCACCCGGAGTTGGACCACCGAGAAATCTGCCAACTGCTGATACGGGCTGAACTCGCAGGGGGCCTGGACATCGCCCGGGCTGTCACAGCCCAACCGGGCAAGCCCCGCGCATCCTCCACTGGAAAACACTAGTGGCTCGCGGCATTTCCATCAAGTCCGCCGAGGACATAGGGATGGCGCGGCGGGCCGGCGGGCTTGCCGCAGAGGTTCTCGGCATGGTCGCGCCCTACGTGGTGCCGGGGGTGAGCACGGAGACGCTCGACCGAATCTGCCGCGACCACATCGTGAATGTCCAGGGCGCCATTCCAGCCAACGTGGGGTATCTCGGGTATCCGAAGACCATCCTCACCTCGGTCAACCAGGTTGTTTGTCACGGCATCCCCTCGCCCGACAGGATTCTGAAGAAGGGCGACATCATCAACATCGATGTCGCCGTCATCAAGGATGGCTGGTTCGGCGACACCAGTCGCATGTACTTCGTCGGAGCCCCCAGTGTGTTGGCTCGGCGCCTGGTCGAGACGACCTACGAAGCAATGCTGGCGGGAATCCGGCAGGTCAAGCCTGGAGCGACTCTCGGCGATATTGGCCATGCCATCCAGTCAGTCGCTCACCGTGAACATTTCAGCGTGGTGCGCGAATACTGCGGGCACGGGATTGGTCAGGTCTATCACGAGGAACTGCAAGTGCTGCACTACGGGCGGCGCGGGGAAGGGCTCAAGTTGGAACCGGGGATGGTTTTCACCATCGAACCCATGCTCAACGCAGGCAAACGCGAAACCAAGCAACTGCCCGACGGGTGGACAGTCGTGACAAAGGACAGGTCTCTGTCCGCCCAGTGGGAACACATGGTCGCTGTGACACCCGAGGGATATGACGTGCTTACGGCTTGGCCGGGAGGCACAGGAGCCTACGCGCCGGTTTGACGCTCAGTTCGGGCGAGACTTGGCCGTTGGACAACGGCAGCGATGCGGACAGGTAGTTGATGGTTGTGTCGTTCACGCGGGCGCTGCTGTCGAAGGCATCCGGGCCTCCGGTCACTGCCCATGCTCGCGCGTCGGGCAGCATGCACCGTCGAGCGTCGGGGCATGACAGGCAACGCAGAGCTTGTTCCCGTCCGGGTCGCGAAAATACGCGCCGTAGTAGTTGTCGTGGTACTGCGGGCGCAGCCCAGGCGGGCCCTCACATTCGCCGCCATTTTCCAACGCGACCTGGTACGACGCGCGGACGACCGCCCTGGAGGCCGCTGCGAAGGCAACCATTTGCCCGTTTCCAGGGTGGTGCGGCTGTCCGTCATAGGGCTTGCAAATGACGAAGAAGGGGCGCGCCCCTCCTGCGCTGTGCCAGCCAGCCCACGGCCTCTCTCGCTCGCAGAAGCGCAGCTCGACACCGAGGCTGTCCATCACTGCGCCGTAGAAGTGCAAGGCGCGCTCGAAATCGCTGACGCCGACAAAGACATGGGAAAACACGTTGGCTCCTCAGGCAATTTGGAGAACAGCTTCGACGGTCGGGTGTTGGCCGACTGTAGCCTGTCGGCTACCGGGAGCTTCGGGCCCTAACCGGGCCTGCGGCGGACGCCCGAACCGCCCAGACGGGGGTGCGGCTGCGAAGGCCATCGGCACGGGATTGCCTGGGCGCAGAGCCCGGCTACGCCACAACGTTGAAGAAGGCAAGTTTCCTGGCGCGAGGCAGGGCCTTGACCCTGATTTCCGCCCGCAACGCATCGCCCTTGCTGGCGTATTTGCGGGCTGCAAGCACCCGCACCGGAGGCCGAGCGCGCGTGAACTTGGCGCCCAGTCCGAAGACGTGCTGAAAGAAGCGCTGCTCCACGTCGAGCGCGATGCCCGCGTAGTACACGCCGCCCTCGCATTCCAGGAGGTAGAGCCAGTAGGGCGTGGGCTGCGGTTCGGGCAAGGTTCGAGGCACGGCCGGATTGTGCAGCGACAATCCGCGCATGGCCCAAGGCAAGCGCATCTCGGTAGACATCGGCAACGACGCCCTTCAGGCGATCAAGGACATGGGTGCGGCGGCCAGGCTGGCACGCACCAATGCCGGTGAGGGCCAAGCCGCGGCTGCCGCCCGGCTGGGTGTGCACGTCCAGACGATCGCCCGGATCGAATCGGGCGAGCCGGGCGTCGCGATCGGGCACGTGCTGGGCCTGCTTGCGCTCTACGGCATCACGACCAGGCTGCAGCCTCCGGACGACGGCCCGCCCGCATCGTGAGGGGGTTCACCTCCTAGGTGCGCGCAGGCAACGCGACGTTCGATCGGAGCCTGCTGCTGCCGCCATGGGTTCTGCCCCGCAGGCCTGCCCGGTGGATTCCGCCAGGCAAATCGGCGGCGTCCGACACGCTGGGTGCGCCGGACAGCACACGCTGCTTCCATCGACACCGTTCGCAAGGGGACACACTGCCATGATCCGAAAGCTGGCCTTGGCGGCGCTCACGGCCATCGCATGCGCGCTCTCCGGCTGCGCGATTGCTCCCACGCCGGGGAACCGGGCTGCGCCAGGCTCCGCCCCGGATGGGAATTCGTCGCGCGGGGCGTCGACGGTGCCGACTCCCGCGCCGAAACCATCCTCGGCAGCGAAGCCCGGCCTCGACCGCAGCGGCAGCAAGCAGGTCGGAAAGGCGTCCTTCTATGCTGACAAATTCACGGGCCGAAAGATGGCCGACGGCACCCGCATGGACCCGCGCGACGACAACGCCGCGAGCAAGACGCTGCCCCTCGGAACCACCGCCAGGGTGACCAACCTGGAGACGGGGCGCAGTGCGGTGGTCACCATCCAGGATCGTGGTCCGTACGTGAAGGGCCGCATCGTCGATCTCTCACCCGCCACTGCACGCGAGATCGGCATTTCGCGAGAAGACGGCCTCGCGCAGGTCGAAGTCACCCCACTGTCGATACCGCAGCCCGATGAAGCGAAGCCCGGCGGGGCGGCGACGCGATGACGAATGCCCGTCCCGAGCTCAGCGGCGGGCGCAGGCGTTGCGCCGCCCACTGCCCCGGATGGCGCGGCCCGACTTGTTTGGCGCAGAATGTCCGGCCCGTGGCGGCAAAAATCCCGCGCACGGTTCCACCACCCTGAACATCGGAGGCGATCATGGCATTCAACGGTTCGGCCATCGTGGCATTGCTGGACACAGCTGTATCGAAGGGCGCCCTGCACGGCGTTGCGGCGGTGGTGGTCGACCGCAACGGCCAGCTGTTTCACCATGCCGCCGGCGAGGCGAGCGAGCGCACCTTGTTCCGCAATGCGTCGATGACCAAGGCCGTGGCCACGACGGCGGCGCTGCAGCTCGTGGAGCAGGGGCGGCTGAGCCTCGATGCCACCGTCGAATCCATCCTGCCGGAGTTCGGTCGGTTGTCCGTGCTGGACGGCTTTGATGGCGACAAGCCGCGCCTTCGGCCGCCGGCCAGCAAGGCCACGGTGCGCCAGCTCATGACGCACTCGGCCGGCCTGGGGTACTTCTTCCTCAACGAGAAGCTGCTCCGGTACCACGCGCTGACGGGCGAGCCCAACCCTCTGTCGGGCCTGAAGCGCAGCCTGTCGGTGCCGCTGGTCAACGACCCGGGCACCGCGTGGGAGTACGGCGTCAACACCGACTGGCTGGGACTCATCGTCGAGGCGCTTTCGGGGCAGAGCCTCGGCAGCTACCTGCGGCAATTCGTCTACGGGCCGCTGGGAATGAATGACTCGACCTTCGCGCCCAGCGCCGAACAGCGCGAACGGCTGCTGCGCGTGATGCAACGCCAAGGCGACGGCAGGCTCGCGCCGTCGTCGCTCGACTTGCCGCCCACCTCGGAATGGGACGCCGCCGGCCACGGCTCCTACGGAACGGTGCAGGACTATGGCCGCTTCGTGCAGGCCTGGCTGAACGACGGCGCCGGCATCCTGAAGCCCGCCACAGTGCAGATGGCGCTGCAAGACCACCTTGGCCAGATCCAGCTGCCGGCGCTGTTGAAGTCGACGGTGCCCGAGCTGTCGAACGACGTGCCCGCGCTTCCGGTACCGCAAAGCTGGGGCCTGGGCTTTCATCTCACGCTGGCCGATCTGCCGGGCATGCGCAGCAACGGAACCGGCGACTGGGCGGGCGTCTTCAATTCGTACTACTGGATCGACCGCGCCAAAGGCATCGGCGGAGTCCTGATGACGCAGCTGCTGCCCTTCTTCGACATGCCCGTCATCGAGACACTCATGGGTTTCGAGACCGCGGTGTACCAGCAGGTAGGCGCCGCCGTGCCCGCGGCCTGAGCTCGCGCAGGCACGAAGCAAGCTTTCAACTGGACTGCACTCTGCAATGGCGAGATCGAATTTCAAGCTGCTACATCACCTGCCTCATCTCCTGCGCCGGGCACACTTCGAGGCCGACGCTCTTTTTCCGCAGATCTACGGCACCGCACTGACCTCTCGCCAACTTGCATTGCTGGTCGCGGTCGACCAGCGCCCGGGCGCTTCTCAGAGTGAAGTGGCACAGGACATCGGATTGGATCTGAACACCTGCAGCGACCTAGTGCAGCGGACCGTGTCAAAGGGTTTGCTGCGGCGAGAGCGATCCAGCATCGATGCGCGCAGCTTCTGTCTCTCCCTGACGCAGGAGGGCCAGCAGGCGCTCGCGGACACCACGACCAAGGCGCTCGATTACCGCGACGCGTTGGCAAGCCGGCTCAGTGCGTCCGAGCGAAAGCAGCTGATCGCGCTGCTGCGCAAGATGCTTGGCTTCGGCGACTAGGTCCCGTTCACAGGTCCTGGCTCGCCGCTGAACCGCCACTAGGGTTTTCTCTATGAGTGTCGTTGGTGTCTGGCCTTTTAATACTACGAATACGTAGTAAATAGGCGTTGCAGCTCATGACCCAGACTCAGACCATCGCGTTTCCGGCCGGCAACTACCACTACCTCTCCGGCGGCTTCCAGTACTCGGCGGCGGTGATCGCGGATGACGGGCACATCATCGAGCGCGCTCGTTTTCGGCGGCCCGTGGCGCTGGCCGAGGGCTTCGCCCGCATCCGGGCGCATCTGACCTCTCTGGGGCGCCCGCTGACCGCGCTGTGCGCTTGCGAGCTGCGCTCGCCCGTGCCGATGGATGAGCCGACCTTCATCGCCTTCAACCGTGCCTACGTCGGGCCGCTTGCCGAGTGGGGGCTCTTCAAGGACGACGTCAATCCCGTGGCGCGATGCAATCTGGTGCCGGCCTTCGACGCCCCGCGCGAGCCCAGCTTCCATGCGTTCAGCTACACGCTGCGCGCACCGAGCTCAGTCGGAACACGGGATTTCGTGACCTCCGGAGCCGCCGAGTGCCCGGACCGCCCCGGGTACCGCGACAACATTGTTCGCCTCGGCGAGACCTCGGCGCAGGCGCTGAGCGACAAGCTGCGCTTCGCCCTCGGCGACCTCGAGTCGCGCTTCGCGCTGATGGGCATCGACTGGGCCGACGTGGCCGACACTCGCCTCTATACCGTGCATGACCTGCACCATGCCATGCAGCGTGAACTCGCCGAGCGCGGCGCCCTGGCCGGCGGGCTGGGTTGGCACTGGGTGCGTCCGCCCGTCAAGGATCTGGAGATCGAAATCGACGCACGCAGCGTCTCGCGCGAAACCCTGCTTGCGGCCTAGGGCCTGTGAACAGGCCCTAGCTCCTGCAAACCTTGCCAGCCACCCGCTCTTCCATTCCCTCTCAGGAGAACAGCATGAAAGTCTTCCACCGCATTCGGCGCCGGACGCTCGGCCTCGCCGCTCTCGCCGTCGCCGCGGCCGCTTCCCCTGCGTGGGCGGCAGACCCGTTTCCTGGCGGGCCGATCCGCATCCTGGTGGGCTTTCCGGCCGGCGGCACCATCGACGTCGTGGCGCGCCAGGTGGCCGAACAGATGCGCGAGGATCTGGGCGTGCCGGTGACGGTGGAGAACCCGACCGGCGCGGGCGGCCAACTCGCGGCCCAGGCGCTCAAGCGCGCCGCGCCCGACGGCCGCACGCTGATGATCGCGCCCGACCACACGGCGGTGATCATCCCGCTGACGCTCGCCCATCCCGGCTTCAATGTCGCGAGCGACTTCGCGCCGATCGGGCTGGTCGCCAATTACGCAGGTGCGCTGGCGGTCAGTCAGGCCAGCGGCATCAAGGATCTGCCGGGCCTGCTGGCCGCGGCGAAGGCCGATCCCAAGGCGGGAAGCATCGGGGTCTCGGCCGCCGGCAGCAAGCCGCAGTTCCAGGTCGACGCCCTCGCCAAGCGCCAGGGCGTGCCGCTGGCCACGGTGCCTTTCCGCGGCTCGGTGCCGATGGTGCAGGATCTGGCCGGCGGACACCTGACTGCGGGCATCACGGCGCTCGGTGACTTCCTGGAGTTCGATCGCGCGGGCAAGCTCAAGGTCATCGCGATGGTCGGACAGCAGCGCTCGTCCATCCTCCCCGATGTGCCCACCGCGGCCGAACTGGGCTATCCGATGCAGATCGATTTCTGGGTCGGCATGTTCGCGCCGGCCGGCACGCCCAAGGCGACGGTCGAGCGCCTCAACCAGGTGCTCGGCAAGGCGCTTGCCGCTCCGAAGGTGCAGCAGCGCATGGCCGGCCTCGTGTTCGAGCCCAAGGCTTCGACGCCGGCCCAATTGAGCGAACGCATCGCTGCCGAGACAAAGCTGTGGGAGCCGATCATCGCGGCCTCGGGCTGGGCCAAGCAATAGCGCAATGACTGCTGAAGATGCCGCCTGGCTGGATCGGGAGTACAACCCGTTGCTCGCGGTCCCCGACCCCGCGGCACTGTTCGCGGATTGGAATCGGCGCTCTGCCGCCACGCGGGAAACGAATCTGCATTTCAGCGACATTCCGTACGGCCCGTCGGCCGGGCAGGTGCTGGATGTGTTCCCTTCGACGCGTCCGGACACACCGGTGCTGGTCTTCATTCACGGTGGCTTCTGGCGCGGGTCGGACAAGTCGGCGCACTCGTTTCTCGCGCCCGCATTCACTTCCCGTGGAGCGACCGTCGTTCTCTTGAACTACGACCTCTGTCCGGCAGTCCGGATCGAAACGATCCTTGCGCAAGTCAGCCACGGCGTGGCCTGGGTGTACAGGCATATCCGCGCCTATGGCGGCGACCCGCAGCGGATCACTTTGGCCGGGCATTCTGCGGGCGCACATCTGACCGCCATGCTGTTGGCCCGAGATGGGACGTCGGAGCGGGGAGGCCTGCCTCCGTGCACCGCATCCCGGGCGCTGTGCATCTCCGGCCTGTTCGATCTCGATACGGTCCGGCATGTTCCGTTCCTTCAGCCGGATCTCGCCTTGACGCGCGAATCGGCTCGCATGTTGAGCCCTGTCGCCCATACGCCGCGCGATGGCATCTCGGTTCATGCGGTCGTTGGAGAACTGGAATCGTCCGAGTTCCACCGCCAGAACACCCTTCTTGGGGCTCACTGGGGCACGAGTGCGGTCCCGGTGACCGAAGCGATCGCGGGCCGCCGCCACTTCGACATTCTGGATGACCTGAGCGATCCGTCCACGCGTCTCCATGGACTGGCACGGCAACTGCTTCTGTGCGAGCGCGAGGGTGCCGACCGACCACCCGCCGACCTCAGTACGTCTGATCGCTGATCACGCGCTTCACCTTCTCCAACGCGTCCCGGAGCGCGCCCGGCTCGACGGAGCCCAGAGCCAGGCGCAGCGCGTGCGGCGCCTGGGTGGTGGTTGCAAAGGGCTCGGCCGTCGACACCGAAATGCGCTCGGACATGAGCGCCATCGCCACCTTGTCGGCGCGAAGCTCTTCCTTCAAGGGGAGCCAGAGGAAGTAGGACGCCGCGTGACGGACACATCGAAGGCCGCTCAGAACCTCGGCGGCGATCGCCTGTCGAGTCATCGCATCCTGGCGCTTCTCTGCTTCGAGCCGGGTCACCGTGCCTTCGTCCAGCCACTTGCAGGCGATCGCCGTGATCACGCCGGAGGTGTTCCAGGTGGTGGCCCGGATCGCGCGTTCGATCTTCGGCATCCATGCCGCCGGTGCCGCGACAAAGCCGAAGCGCAGCCCGGTCGCCACGCTCTTGGAGAGCCCCGAGACGTAGACGGTCGTTTCGGGTGCCATGGCGACCAGAGGAGCGGGTGGATCCGCTTCGAGGAAGGCGTAGGCGGCATCCTCGATGATGAGCAGCCCGTGTCGTCGCGCGATCGCCACCAGCTCCCGCCGCCGGCGCGCACCCATCACCCAGCCCAGCGGGTTGTGCAGCGTCGGCATGGCATAGATCGCGCGCACGCGCCGCCGCCTGCATAGCGTCTCCAGCGCGTCCAGGTCGGGGCCCGCGCCAGCCGCCGGAATCGGTGCCAGTTCCAGGCGATGCGCCTCGGCAAGCACCTTGAACCCCGGGTAGGTCAGGGCGTCGGTGGCGACCACGTCGCCCGGCCGCAGCAGCGCCATGACCGTGGTCGCCAAGCCGTGCTGCGCACCATCCACGATGGCCACTTGAGCGGCGTTCGCCGTCAGGCCCCGGCTCGCGAGGTGGCGTGCCACGGTCTCCCGCTCATGGGGGCGACCGCCGTGAGGTTGGTAGCGCAACAGCGCCTCCAGATCGCCGGAGGAGGCCAGATGGCGAAGTGCGGAGCGAAGCATGTCGGCCTGGCCAGGCAGCGACGGATAGTTGAAGTTCAGGTCCACCATGCCCGCTGCCGCCGCCTGCTGGTCGATGCCCAGGCCGCGCGGCAGCGAGGCTTCCCGCACGAAGGTGCCGCGGCCCGTCTCGCCGCTGACCAGGCCCATGGCCTCGAGCTCCGCATACACGCGCGTGGCGGTGACGAGGGCCAGACCCTCCTTGGCGGCGAGCTGTCTGTGCGTCGGCAGGCGAGTGCCCGGCGCCAGGCGACCCTCCCGGATTCCGGCGGCGAGCGCGTCGACCAGTTGCTTGTATCGGGCACGGGCCATGCGGCAATGTATCCATGACAATAATTTGATTGTATTGGGTCGATTGCCTACGATCCCCGCCATGCACATCGCCATCCTCACCTTCGAGGGCTTCAACGAGCTCGATTCGCTCATTGCGCTCGGCATCCTCAATCGCGTCAGGAAGCCGGCCTGGCGGGTGTCGATCGCCAGCCCCGCGGCGCGCGTCCGGTCGATGAACGGCGTGGTGCTCGAGGCCCAGGCAAGCCTGCGCGAAGCCAGTGCGGCGGATGCGGTCATCGTTGGCAGCGGCATGCAGACGCGGGAGGTCGTCGCCGACGTGGCCTTGATGGCCAAGCTGCAACTGGACCCGTCCCGGCAATTGCTGGGCGCGCAATGCTCCGGAACGCTCGTGCTTGCCAAGCTGGGGCTGCTCGACGATGTGCCGGCCTGCACGGATCTGACCACGAAGCCGTGGGTCGAGGAAGCGGGCATCGACGTGCTGAACCAGCCCTTCGTCGCCAAGGGCAATGTGGCCACGGCGGGCGGCTGTCTCGCCTCGCAGTACCTCGCCGCTTGGGTGATCGCCCGCCTGGAGGGCATCGAGGCAGCGCAGAGCGCGATGCACTACGTGGCTCCGGTGGGAGAAAAGGACGACTACGTCGCGCGTGCGATGCGAAACATCGCGCCTTTTCTCTGAGGAGTCCGGCGAACTCGCGTTCAGCTGCCCGGGTGCCGAGGGATCGGGTCGTTGCAGACCGTGCCGGGGCCAGCCGGGCCCCTGGCGGTGGGCGCCGCCACGGCGTTGCGGATCTCCTGCGTCGTCAACACGTCCGCGTACTTGGCCTGCAGGTCGAAGAGATTGGATTCGTGAGGCGCCGGGTGGCGGTCGCCGCATGCTTCGGAGGCCACGATCGGAATGAAGCCATGCTGCACGGCGTCGACCGCCGTGGCCCGCACGCAACCGCTGGTACTCATCCCGGCGACGATCACGCAATCCACGCGCTGCGCATTCAGCAAGCTGGCCAGCGAGGTGCCGAAGAAGGCACTGGCGTACTGCTTCGAGATCACGGGCTCGTGGGGTGCGGGGCGAAGCGCCTCGACGAAGTCGCCCAGGGGATTGCCCTCGCGGAACACCGACAGGGCCGGGATCTTCCGATAGAACACGCCGCCGTTGACGCCCTGCGCGTCATAGACAACCTGGGTATGGCATACGAGCAGCCCTTGCCGGCGGGCCCATTGCAGCAGCTCGGCCGCGGCGTCGACCACCTGCGGCGCATCGGCGAACAGCGGGCTGTCCGGCTCGAAGTAGGCGCGGGCAAAGTCGATCATCAGCAAGGCCTGGCGAGTGCCGACGCCCAGCGGCGCGCCGAAGGCGCCGCTTCGGCTGTAGTTGCTGCCGAGATCGGTCTCGTCGCGGTGTGCCGCTTCAGTCGTCGTGGTGTTCATTGGCTCTCAGCAGGGTGTGTTTGGCGGAATGAATGTGGCAGCTCATGGTGCTCTGCGCCCAGCCGGCGTCGTGCACCTGGAAGGCTTCGATCAGTTCCCGGTGCTGGGCGAAACTGCGACGGAGCTGATCGACGGTGTAGCTGCGGAAGGTCCTCTGGACAATCGGCAGTTCGATCGCATTGGCCAGGGTCGCGACCAGGCGCTCGTTGCGGCTGGCCTGCGCGATCACGCGATGGAACTCCCGGTTGAGTCGGCCGATGCGTGCCGCGTTGGCCTCGCCGGTATCGGGGCCGCAGGACTCGATCTCGTCCTGCAGGGCCTGGAGCTGGTCGATTTCGTCCTCGCCGATATGGCGCGCCGCATGGCCCGCGATCTCTCCTTCGATGAGCACCCGCAGCTCGAAGATCTCGGCGATCTGCGCGCTGGACCAGGTCCGCACCATCGTTCCGCTGTTGGGCTTGAAGACCACGAACCCGTCCGCGGTCAGCAGGCGCATGGCTTCGCGCACGGGCGTGCGCGAGGTGTTGAATTCCGCCGCCATCTGCTGTTCGGTCAGGCGCATGCCCGGCCCGTAGGTGCCGTTGATGATGCGTTCCTTCACGATGGCGTATAGCTGGTGGGCGACGGTGGCCGTGCCGGTGATCTGTTTCAATGCCTCCTCCTGGGGGGATCAGTATCGTTCCAGAAGCGAGCCGAAGCCGCTCATCCTGTCCAGGATGCCGGACTGGCGCAGCGCGTGCCAGTAGATGGCGGTGTTGATCGCCACCACCGGCTTGCCGAGCCACACCTCGGCTTCTCCGGCCAGCCGGGCCATCGCGAGATTGGTCCCCACCTGGACGATGCCGTCGATGTCGTCCCCGTCCAGTTCCTGCAACGCGGTGCGAAGCTCGGATTCCTGCACATGCGCGATCTTGACGGGGCTTTCGCACTTGAGCCCCTTGATGCGCTTGACCTCGTAGCCGGCCTCCTCGAAGAAGCGCACGACGTTCCGGTCACCGACGGCCTGATAGGGCGTGACGACGGCGATGCGCTGGATGCCCAGCACTTCGAATGCGGCGTCGCAGGCTTCCGAGCCCATCGAGACCGGCAGCCGCGTGCGCTCTTCCAGTTGCGCCTTGAGCCGGCGGCTGGCAGCCAGTCCATCCCAGAAGGTTTCGGCCGAGATCCCGAGCACCAGGCGGTCCGGCTCGCAGGACATGACCGCATCGACGGCCTCGTCCTGCGCCGCGGCGATCAGTTCGATCAGGCGCTGGAAGTCCTCGTCGTTGTTCAGCGGAATGTTCGCGATGCGGATACGGCTGATGTGGTTCGTCACGCCCGCGGGGCGCATGGCGTCGAACTCCGGCTGGACGCTCGTGTTGGTGGACGGAATCAGAACGGCGAACTTTTGTCGCCAGCCCAGCGAGTCGGTCATGTTTTTCCTTCGAAAACGCTTGCATGGTGGAAATCAGGTGGCCTATGATTGTCCACAATTGATGGAAAATCAACCCGGAATATGGCTTGAATCGGCAAATTACTCTATCAATTGTCGACATTGAAGGGGCCGGCGGTTGCGCTGAGGTCCGAGCCGCACAGGCGATGTCGACCCCCGTTGACTGCTTGAAATTGAGGATGAACCCATGAGCGATACAGACCGTACCCTGCCACGAACCGAAGGTTATTTCTCGGTCCGAGACGACATTCCGATCGAGCGGCTGGCCGCCGTCGAGGGCGTCAAGCCCAAAGGCAGGGTGGAGGTGCGCCGGATGATGGTGGGCGAAGACATCCTGATGCTCCACGTCTTCCGGGAGAAGGGCCTGATCGATCCGGTGCACAAGCACATGGATCACGAGACCGTCGCCTATCTGATCAAGGGCCGCCTGCGCCTCGTGATCGGCGACAAGGAGTTCATCGCGGAGCCCGGCACCTCGTGGATCCACCCGCGCGGTGTCGAGCACTACAGCGAAGCGCTGGAGGACTGCGAACAGCTGGAAATCAAGTCGCCGCCCAAGAAGACCTGGGTCAGCGAATAGGTGCGATGAGCCGCCGCACCACAGCATCGATTCCCCACAGACGCCACCGAGGCAAGAAATCATGACAGACGCGCAAGCACTGAAGAATTCGAGCTACGTCTCCCCGGCCCAGGCGGCCGGCGAAGAGATCCTCTACCGCAAGGTCCTCTGGAAGCTGGTCCCCATCCTGTTTCTCAGCTATGCGATGTCCTACCTGGACCGCATCAACGTAGGCTTCGCGAAGCTGCAGATGCTGAGCGATCTGGGATTCAGCGAGACCATCTATGGGCTGGGCGCCGGGGTCTTCTTCCTCGGCTATTTCATCTTCGAGGTTCCGAGCAACCTGATCCTTCATCGCGTGGGTGCCAGGCGTTGGATCGCTCGCATCATGATCACGTGGGGGCTGCTGTCTTCCGCGATGATGTTCGTGAAGACGCCCACATCCTTCTACGTCCTGCGCTTTCTCCTGGGGGTGGCCGAAGCCGGGTTCTTTCCCGGCATCGTCCTCTACCTGACCTACTGGATCCCGCCGAGCCGGCTCGGCAAGGCGCTGGCCCTGTTCTTCCTGGCGGTGCCGGCGGCGGGCGTCATCGGCGGCCCGCTTTCCGGGTGGCTGCTGCAGAGTTTCCACCAGGTCGGTTCCCTGCAGGGCTGGCAATGGATGTTCCTGATCGAGGGGCTGCCGTCCGTCTTCCTCGGCGTGATCGTCCTGATCGTGCTGCGGGATCGCATCAAGGATGCGGCCTGGCTCAACGAGCAGGAGAAGAACACGCTGGCGCGCAACCTGGAGCGCGAGAACACCAGGACCATCGGTGTCTCGGTCAAGGACGCGTTCACCCTGCCGTTGGTCTGGGTGATGTGCCTGATCGAGTTCTGTATCGGGCTGGGCATCTACGGCATGGGTTTCTGGATGCCGACGATGATCCGCGAAGCCGGCGTCAGCGGGCTGCTCAACATCGGCCTGTTCAGCGCGATTCCCTACGGCGCGGCGGCGATCTCGATGGTGTGGATCGCCAAGCTGGCGGACGCCCGCGGCGACCGCAAGTTTTTCCTGGCGCTCGCGGCGCTGATCGGTGCCGCCGCGCTCTATCTGAGCATGTCCTTCAAGGACAACACGGTCTTCGCGATCGCCGCCCTGACCGTCGCGACCGCCGGCATCCTGACGGCCTTTGCCCAGTTCTGGCGGCTGCCCACGGTGCTGCTGAGCGGCAGGGCGGCCGCGGCCGGGATCGCGATCATCAGTTCGGTGGCGAACCTGTCCGGATTTGCCAGCCCCTATCTGGTGGGCTGGCTGCGCGACACCACCGGCAGCGGCGCTGCCGGCATGTACCTGACCGCGGGCAGCCTCGTGCTGGCCGCGCTCGTCACGATTCTCCTGCCCGGCCGACTGGTCAACCGGCAGCCCGACTGAAGGAAAAGCATGACTTCCAAGCCTACCTGGATCAGCGTGCAGGAGCACGCGCTGACCGAAGACAACCTGCGCCTGCTTCTGGACAACAAGATCGCCGCCATCCGCATCCCGGGCTTCGCCAGCCCTTCGGAGTGCCGCAGCTTTGCCGCCGCCGCCAAGAACGGGAACATGCAGTACTACAACGTGAGCGACCGCATCGGCTATATCGGGCTCGCCCAGTACCAGTACCGCTGGACCAAGACCAAGGAAGAGTTTCTCGCCGATGTGCCGAAGGCTCGTGCCGACGTGGAGGAAGTCTTCGCCCATTCGTTCGATCCGCTGCAACGCGTGATGGAGCAACTGCGCGCGGCCTGGCCGCATCCGGTGGACCTTGCGCGAGAGGGCGGCAAACCCTACTTCGCCGGCATCATCCGTTCCACCAGCGACAAGATCGATCTTCATGTGGATTGGGCGCCCGTCAACTCGCCCGACTATGCGATCGGCGCCATCGACGGCCAGCTCGGATGGAATTTCTTCGCCGAGGAACTGGCGTCCGGCGGACACACCACGGTGCACAACAGCCCATGGGATCCGGTCGTCGCGCCGGGCGAAATCCCCAAGAGCTACGGGCTGGAGCGCGGCCTGATCGAAGGCGCGCCCGGGTTCGTCTACCGACCGACGGCCGGTGACGTGGTGATCTTCAACACCCGCAATCCGCACGAGATCGCGCCCGGCACCACCGCCCCGGGCGGCAGCCGCGTGTCCATCGGGTCGTTCATCGGCCGCATGCCCGACGGCAGCCTGGCCCTGTGGGCGTGAGAGGGCGGACGTGATTGCCGAAATGCGCTCCTACGTGCTGCGGCCCGGAAAGCTGCCCGAGTTCATGCGGCTCATGGGCAGCGAGGGCATCGCCATCGAGCAGCCGGTGCTCGGCCGCCTGCTGGGCTTCTACAGCACGGAGATCGGTGCCATCAACAAGGTGATCCACCTGTGGGCCTACGAGTCCTTCGAGGACCGCCAGCGCCGCCGCGCGACGCTGGCCGGGCATCCCGACTGGATCGCGTTCGTTCCCAAGGTGCTGCCCCTGATCCAGGAAATGCACAACGAAATCCTCAACCCGGCGCCTTTCTCGCCGCAGTGAAGGCGGGGCGTCGGAGTGACTGAGCAAGATCGAAATTGAAATCGCAAAATGACCAGTAAGAAGAATGCGCCGTTGGCCGGACTGACAGTCCTCGATCTGACCCACATGCTGTCGGGCCCCTACGGGACGATGACGCTGACGGACCTCGGCGCACGCACTATCAAGATCGAGCCGCCCGGCGAAGGCGAGGGAACGCGCAAGCTGCTGGCCGAGAGCCCGGACTATTCGCGCGACGGGATGGGTGCCTACTTCCTGACCCTGAACCGGAGCAAGGAGAGCGTGGCCCTGGATCTGAAGTCGCCCGAGGGCCGCACCGTGTTCTACGACCTCGTGAAGCATGCGGACATCGTTTTCGACAACTTCAGTGCCGGCGTGACCGCACGGCTGGGCATCGATCACGACACCCTGTGTGCGATCAACCCGCGGATCATCACTTGCACCGTCTCGGGCTTTGGCGAAACCGGTCCCGACACCCAGCGTCCTGCCTTCGACCAGGTCGTGCAAGCGATGGGCGGCGGCATGTCCATCACCGGCGAGCCCACCATGCCGCCCACGCGGTCGGGCATTCCGATCGGCGACCTGGGGGGAGGGATCTTCGGCGCCATGGGCGTCATGGCCGCCGTGATCGCGCGCCAGAGCACGGGGCGCGGCCAGCATGTGGACGTGTCGATGCTCGACGTGCAGGTCTCGCTGCTCAACTACATGGCGACCATGCACCTGATGTCCGGAAACGTGCCGGATCGCATCGGCAACGGGCACTTCGTTCACGTGCCCTACAACGTCTATGCAACGATGGACGGCCACGTCGTGGTCGCCTGCATTGGCGACGCCTTTTTCGCCCGTTTCGTGGAGATGCTGCCCCTCCCCGCGCTCATGAACCCCGAATACGCGGGTCAGCCCGCGCGTCTCAGGGACAAGGCGATCATCGACTCGGCCATCGGGGAGGAGTTCGCCCGGCACTCGACCCTTCACTGGATGGAGCGCTTGCGGGCGGCACGCATTCCGTGCGGGCCGGTGAACGACTTCAAGCAGGCGCTTTCCGATCCGCAGGTGCTGGCGCGCGAGATGGTGGTGTCGATGCCGCTCGAATCCGGCGAAGTGGTGCGCATGCCCGGCATCCCGATGAAGTTCTCCGACACGAGCGAAGCGCGCTTTCGGGCGCCGCCGCGCGTGGGCCGTGACTCGCATCGCATTCTTTCGCAGATGCTGGGCTACGACGAGCTGCACATCGCCGCCCTGCAAAGCGCCGGTGCGGTGGGAGTCTGAACGGTGGGCGAGATGCTGTACATCACCGATGTGGGCCCGCGCGACGGCCTGCAAAGCCAGGGCACGATCGTCGGCACCGAGGGCAAACGTGCGCTGATCGAAGCGCTTTTCGCCGCCGGTCTGCGGCGGATCGAAGCCACCAGTTTCGTCTCTCCCAAGGCGGTGCCGCAGATGGCGGACGCGGATGCGCTGCTCCGGGGGCTCGCGGTGCCCGACGATGCCCGGGTGTCCGTGCTCGTCCCGAACCAGCGGGGCCTGGAGCGTGCCGTCGACGCGGGTGCGCGGGAGATCGCCGTCGTGCTCTCGGCCACCGAGACGATGAACCGGAAGAACATCCGCATGGACCTGGACGCCGCGCTGAACACGTGCAGAGAGACGTTGGCCGAAGCCGTGCGCGCCGGGTTGCGGACCCGTGCCTATGTGGCGGTTGCATTCGCATGTCCGTTCGAAGGTGACACGCCGACCGGGCGCGTGGTCGATCTGGCGCTTCAGATGCGGGCCGCCGGCGCCGAGGAAATCGTGATCGCCGACACGATCGGCGCCGCTGCGCCCAGCGATGTGGAGCGCGTGCTCGGCGCCTTGCTGGGCATCCTGCCGGCGCAGACGATCGGCATGCACTTCCACGACACCCGGGGCATGGCATTGGCGAACGCATGGTGTGCCATGGCGCGGGGGATTCGTCGCTTCGATGCCAGCATCGGCGGCGTCGGCGGCTGCCCGTTTGCGCCCGGCGCCGCCGGCAACCTGGCGACCGAGGATCTGGCGCTCATGGCGCACCAGTGCGGATTCGAGACCGGCATCGAGCTCGGCGCGATCGGCGCGGCGATCGAGACGACGAGCCGGCTGGTGGGTTATCCGGTCGGTGGCCGCAGCCAGCGGTGGCTGGCACGCGCGCAGGCGTGAATTCGAACTGACAGCATTCCGAAAGCTTCGCAGGCGCACCATCGCGGCCTTGCAAAGACCGAATGGAGACAACCATGTTCGCTGACCACCGTGACGACCCCCGCGCCGACGCCCACCTGGCCCGCCGCGCCTTCCTCCAGGCGGGCGGCGCCCTGGGCCTGGCAGGACTCGTTCCGCGATTCGCATCCGCCCAGGGCAGCTGGCCCAGCAAGTCGGTGCGCTTCGTGGTGCCCTTCGCGCCCGGCGGGAGCTCGGAGATCGTGGCCCGCTCCACCGCGGCGGAACTCTCCAACACCCTGGGCCAGAGCGTCTACGTGGACAACAAGCCCGGCGCCGCCGGCAACATCGCCATGGCCGAGGTCGCGCGCAGCGACGACCAGCACACGATCATCCTCGGGCACATCGGCACGCTGGCCGTGAACCCCTTCATCTTCGACAAGCTGCCCTACGACCCGAACAAGGACTTCAAGCCCGTCAGCCTGCTCGCCAAGGTGCCGAGCCTCTACGTGGTCCATCCCGACGTGCCGGCCAGGAACCTGAAGGAATTCATCGCCTACGCCAAGTCGAAGCCGGGCAAGCTCAGCTACGGCTCCGCCGGCAACGGCAGCGCGGGTCACCTGGCCTTCGAATACCTGAAGGTCACCTCCGGCGTCTTCATGTTGCACGTGCCCTACCGCGGCACCGGCCCGATGCTCACCGACCTGCTGTCGGGCCGGCTCGACGCCTCGGCGATCGGCGCGGCCGCCATCATTCCCTTCATCAAGTCGGGCAAGGTGCGCTGCATCGCCACCGGTTCGGCACAGCGCCTGCCGCAGCTGCCGGACGTGCCGACCGTGGCCGAGCAAGGCTACCCGGGCTTCGAGATGACCCAGTGGTACGGCATGCTCGCGCCCGCCAGCATGGCGCCGGCCAACGTGGCGAAGCTCTCCGCGGAAACCATGAAGGCCGTGCGTTCGCCCGCCGCGATGGAGCGCCTGCGCGGCGATGCCGCCGAGGCCGTCGGCGGCACGCCGGAGCAGTTCGCCCAGTTCATCGCCGCCGAGCAGGCACGCTGGAAGACGGTGATCGCACGGGCGAACATCAAGCCGGACTGACGCCGGCGGCCCTACCATCGAGGCCATGCGCATTCTGCTGGCTGAGGACGAACACACGCTGGGTACCTGGCTCTGCAAGGCGCTCGAGCACGCCGGCATCCAGGTCGAATGGGTGGACGACGGCCGGCTGGCCGATCGCGCGCTGCAGGCGCACGACCATGACGCGCTGGTGCTCGACCTCGGCCTGCCCGGCCTCGATGGCCACGAGGTGCTGCAGCGCCTGCGCGAGCGCGACCAGCGGCTGCCGACGCTGATCCTCACGGCCCGCGATTCGCTGGCCGAACGCGTCGCCCTGCTGAACGCGGGCGCCGACGACTTCCTCGCCAAGCCCTTCGCACTGGCCGAGCTCGAAGCCCGCCTGCAGGCCCTGGTGCGACGCGCGCGCGGCGTCGAGCATCCGCGCCTGGCCTGCGGCCCGCTGGTCTACGACGGCGGCCGCAAGCAGTTCACGCTGCACGGCGAGCCGCTGGCGCTGTCTCCGCGCGAGCTGTCGGTGCTGCGGGTGCTGGCGCAGCGCAGCGGCGAGCCGCTGTCGAAGCAGCAGATCCTCGACCGGGTGTTCTCGGACGACGAGAGCGTCCACCCCGAGGCGGTGGAGGTGTTCGTGCATCGCTTGCGCAAGCGGCTCGACGGCAGCGGCGTGCGCATCACGACCTTGCGCGGCCTGGGCTATGCCCTGGAGCTCGGCTGAGTGAACGCGCTGCTGCGCCCCTTCGGCGCCGCCGCCCACTGGATGCGGCGTGCCAGCCTGCGGCAACGCCTGGCGCTGCTGCTGCTGCCGTCGCTGCTGCTCGTGACCTGCATCGAGCTTTGGATGACCCGGCACGATGCGCTCGAGGCGGCCAACGCGGCCTACGACCGCTCCGTGCTCGGCGCCCTGAAATCGATCGACGCGAACATCTCGACCGCCTCGGGCGGGCTGTCGGTCGAGCTGCCCTACACCATGTTCGAGTTCTTCGAGCTGACCGCCAGCGGCCAGGTCTATTTCCGCGTGGCGACTTCGGACGGCCTGGTCGAGCTCGGCAGCGCCGACCTGCCCGAGCCGCGCGCCGCGCTGAAGCCCGGCGTGCCGGTGTTCTACGACGCGACCTACTTCGGCGAGCCGGTCCGCCTGGCCGCCTACCGTCGCGAGCTCGACCGCGCGCCCGCAGGAAGCAGCGGGCGCAGCGTGCTGATCCAGGTCGGCGAAAGCACGCGTTCGCGGCAGGAGTTCAGCACGCGCTTCGTCCGGCGCGCGGCGCTGCGCGACGGCGTGGTGCTGGCGCTGCTGCTGCTCAGCACCGCGCTGGCCCTGGCGGCGGCGCTGCGGCCCCTGACGCGGCTGGCGCGCGAGGTGCAGGCCCGCAAGCCCGACGACCTCACGCGCATCGAGGAGGCCGACCTGCCGGCGGACATCCGGCCGCTGGTCGGCGCGGTGAACCAGCAGATGGCCCGCACGCAGGACCTGGTGGCGCAGCAGCGCCAGTTCCTCGACGACGCCTCGCACCAGCTGCGCACTCACCTCACCACGCTGCAGATGCAGGTCGACTACGCCCGCCGCGAACAGGATCCGGCCCTGGTGAGCCAGGCCCTCGAAGCGCTCGGCGTCGAGATCGGCCGCGTCACGCGCAGCACCCAGCAACTGCTGGCCCTGGGCCGCAGCGACACCGTGTCGCTGGCGTTCGAGCCGGTCGACCTCGCGGCGCTGCTGCGCGACGTGGCCGTCGACCTGCTGCCGCTGGCGCGCAGCAAGCAGATCGACCTGGGTATCCATCCGCCGGCCGCGAACCTCCGCGCTGTCGCCGATGCGGGCCTGCTGCGCGAGGCCTTGAGCAATCTGGTCGTCAACGCGATTGCCTACACGCCGGCGCGCGGCACCATCACGCTCCTGGCGGTCGCGGAACAGCGCGGCTGGCGCCTGACCGTGGAAGACAACGGCCCGGGGCTCAGCGACGAGGAGTGCGCGGCGCTGGGGCGGCGCTTCGTGCGCGGCACCCGCGCGAGCCAGGGCGGTTCCGGCCTGGGGCTGGCGATCGCGCGTTCCATCGCACAGCGCCACCAGGGCGATCTTGAACTCAAGGCCCGCGAGGGCACCCGAGGCCTGCATGCGTCGCTGTGGTGGCCTGCGGCCAGCCCTTGATGCGTGGCGGGGAAAAAAGAAAGAGACGTCGGCCATGTCGCCATTGAAGTTCACGCGCCGCCATGTGCTGTGCACGCTCTCGGGCCTGGCGCTGCCCGGTGTCGGCGGGGCCGCCGGGCCGCCCGACGATCCGAGCGCTGCGGCGGCGGAATGCGTGATCCCCGCCAAGGCGGGGGGCGGCTTCGACCTCACCTGCGCGCTGGCGCGCGATGGCCTGCAGGCGGTGCGTCCGGCGCGACCGCCGCTGGCGCAGCGCTTCATGCCCGGCGGCATCGGCGCGGTGGCCTACGACCGCATCGCCACCGGCCAGATGGGCGGGCCGTCGCTGCTTGTGGCCTTCTCCAGCGGCACCCTGCTCAATATCGCCCAAGGCCGCTTCGGGCCGCATTCGCCGGACGTCGCGCGCTGGATCGCCGCCCTCGGCACCGACTACGGCGTGGTCGCGGTGCACCGCGACTCGCCCTACAAGTCGCTGCAGGATGTCATCGCGGCCCTGCGGCAGGAGCCTTCGCGCCTCGCCTTCGGCGCCGGCGGCACGGTCGGCAGCCAGGACTGGGTGAAGGCCGCGCTGCTGCTGAGGGCCGCGGGGCGCGACCCCAGGTCGATGCGCTTCGTCTCCTTCGAAGGCGGCGGAGATGCGTTGCGAGCGCTGCAGGGCAAGCATGTCGACCTGTTTCCCGGCGATGCCGCCGAGGCGCTGCAGGCCATCGCGGGCGGTGCCGCGGTGCGCATCCTGGCGGTGCTGTCGGAGACGGCGCTCGACGGGCAACTCGCCGGCATCCCCACCGCTCGCGAACAGAAGGTGGACCTGGTCTGGCCCACAGTCCGCGGCGTTTATATGAGCGCCGCCGCCGCCGAGCCGGCCACGCGCGCATGGATCGAGGCCTTTCGCGAGGCGATGGAAGCGCCGGGCTATCCCGCCTTGCGCGAGCGCCACCGCCTCCATGCGTTCTCACTCACGGGGCAGGCGCTGGAGGCGTACGTCCAGGCGAGCATCGCTCGCTATCGGAGCGTGGCCGCGGACCTGGGGCTGCGGCGCTGGAATGGCTAGGGGCCGGCAGCTCGGCAGGCTCTACCGATCAGGCCTCAGCCGCGCGATCAGTCGCCGAATCGCACCAGCGACCCCGCCTCTTGCCTCGATGATCGGGTCAGCCCCGAAGATCGCACGCTGCTCGGCCAGCGCGACATGCAGCGCCGCAAGATTCGCCTCGTTGTAGACCCAGGTGCCGGACACAACGTGCGCGCCCGATGTGTAGGGGGTGACGCGAATGTCTTCGACCCCGATGCGCGCCAGCGCGGCTGCCCGCAAAGCAGCTTGCTGCACGGGGCCGCCCTGACCGTCGATCGGGCGGGGAAAGACAAAGCTGATGGCCTGCACCTGCGGGAAGTGTTCCGACACCAATGCGCAAATCTCGAAGAAGATCAATCGTCCGAAGTGCCTTCGCTCATCCACCATCACTTTCGTCGGGGTGAGCCTTTCAACGTGGATCTGTGTCCCTCCGTTCAGTACAAGGACGGGGTCCAAGGTCGCCAACAGGACGCTCCCCTCATACACAGACATGGGGTGGCCAAGTTGATAGACGGCTTCGTGTGGCCCGGTGATTCGAATGCCTTTGTAGGTCATGTGGATCGCATGAGGCGGGCTTTGCCCATTCCCCGCGCCGTTCCTCGCTTGCCTTGCAGTTTGTAGGACGACTGTAATGGGAAGAAGGGCGTGGGTCGTCATGCAAGTGCCACAAAGGTGAGCGGCAACCCGACGGAAATCACGCTACGCCCCTTCAGCATTTCATCGGTGCGCCGATACTCAAGGTGCTACGTTGCTCACGAACCAGCGCGCGGCCTTTTCTTTGACCGATAGCGCCATCCATGAAGAACACCCCTGAATCCCGCAGCTGTCTCCAATGCATGCGGGCGAAGTCCAGCCCTGGCGGCCAGGATCGCATGAAACGCGGCGAGCGGAGCTTCCGCCACCAGCCAAACACCCGGTTGGGCGGCGACGCCGTTGGCCTCGTGCCGGCCGGCAGCGGAAGCCGCACAGGTTGAGGATCGACCCCATGCCAATGCTTCTGATGATGACCGCGACCGGCGAACCCCGGCAAGTTCAGCTCAACCCCCTCGACAACAAGGTCGGCAGAGGCTCGACCAACGACGTGATCATCGACTCCGCACAAGCGAGCCGCGACCACGCGGTGATCGCTGTCGAGCAGGCCTTCGTCACGATCACCGATCTCGGCAGCCGGAACGGGACGTTCGTGAACGACGTCCAAATCGAGAGCCAGGTCCTCGCCCATGGCGATGCCATACGCCTCGGTACCTACGAGATGCGCTTCATCTCGATCGACCAGGAGTTCACTCAGGTCGAGGCCATGCGCATTCTGACCATGCACGGGTTGCTGGTGAACATAGGCGAGGCAAGGGCGCACTCGGAAGCGCCCACTGCGCCGGGCGTGCCGGTGAGCCGCCACGGCAAGCTCTGAGGATGCGGGCCGGCCCGCGCTGCGGGACTGCTTGCGCGGACTCGACCCCGGCGCACGCCCTCAATCCGCCCCCACATCAATCGACAGGAAGTTGATCAATGCCGGATTGCCGTTGTCCCTGCGCCAGGCCATGCCGTGGTCCAGGCGGTGGGCGTGCTGGCCCAGGGACTTGAACTCGATGCCGCCGATGTGCTCCTGAAACTGCAGTTCGCGCGGAACGATGGAAGCACCGGTGCCTGCGGCCACGAGGCACAGCAGCACCTGGGAGTTTGCGCTTTCGCGCACCACCCTGGGCTTGAAGCCTGCGCGGGCGCATTCCGCATCCATCGCATCGCGCAGGCGGTAGCCCTTGTTCGATGGATAGCCGACGAAGGGGTCATCGATCAGCTCTGCCAGGGCGACTTCCTCCTGGCCGGCCAAGGGATGGGAAGTGGGCAGCACAAGCACGAACTCGGTGGGAGCAAAACTCCGGCAGGCGATGCCCGGGTCGGTCAGCGGCAGGAAACACAAGACCACGTCGAGTTGATCGTCCAGCAGGCCCGCGCGCAGATCCCCGGTGGGCAGGGGACCGACCAGGTCCAGCACCACCTGGGGAAAGCGGGTGCGAAACGCGACCATCAGCCTGGGCAGCAGCAAATGACTGGCGCGCCCGCTGTAGCCCATCCGCAGCAGACCCGTTTCACCCCGGTCGGCACGACGGCAGGCTTCGACCGCCAGATCGAGCTGGCTCAGCACGGACTCCACCGCTTCGTAGAAGGTCTTGCCGGCGTGGGTGAGTTCAACCCGGCGCGTGCAGCGGTCGAACAGCTGCACATCCAGTTCCGCTTCGAGCTGACGTATGCGCTGGCTCAGTGGCGGCTGCGCCATGTGCAGCCGGTTTGCTGCGCGGGTGAAGTTTTTTTCCTGGGCAACAGCGAGAAAGCTGCGGAGGTGCCGGAGGTCCATGACAAAGCGATCTCTACATTCAGACGCTGTGAATATAGATGATGCGCAGATTCGGTATTGGACGGTATGAAAGTGCTTTCTTAGCATCAGGACAGTGGCTCGTCGGGGCGACAACAACAAGGACCAAATGTCGGAATTGAAGGAACGCGTTGCACTCATCACCGGAGGCAACAGCGGTATCGGCCTGGCGATCGCGCAGCGCCTGGCCGAGGACGGTGCCCGCGTCGTATTGAACGGCATCGCCACCGAGGCCGAAGGCCAGGCGGTCTGCACGGACATCGCGGCCAGATTCGGGGTCAGCGCGCACTACCTGAAGGCCGATTTGCGCGACCCGGCCCAGATCGAGCGCCTGATGGCGCAGGCGCAGCAGATCGGTGGTGGCGGCGTCGACATCCTCGTCAACAACGCCGGCATGCAGCACACCAGCGGCATCGAGCAGTTTCCGGTCGACGTCTGGAACGACATGCTGGCCATCAACCTGTCGGCCAGCTTCCACACCATCCGGCTGGCGCTGCCGGCCATGCGAAGCCGGGGCTGGGGCCGTATCGTCAACATCGCATCGATCAGCGGCCTGCGTGGGCGCGCAGGCAAATCCGCCTACAACGCCACCAAGCACGGCCTCATCGGTTTGACCAAATCCGTGGCGCTCGAAACCGCGACGACCGACATCACCTGCAATGCCATCTGCCCCGGCTGGGCGCAAACGGCGCTGGTCGAGCGCCAGGTCGAAGCGCTGGCGCTGCGCGAAGGGATCGACATCGAAGCGGCAACACGCCAGTTGATCAGCCTGCGGCAACCCTCGGGGCGTTTTGTTCAGACCGGTCAGCTCGCCGCGATGGTGGCGTTTCTATGCAGTGACGATGCACAGGAAGTGCGGGGCGCTGCATGGACCATGGATGGCGGCACCACCGCGCTTTGAGTGCCTGTGTGCAACAGAAGCTCATGAACATATGACCCAAAGAACCAATACGCTGGACGCCACCCACGACGCGCAACTGCGCAGCTGGGTGGAGTCGGCCGAAGGCCATGGAGAGTTTCCGATCCAGAACCTGCCGATGGGCGTGTTCAAGGCGGACGAAGGTTCGCGCATCGGGGTTGCGATCGGCACGGAGCTGCTGGACCTGCCTGCGGTGCTGGCGGCCGGTCTGCTCGAAGGGCTCGATCGCGAGACGGTGCAGGCGATCGGCACGCCGACGCTCAATGCATGGATGGCCTTGTCGGCAACTCGACGCCGCCAGCTGCGCTCGGCGCTCTCGGCTGCGCTGCGCCCGGACACCGCGCAAGGCCGACATGCACGCGAGCACAGGCAGCAGCTGCTTCTTTCCCAGGCCGCCTGCGAAATGACCCTGCCCGCCCAGGTCGGGGACTACTCGGACTTCTACGCCGGCATTCACCATGCAAGGAACTGCGGTCTCATCTTCCGGCCTGAGCTCCCGCTGCAACCCAACTACAAGCACCTGCCGGTGGCCTACCACGGCCGCGCGTCCACGCTGCAAGCCTCGGGCACCGCGGTACGACGCCCAAGCGGGCAGGTGCGACGGGAGTCCCCGAGCGGCCACGTCATCGCCTTCCAGCCGACGGACCGGCTGGACTATGAGCTGGAACTGGCGATCTGGGTCGGGCCTGGCAACGCCCTCGCCAGCCCGATCAGCCTGGCCGATGCGCACGAGCACGTCGCCGGCTTCGGGCTGCTCAACGATTGGTCGGCGCGTGATGTTCAGGCGTGGGAGTCCCAGCCGCTGGGTCCGTTCCTGGGCAAGAACTTCATGACCAGCCTGTCGCCCTGGGTCGTCACGAGCGATGCGCTGGCACCGTTCCGTGCGCCGCAGATGCGGCGCGAGCCTGGCGACCCGGTCCCGCTGGACTATCTGCATCACGACGCGGACCAGAACGCCGGCGGCCTGCGCATCGAGCTCGAGGTGTACTTGACAACGCAGCGCATGCGCGAAGCGCAATTGGCGCCGCAACGCCTCTCACGCAGCGACTCCACGGCCCTTTGGTGGACACCGGCGCAAATGGTGGCTCACCACACGGCCAACGGCTGCAATCTGCGCCCGGGCGATCTGCTGGGCAGCGGCACCATCTCGATGCCCGACGGCACGGATTGCGGCTGCCTGCTCGAAATGACCGAGGGTGGCAAGAAGCCATTGCAGCTGGCCAACGGCGAGATCCGCCGCTTTCTGCAGGACGGCGACGAGATCGTCTTGCGCGGCCATTGCCGCCGCGAAGGCTTCGCCACGCTCGGCTTCGGCGAATGCCGGGGTCGGGTCGCGGCATGACTGCATGCCTGCCATTCTTCTTGAGCGCCGTACAGGCAACCCGCATCAACCACGCTATTCATGGAGATATGAAAAGATGAACAAAGCAATCACGGCATCCTTGACCGCCCTCGGCCTGCTCATGGCGACCACGCTCGCCAGCGCCCAAAGCTATCCCACGCGTCCGATCAAGCTGATCGTTCCCTACTCGGCCGGCGGTGTGACGGACCAGTATGGAAGAGCGTTCGCAGACATTGCCGGCAAGAAGCTCGGCCAAGCCATCACGGTCGAGAACAAGACCGGGGCGAACGGCACGCTGGGCGCGGTGCAGATGCTCAACACCGACCCGGCCGGCTACACCTTCACGATGATTCCGATCGGTGTCTTTCGCATGCCGCACATCAATGGCGCGCAGTACGACCCGCAAAAGGACCTGACCTATCTCGGCAGCATGGTCGGCTTCAACTACTACATTGTCGTGAACGCCTCGTCGCCCTGGAAAACGATCGCGGAGCTCGTCGACTACAGCAAGCGCAAGGCTGGCCCGATCTCCTATGGATCACCAGGCAGCTACAGCAGCCAGCACATTGCCATGGCGCAACTCGGCGAGAAAGCCAAGGTCGACGACTGGACCCATATCCCCTTCAAGGGCGACGCCGATGCGATCTCGGCCCTGCTGGGCAACCATGTCCAGGCCATCGTGAGCGCCAGCACCGTGTTGCCTTATGTCAGCTCCGGCAAGATGCGCGTGCTGGCTTCGCTGGGCGACAAGCGCACGGCCGAGCTGCCCGACGTGCCGACGCTCCAGGAGCAAGGCTATGACGTGGTCCACACCTCGCCGGTCGGCTTCGCCGGCCCCAAGGGCATGGACCCGGCCGCCGTGAAAGCGCTGGAAACAACGATTCGCGACACCTACAACGATCCCGAGTTCCAGTCGGCCGTCAGGAAGATGGGTTTGACGCCGCAATACATGGATCGCGCGACATACACCGACTACGCACGCGGGATCTTCGTCGGCGAGCGCGACGCACTGAAGAAGATGGTCTCGACGGTCAAATAACCGGCCAGACAGCTCGGACGTTCTCCTGGCGGAGACGACGCGGTTCTGAGGCCGCATGGCTTGCCAGCAGTCTGCGTTTATTCTCCCAGCCTCTTCCAAAGAGGAATGGCTCGCCATGAACAAGTTTCTTGCCGCGTGTTTGCTGTTGGCGGTGGTCGCGTGGAGTTGCCAGGCCGCAGAGATGGACATCCGCCTCGGCGGGCCTGTGGTCAAGAAGGGGCTTCCTTCCGGTTCCGGCATGACCTGGCATGCGGGGAGGTACTTCGTGGTCGGCGACGACTCTCCCCATCTGTTCGTGCTGGACCGCAAGTTCGCGATCTCCGGTCGCTTCCTGTTGAAGGACTATCCGGTTCAGAAGAACGGCCGCATCGCAAAGAACATCAAGCCGGACTACGAGGCGATGGCCACGATGAGGTGGAACGGGGGAGTCTGGAATCTGGTCCTGGGCTCCGGCGGCAAGAAGGGAACGAGGGAAACCGGACTCCTGGTCTCCGCGGATGGCAAGTTCACCGTGCATGAACGAGACATGGCCGCGCTGTACCGGGATTTCGCCGCGCTCGCGGGTTTCAAGGCGGACCAGTTCGTCAACATCGAGGCCTTGGCCATCGCCCATGAAGACGCCTATTTCTTCAACCGGGGCAATGCCGACAGAAACCTCCTGTTCCGGGTGGCGCTGGCCGACCTCATCGCCTACCTGAGCGGCAAGACCGACAAGATCGGCGACATCCGCCTGCATGAGGCCACGCTGCCGAAGCTGAAGGGCACAGAGGCGGGTTTCTCCGGGGCCGATTTCTGGCCCGAAATCGACAGCCTGGTCTACAGCGCCTCCGTCGAGACCTCAGGCAACGCCTATGACGATGGCGCGGTGCTGGGCAGCTATCTGGGCTTGATCCCCCTGTCGATGCTGAAGGACCCCGCGCCGCTGGACCTGACCCGAAGTGCGCAGCGCCTCACCAAGGGCGGTGCGCCGATCCGGACCAAGGTGGAGTCCATCGCTCTGAGACACACCGAAAGGCGCCGTGCCACCGGCGCCTTGGTCAGCGACAACGACGACGGCAACAGCGAGTTTTTCGACGTCGTGCTGACCCTCAAGCCCGCGCCGCCGCGTTGATCGCGCCGGTCCTCGGGCCCGGCGCCTCCGGAATGGTGTCGACATCAGTGTAAACACCATGCTTGACGCTCCGGTTGTCACGGACCATCGACGGCCAGATCGCGCTACAGACATTCCAGGCCGATGGCGCGCAACTTGCATAAGGCACGCCATGACCGCCAGCTCGCCTCGCCCGTCCAGCAAGACCACCAAGGTCACCCGTATCGACCGAGATGGCGACAGCACCGTGCAGTCGCTCACGCGTGCCATGCAGCTGCTCGAACTCCTCGCCGAGGATGACGAAGGCTATCGCCTGGTCGACATCGCGGCGCACAGCGGGCTGTCGTCATCGACGGCCCACCGCCTGCTCACGACGCTCGAGCAACGACAGTTCGTCCAGTTCGACCGCGAGACCAACCTCTGGTATGTGGGCGTGCGCTGTTTTTCCGTGGGGGCTGCATTCGCGCGGCGCCGCCGCATCGCGCACCTCGCGCTGCCGGTGATGCGCCGGCTGCGCGACAGCACCGGCGAGAGCATCAATCTCGGCATCGCCGATCTCGGCGACATCGTCTTCGTGACGCAGGTCGAAAGCCGTGAACTGATGCGCGCCATCGGCAAGCCGGGGTTTCGTGCACCGCTGCACGGCACCGCGATGGGGCAGTCGATCCTGGCGGCGATGACGGAGGACGACGTGCTGCAGTACCTGCGCACCTATGGCCTGCCGAAGCTCACCAACAACACGATCGCGCGCGCCTCGCGACTGCATGAAACGCTCGGCGAGGTGCGCCGCGCGGGCCATGCGATCGACGACGAGCAGAACGCGGTCGGCCTGCGGTGCATCGCCGCCGCGATCCGCGACGAGCATGGCCAGCCCTTCGGGGCGATCTCCCTCGTAGGGCCGACGCAGCGCATCAAGAGCACCGATTTCGTGCTGCTCGGCGCCGCGGTGCGCGCTGCCGCCGACGAGATCACCGCCGCCTACGGCGGCCGCGTCTGTTAGCGCCGGTCTTCCACCGGCGTGCAGCGCCAAGTCCTTGATGCAGAAGAGATTTCGCTCGTCTTCCCGCGCAGCGGAATAGTCTGCAGCCGCGCGCTGCGGCGGATTCCAATGGCACATCCTTTCTCAAGTGCCGCCCCGCCAACCCATCTCATTCCCCGAGGAGTCTTCATGCCGTTTCACCCGCGCCTCAAATCCCTCGCCACGGTCGCTCTGGCCGTCATGTTCGCGCTGCCCGCTTCCCAGGCGCAAGACAGGATCAAGCTGAAAGCCGTCGGCCAGCCGCTGGCCACCGGGCTGATCCAGAAGAACAAGGAGCAACCGTTCTTCGAGAACTTCGCGGCAAGGACCGGACTGCCGATCGATGTCGACTACAAGCCCATCGATACGCTGGGCATCAAGGACACCGAGCAGCTTCGCGTGATGAAGGCGGGGCTGTTCGACATCGTGTCGCTGCGCGTGTCGCAGAACTCCCGTGACGAGCCGACCATCCTGGGGCTCGACCTGGTGGGCGCGGCGCCTGACTACGCGACGGGCCGCAAGGTGGCCAAGGCCTACTTCGACACGGCGGATGCGCGCCTGCAGGCGCAGTTCGGCGTCAAGCTGCTGGGCGTCTGGCCCTTCGGCCCGCAGATCCTCTTCTGCAAGAAGCCGGTCGCCAAGCTGGCCGACATCAAGGGCCTGAAGGTGCGCGTGTATGACCAGAACCTGGCCAAGTTCATCGAGATGGTGGGCGGCACGCCGGTGCCGGTGTCGTTCGCCGACACGCACCAGTCGCTGTCGCTCGGCGTGGTCGATTGCGCGATCACCGGGCCGAGCTCGGCCAACTCGGCGGGTTGGCCGGAAGTGACGACGCACCAGATGGCGATCGGCTTCCAGATGGCGCTCAATGGCTACGGCATGACCATGAAGTCATGGAAGGCGCTGACGCCCGAGCAGCAGGCGAAGCTGACGAAGGCTTTCGACGCCCTGACCGACGACGTGTGGAAGTACTCCGAAGAGCTTTTCCAGGACGCCCTGAACTGCAATGCCGGCAAGGACCCGTGCACGACCGGCAAGAAGTTCAACCTCGTCAACGTGCCGGTCACGCCGGCCGACATCGACCTGGTGCGCAGCGCTGTGAACAAGGTGTCGCTGCCGGTGTGGGCCGAGGTGTGCGACAAGTCCAACCCCACCTGCTCGAAGACCTGGCAGGCGACGGTCGCGCCGGTGCTGGGGCTGAAGTGAACAGCCGCGCCATGACGAGCGACCGGCAGCCCGTCGCAGCGGCCACCGACAAGGTGGCGCCTGCGGGGCCTGTCGACTTCAAGACGCGCATGGAGACGGTGCTGGCCACCGCGTTCGGCGCGATCTTCCTGGGCCTGGCGGTGATCGTCACCATCGAGACCATCTCGCGAAAGGTGTTCAACATTTCGCTGCAAGGGGCCGATGAGCTGGGGGGCTATGCCTTGGCCGTGGGATCGACCATCGCCTTCAGCCTGGCCTTGCTGGGGCGCAATCACATCCGCGTCGACGTGTTCCACGAGAAGTTCCCGTTGCGCGTGCAGGCGCTGTTGAACTGGATTTCGATCCTCTCGCTGGCCGCTTTCGCCTTGTTCATCGCCTGGGTGGCGTTCAAGGTGATCCAGGACACGACCGCCTACCGCAGCACGGCGCAGACGCCGTGGGCCACGCCGCTCATCATCCCGCAGGGCGTCTGGTACGCGGGCCTCGTGATCTTTGCGCTGGTGGCCTGCGGCCTGGCGCTGCGTGCGACCCAGCTGCTGCTGCGCGGCGACATCGCCACGCTCAACAGCGACTTCCATCCGAAGAGCGCGAAGGAAGAGCTGAAGGAGGAACTCGACGACCTCAAGGTGCGCCAGGCGGCCGAAGGAGCGGCACCATGAACATCGCACTGATCGGACTCGCGTTCTTCGCCATGCTCGCCCTGATGCTGGTCGGCATGCCGATCGCCGTGTCGATGGCGGCGGTCGGGATCATCGGCGGCATCGCCGCCTACGGCGTCCCCTTCATGGACTCGATCGCGCCGGTGGTGTGGGGCGTCCAGAACGAGGCCCTGCTGACCTCCGTGCCGCTGTTCGTGCTGCTGGGCGAGCTGCTGCTGCGCTCCGGCATTGCCGACCGCATGTACATCGCGCTGTCGGCCTGGCTCGGCCGCCTGCCGGGCGGGCTGCTGCACACCAACATCGGCAGCTGCGCGCTGTTCGCGGCGACCTCCGGCTCGTCGGTCGCCACCGCGGCCACGGTCGGCACGGTGGCATTGCCCTCGCTGCACAAGCGCGGCTACCCCATGCGCGCCTCGCTCGGCAGCCTGGCGGCGGGCGGAACGCTCGGCATCCTGATTCCGCCGAGCGTGAACATGATCGTCTACGGGTCGCTCACCAACAACTCGATCGGCAAGCTGTTCATCGCCGGCATCATCCCGGGCATCCTGCTCACGCTGTGCTTCATGCTCTGGATCGCGGTCTCCAGCCTGGCCAGCGGCAAGGTGATGCGCGAGCCGAAGGTGCCGCTCGACGAGCGGCTGCGCGTGCTCGTGCATCTGATCCCGCCGATGGTGGTGTTCGGCATCGTGATGGGCAGCTTGTACTTCGGGATCGCCACCGCGGCCGAGAGCGCTGCGCTCGGCGTGATGGCGGCGCTGGCCTTCGTGTGGCAGTCGGGCAAGCTGAACTGGGAGCTGCTGCGCAACTGCTTCGTCTCGACCGCCCGCGTGAGCGGAATGATCCTGCTGATCGTCGCGGCGGCCTTCATCCTCAACCTGACGGTGAGCCTCACCGGCGTCGCCGAGGCGATGACGAAGTGGGTCGCCGGCCTGGGCCTGTCGGCCACCGGCCTGATCCTCGCGCTGATCGTGTTCTACCTGATCCTGGGCATGTTCATGGACGTCTTGTCGATGCAGGTCGCGACGATCCCGATCACCTACCCGATCGCGACCGCGATCGGTGTCGACCCGATCTGGTTCGGCATCTTCATCGTGCTGATGTGCGAGCTGGGCCTGATCACGCCGCCGGTGGGCATGAACCTGTTCGTCGTGCATGGCATCCGTCCGGACAAGGGCGGTATCGAGGATGCGATCTACGGTGCCTTGCCCTATGCGCTGATCATGATCCTGTTCACGCTGTTGCTGATGGCCGTGCCGCAGCTGGTGACCTGGTTGCCGGCGCACATGTGAGGCAACGATGAACATACCGCTCTGGCAACTCACTGCGGCGCAGCTCGTGGCCGGCTTTCGCGAGGCTTCGTTCACGCCGACCGAGGCGCTGCGGGCCTGCATGTCGCGCAGTGCCGCAGTCAACCCCCGGCTGAACGCGCTCGTCACGCTCGACGGCGAAGGCGCGGCGCACGCGGCCGAGCAGAGCACCGCGCGCTGGCGCACGGGCCGGGCGCTTGGCGCGCTGGACGGCGTGCCCGTCACCATCAAGGACAACCTGCAGGTGCTCGGCCTGCCGACCCACTGGGGCAGTCATGCCCTCGGCGGATTCATCGCCGAGCGTGACGAGCTTCCGGTGGCAAGACTGCGCGAAAGCGGTGCCGTGATCTTCGGCAAGACCAACGTGCCCGAGTTCACGATGCAGGGCTACACCGACAACCTGGTGTTCGGCCCCACGGGCAACCCGTGGAATCCGGCGCTCACGCCGGGCGGCTCGTCGGGCGGGGCGGTGGCGCTGGTGGCCGCCGGCGGATGCCCGATCGCGCTGGGCACCGATGGCGGCGGCTCGATCCGCAGGCCGGCCTCGCATACCAACCTGGTTGGCTTCAAGCCCTCTCGCGGACGCGTGCCGCGCGGCGACGGGTTGCCGCCGATCTTTCTCGACTTCGAAGTGGCGGGACCGATTGCACGCAGCGTGGCCGACGTGGCCGCGGTGATGCAGGTGATCGGGCGCGGCCCGATGGAGGAGGGGAGTTCGCCGAACGCGCGCGTTCTGTTCATACCGCGCTTCGGCGATCACCCGGTCGATCCGCAGATCGCGGCGTTGACTCGGGCGGCCGCCCAAGGGATCGCAGGGCTCGGGCACGAGGTCACGACGGCGCAAGACTTCGGCATGGTCGAGGCGGTCAATGAACGCTGGTCGTTGCTGGCCCAGGTGGGCCTGGCGTGGCTTGTCGCGCATCCGCAGGAGTTGCCTGGCCGGCCCTTCGATCCGTCGCGTTTCGGGCCGGTGATGCAGGCGAACGCCGAAGCCGGCCGCAAGGCAACGGCTTGCGATTTGTTCGACCTGCTGTTCGAGGCCGAACGGCTGCGCACCGCGCTGTCGCGCCTGTTCGACCGATACGACTTCCTGTTGACGCCGGCGGCGGCTGCGCTGCCCTGGCCGGCGAATGAGACGCACCCGACGCGCATCGACGGACGCGAGGTCGGCCCGCGAGGCCATGCGGTGTTCGCGGGTTTCGCGAACGCCGTCGGCCTGCCGGCCATTGCGCTGCCATGCGGCTTCGTGGACGGCATGCCGGTCGGCATGCAGCTGGTTGCCCGCGAGGGCGCGGACGCCGAGCTGCTCGCGCTGGCCGGCTCGATCGAACAGGCCTATCCATGGCAGCGCTTCCCCGAGCTCTGACGATGTCGGCCACCGCGGTTGCCGAGCTCGCGCCGGACGACGCCGCGCAGGCGCTGTGCCGTGCGCGGCGCGATGGCCGGCGGGTGCCGTCGAAGCTGGTTCAGCCGCACAGCCGTGAGGCGGCCTATGCGATCCAGGACGCGACGCTGGCCGCGATCGGTCCGATCGGTGGATGGAAGGTCGGCGCGACCGGCCCCGGCCAGGAGCCGGCCTGCGCACCGCTGCCGGCCGGAGCGCTGGTGCCCAACGCAGCGGTGCTCCGGGGTTCCGCATGGCACCTGCGCGGTGCCGAAGCCGGGGTCGCGTTCCGCCTCGGGGCCGACCTGCCGCCGCGCGCCCGGCCCTACACGCGCGACGAGGTCGGGCTGGCGATCGCGGCGGTATTGCCCGCGATCGAAGTGGCGGAAACCCGCCTGGCCGACTGGCTCGATGCGGACCCCGCCGCGCTCCTCGCCGATCTGATGTGCCATGGCGGACTGGTGCTCGGCGAGCCCGGGCCCTTCGATCCCGCCTGGTTCGACCTGAGGCAGGTCGAGGCCGTGATGCGCTTCGACGACCAGGTTGTCGCGCACACGGTCGGCGAGCACACTCACCCGGACGTCGGCGCGCTGCTGGTGTGGCTGGCCAATCATTGCGTGGCCCGCGGCGCAGGGCTCAAGGCCGGCCAGGTCGTCACGACCGGCTCGTGCACCGGCATGTTGTTCGCCTCGCAAGGGACGGCCGTGCGGGTGGAAGTGGCTGGCCTCGCGCCGTTGAGCGTGTTCTTCTGAGCCTTTCTCTTCGAAGCCGACAACAGGAAATCCATATGTCCATTTCAAACATCGATGCAGTCGCCGAAGCCTTGATTCGCGCGCGTCGCGACAACGTCTTGCCCGCTGCCGCGCCAATGGCCAACGCTTTGGGCAGCGCCGACGATGCGTACGCGGTGCAGCAGTGGGTGGCCGGCGAGCTCGGCTGGTTCGGGACGTTGCCACCGCAATACTGGAAAGCAGGCGGCCCGTCGCGCGAGGCGGAGCTGACCTGCGCGCCGCTGCCGCCCGCTGGCGTCTGGACGAGCCCGGCGCGCACCGACCACTGGCCGTTCCATCTGCGTGGCATCGAAGCCGAAGTGGCCTTGCGGCTCGGCCGCGAGGTCGATCAAGCGCTCGCATCGACGCTGGATGTCGACGCCGCGCGTGCCCTGGTCGATGCGATGGCGGTCTCGATCGAAGTCGTCGATTCGCGTTGGCGCGAGGGCGTCGACGCCCCTGCGCTGTGCAAGCTGGCGGACCTGCAATCGCACGGTGCGCTGGTGCTCGGCGAATGGGTTGCGTTTGCCGGGCGCGACTGGAGCGCGCAGACCTGCGAGGTGCGCATCGGCCAGCAAGCGAGGGTCGAACGGCGCGGCACCCACTCGCTCGGCGACCCTGCCCATGTGCTGCCCGCGTGGCTGCGTCACGCCACGCGCCATGGCGACCGCGTGGCGGCAGGCACGGTCGTGACCACCGGCACGTGGGTGGGCATTCTGATGGCGGCCGAGGGCGACCTCGTGGCCGTCGAGTTTCCGGGCATCGGCCGTGCGTCGGTGCAGTTCTAGACCCTCGAACCAGACAAAGGACTGAGACAAAAATGATCGCTCTCGACAAGCATTCCAGCGGCCGGCATTTCCTGCAGATTCCCGGCCCCAGTCCGGTGCCCGATCGGATCCTCCGGGCCATCAGCCTGCCGACCATCGACCATCGCGGGCCCGAGTTCGCAACGCTCGGTAAGAAGGTGATCGGCGGCTTGCAGCAGGTGTTCCAGACCCGCCATCCGGTGGTGATCTATCCCGCGTCGGGTACTGGCGCCTGGGAGGCCGCGCTGGTCAATGTGATGAGTCCCGGAGACTGCGTGCTGATGTTCGAGACCGGTCACTTCGCGACGCTGTGGCAGAAGATGGCGCAAAGGCTTGGCCTCGAGCCCGAGTTCCTCGCGTTGCCGGGCACCGACGAGACCGGCCTGCCGCGGAGCTGGCGCCATGGCGTGCAGGCCGACCTGATCGAGGAGCGCCTGCGCAAGGACAGTGGGCATCGCATCAAGGCCGTGTGCGTGGTGCACAACGAGACCTCGACCGGCGTCACCTCCGACATCGCCGCGGTGCGCCGTGCGATCGACGCCGCGGGCCATCCGGCCCTGTTGATGGTCGACACCATCTCCGGCCTCGCGAGTGCCGACTACCGCCACGACGCGTGGGGTGTCGACGTGACCGTCAGCGGCTCGCAGAAGGGGTTGATGCTGCCGCCAGGGATCAGCTTCAACGCGCTGTCGCCCAAGGCCATCGAGGTCGCCCGGACGGCCCGCTTGCCCAAGGCCTTCTGGGCCTGGGACGAGATCGTCGAGATGAACAAGGGCGGCTACTGGCCCTACACGCCCAGCACGAACCTGCTCTACGGTCTCAGCGAAGCGCTCGACATGCTGCTCGAGCAAGGCTTGCCTGCGGTGTTCGAACGCCACCAGCGATGGGGCGAGGGCGTTCGCACCGCGGTGCGTGCCTGGGGCCTGCCGACGCAATGCGCGGACGAACGGGTGTATTCGCCGGTGCTGACCGGCGTCATCACGCCGCAAGGGGTCGATGCCGATGCGCTGCGCAAGCTGATTCACGAGCGTTTCGATCTCTCGCTCGGCGCCGGGCTGGGCAAGCTGAAGGGCCGCATGTTCCGCATCGGGCACCTGGGCGATTGCAACGACCTGACCCTGATGGCGGCGTTGACGGGCGTCGAGATGGGTTTCAAGCTGGCAGGCGTTCCGCTGGCCGGCAGCGGGGTGCTGGCGGCCATGGCGTTCTTCGCTGGAACGCCCCTCGGGAAGGCGAAGTGATCCCGGCCTGAAGGCGAGGCGGAAGATAGGTGTTTTCACTAACGTCGACTGTATTGTCGACATAGATGTTGACATCGAATTCGACAGAATCTAAATTCCGCCGGACAGCCTCGGTGGTGCACTGGCCAGACCAGCCCCCGACCGGGGCTGCAAGCTCGCCAGCGTGCCGGGTGCTTCCCTGCAGGTTGGCACCCGTGCCACGCAAGGAGACAAACCGATGCAACCCACCATGACGGCCGGCGCGACAGCGACCGCCGCAGCACCCGACACCACCCTCCAGCCCACCAAGGTTCGCTGGAAGATCTTCCTGATGATGTTGTTCCTCATCTCGATCAACTACATCGACCGGGCGTCGTTGTCCGTGGCCATGCCGCTGATCGCCAAGGAGTTCGACATCGGGCCGGCCGTACAGGGTCTGCTGCTCAGTTCCTTCTTCTGGACCTATGCGCTCATGCAGATTCCGGGCGGCATGCTGGCGGACCGTTTCGGTCCGCGCGTCGTCATTGCGGGCGCGACGCTCGGCTGGGGCTTCTTCCAGGCCATCGCCGCGTTCTGCACCGGCTGGGTCCCCTTGCTGCTGACGCGCCTGGGCCTGGGTGCGGCGGAGGCGCCGATCTATCCCGCGGGCGGCAAGCTCAACGGCATCTGGATGACGCAGAACGAGCGCGGCCGGGGCGCGACCCTGCTCGACGGCGGCGCGCCGCTCGGCGCCGCACTGGGCGCGATCCTGATCTCGGGCCTCATCGCACTGCTGGGCTCCTGGCGCCTGGCCTTCGTCATCGCGGGGGTCGGCACCGTCGTCGCCGGCTTCTTTGCCTGGAGCTACATCCGCAACCATCCGCGCGAACATCCCGGCGTCAACGAGGCGGAGGCGAAGTACATCGAGGCGAGCCACGCGCAAGACGCCGCCAGCGAGCCGCAAGGCGCCAGCGGCCGCCTGCTCGACTTCCTGCGCTTCCGTTCGGTCTGGGGCATGTTCTTCGGCTGGATGTGCTTCAACGCGCTCTTCTACGGCCTGCTCACGTGGATGCCGAACTACCTCTCCAAGGTGCACGGCTTCGACATCAAGCAGATGGGCGGCGCTGTGTTCATCATGTTCTTCTCGGGCTTCGTCGGCGAGATGTTCGGCGGCTGGCTGGCCGACAAGTGGAAGGCCGCCGGCGCCTCGACCAGCAGGGTGCTGCGCACGCTGTTCGGCATCTCCTCGGTCATCGCCACCCTGGCGATCTACATGGTGTCGCAGATCACGAACCCGGTCGTCGTCGTCGTCCTGCTGTCGGTCACGCTGTTCTTCCTGCGCTGGTGCGGCCTGTTCTGGTGCGTGCCGTCGATCCTCGGCCGCCGCGCCCACGTCGGCTTCCTTGGCGGCACGATGAACCTCGGCGGCAACGTCGCGGGCATCGGCGTGCCGATCGTGGTCGGCCTGATCGTGCAGGCGACCGGTTCCTACTTCCTGGCGCTGATGCTCTTCGCGGCGGCCGGTGCGGGCTTGTTCGTCTGCTCCACGCTGCTGATCGACTACAGCAGGAAGCTGCCCGTCTAGTTCACTTTTCAGATCCGCGAAATGACCCAGAAAAAACGCATCGGCGTGTTGACGCCTTCCTCCAACACCGCGCTCGAGCCGCTGACCAGTGCCATGGTCGCCGGCGTGCCGGGTGTCTCGGCGCACTTCTCGCGATTCCGGGTGACCGAGATCTCGATGGGCGAGAAGTCGCAGGGCCAGTTCGACGAGCGAACCATCCTCGACGCGGCGAAGCTGCTGGCCGATGCGAAGGTCGACGTGATCTGCTGGAGCGGCACCTCGGCGAGCTGGCTCGGCTTCGAGCGCGACCGCGCGCTGTGCGCCCGCATCACCGATGCGACCGGCATTCCCGCGACCACCTCGGTGCTGGCGCTCAATGACCTGCTGGCCGCGCAGGGCGCGCGCACCCTGGGGCTCGTGTCGCCCTATGTCGAAGACGTGCAGCGGCGCATCGTCGCCAACTACGCGGCGCTCGACGTCGAGTGCGTGGCCGAACGGCACCTCGACCTGACGGTGAACTTCTCCTTCGCCGAGGTCGCGCCCGACACGCTGCGCACCATGATCCGCGAGGTGGCGCGGCAAAAGCCCGACGCCATCACCGTGATGTGCACCAACCTGCACGGTGCGCCGCTGGTCGACGAGATGGAGCGCGAGCTCGGCATCCCGATCTACGACTCGGTGGCGACCGTGGTCTGGAAGGCGCTGAAGATCACCGGCGTCGACACCCGCAGTGTCAAGGGCTGGGGAGGGCTGTTCTCATGAGCGCCAAGGGTCTTGATCTGGTCGTGCGCAATGCGCGCGTGGCCACCGCCAGCGACACCTTCGATGCCGACATCGGCATCGTCGACGGCCGCATCGTGCAGCTCGGCATGGGCCTGCCCGCCGGCGTCCGCGAGATCGACGCGGCCGGCGCCTTCGTCACGCCGGGCGGCGTCGATGCGCATTGCCATCTCGACCAGCCCATGGAGGCGCCGGTGCGCATGGCCGACGATTTCGACACCGGCACGCGTGCGGCCGCCTGCGGCGGCACCACCACGGTGATTCCTTTCGCCGCGCAGCAGAAGGGCCAGTCGCTGCGCGCCGCGGTGCGCGACTACCACGAGCGCGCCGAGGGTCGCGCGCATGTCGACCATGCCTTTCACCTGATCGTCAGCGACCCGACCGAGGAGGTGCTCAAGAACGAGCTGCCGCAGCTGATCGCCGAGGGCTACACCTCGTTCAAGATCTACATGACGTACGACGACCTCAAGCTCAACGACGGCCAGATCCTGGATGTGCTCGAAGTGGCGCGGCGCCACGACGCCATGGCGATGATCCATGCCGAGAATGCGGACTGCATCGAGTGGCTGACCAAGCGCCTGGAGGCCAGCGGCCGGACGGCGCCGCGCTTTCACGCGCATTCGCGGCCGATGCTGGTCGAACGCGAGGCCACGCACCGGGCCATTGCGCTGTCGGAACTCGTCGACGTGCCGATCATGATCGTCCACGTGTCGGGCAAGGAGGCCGTCGAACAGATCCGCTGGGCGCGCTCGCACGGCCTGCACGTGTTTGCGGAGACCTGTCCGCAGTACCTGTTTCTCACCGCCGAAGACCTCGGCATCGACGACAGCTATGGCGGTGCGCGCTGCGTATGCAGCCCGCCGCCGCGCAACAAGGACAACCAGCAGGTCATCTGGAACGGCCTGGCCGACGGCCTGTTCACGATCTTCTCGTCCGACCACGCGCCGTTCCGCTATGACGCACCGGAAGGCAAGAAGCCGGGCGGCAAGGAGGTCGAGTTCCGCCACATTCCCAACGGCATTCCGGGCATCGAGACGCGGCTGCCGCTGCTGTTCTCCCACGGCGTGCTCGACGGTCGCATCACCATCAACCGCTTTGTCGAACTGACCTCGACCAACCCTGCCAAGGCCTACGGCCTCCATCCGCGCAAGGGCACCATCGCCATCGGCGCCGATGCCGACCTCGTGGTCTGGGGCGCAACGCCGCGCCAGGTGCGCAATGCCGATCTTCACCACGCGGTGGACTACACGCCCTACGAGGGCATCGAAGTGAAGGCATGGCCGGCGCTGACGATCGCGCGCGGCGAGGTGGTGTGGGACGGCCATGCATTCCATCCGCGCCCCGGCCGCGGACAGTTCCTGAAGCGCGGCAGGCCGAGCTTGCTGCCGGCTGCTCGACCCCTCCGATAGCGCCACAGTACCGAGGCCCGCCATGAACCTTCTGCTGATCAACCCCAACACCTCCCAGAGCGTTTCCGACCTGATCGAGGCAGAGGCGCGCCGCGCGGCCGCGCCGGGCACCCAGATCCGCGTGCTCACGGCGCCCTTCGGCGTCGCGTACATCGAGACGCGCTTCGAATCGCTGATCGGCGCCTACGCCGCCGCCACGCTCGCAGCCGAGCACTGCGACCGGCATGACGCCATCGTCGTCGCCGCCTTCGGCGATCCGGGCATCGACGGGCTGCGCGAAGTGCTCGACATCCCGGTGGTCGGTCTGACCGAGGCCGCGCTGATGAGCGCCTGCCTGCTCGGCAAGCGTTTCTCGATCGTCGCGATCTCGCACCGGATCACGGCGTGGTATCGCGAGTGCGTCCAGGCCAACGGCCTGAGCGACCGCCTGGCAAGCATCCGCAACCTGGACAACCCGTTGAAGGACATCGGGCGCGTGCAGGAGGACCACAGCGCGCGCCTGGAAGCGCTGTGCCTGTCGGCCGTGCAGGACGACGGCGCCGACGTGATCGTCATTGCCGGCGCACCGCTGGCGGGCCTGGCGCGATCGATCCGGGACCGCATTCCCGTGCCTGTGGTCGATGGCGTGTCGAGCGCGGTCTGCCACGCGCAGACGCTGGTTTCGCTGGGGACGCTGCCCGCGCGCCAGGGCAGCTTCGCGCCGCCGCCGATCAAGCCGAACCACGGTTTGCCCGAGGGCATCGCAAGGCTGCTGGCGCGAGACCGCACGCACAGATGAGCCCTTCGGCAACGCGATGGTTCTCAGATGCCCGAATTCCGTCGCTAAGATCGCAACGCATGCCAAAGAAAATGAGTTCCCCCAAGGAAGCGAGCGGTACCGGCCGCGAGCAGAGCGTCGAAGCCATCGCCGAGAAGATCTCCACGGCGATCCTCGAACATCGCTTGGCGCCGGGCACCAAGCTCGGCGAAGACCGGCTGGCGACCATCTTCGGCACCAGCCGCGCCAAGGTGCGCGAGGTGCTGGCCCGCCTGGCGCATGAACAGATCGTCGAACTGGTGCCGCAGCGCGGTGCACACGTCGCCAAGCCGACCATCGAGCAGGCGCAGGACGTCTTCGAGGCGCGCCGCCTGATCGAGCCCGGGGTGCTGCGCCGGCTGATCGGCACGATGGACGACTTCAAGATGCAGCGCCTGCGCCGCCATCTCGAACTCGAGGCCGACGCGCGCCAGCGCAACGATGCGCGCGCCGTGGTGCGCCTGTCGGGCGAGTTCCACCTGCTGCTGGCCGAGCTGGCCGGCAACTCCGCGCTCGCGCGCACGATGCGCGAACTGTCGACGCTGACCTGCCTGATCATCTCGCTGTACGACGCGCCCACCGCGACCAGCTGCCGCGCCGACGAGCATGAGGAGATCGTCGAGGCGATCAAGCGAAGCGACGCGCGGCGGGCCGAAACACTCATGCTCCATCATCTGGAGCACATCCAGCAAAGCCTCAGGCTCGACGCCGGAAGCGACGAGGCCGACCTGGAGAGCATCCTCGGGTAGCGAGTCCCTTCCGTCGTTCAGGCGTCGTCCACGGGGTCGGGGGACAACGCTGTCCGCGGGTCGCGCACGGGCGCGGCGGCCCGGAAGGCCTCGATCGCCTGCTGGGTCGTGACCAGTTCCTCGGCGAGCCAGGCGCGGAATGCGCTCAGGGGCCGGTACTCCGACTTCTCGGCCGGGTACACCAGGTAGTAGGCGAGCTCTTCGCTGGCCATGTGGTGGAAGGGCACCGCCAGCCGTCCTTGCGCGATGTCGTCGGCCACGAGGAAGAACGGCGCGAGCCCGATGCCCAGGCCGGCCGTCACCACCTGGATGATCATGAGGTAGTGCTCGAAGACCGGGCCGGACAGGATGCGTTCGGTCTTGATGCCCAGCGAATCGAACCAGAACTGCCAGGAGTTCGTGCGCGAGGCGAGGTGCAGGAAGGTGTAGTCGAGCAGCTTGCGCGGGTCGTCGAACGGGCCATAGCGCTGCAGGAACCCGGGGCTGCAGATCGGCACCACCGCGTCCTGCAGCAGGAAGTCCATCTCGGCGCCCACCCACGAGTTGGCGAGGCCGAAATGGATCGCCGCGTCGATGTCTTCCATGTGGAAGTTGAAGGGCGATAGGTGGGTCGTCAGGTTGAGGATGATGTCCGGATGCCGCGTCGAGAAATCCGAGTAGCGCGGCATCAGCCATTTGGCGGCGATGCTGGGCAGCACCGCGAGGTTGAGGCGCCCGCTGCTGCGGCCGCCGGCCTTGATCTCCACCGACGCGGCTTCGAGCTTGAGCAGCAGCGGCTGGACGCGCCGCAGGTACGCGTCGGCCGCGGGTGTCAGCGACAGCTTCTTGCCTTCGCGCACGAACAACAAGGTGCCCAGTTCGTCCTCCAGGGCCTTGATGAGCTTGCTGACCGCACCCTGGGTCACGCACAGGTCGTCGGCCGCGCGCGTGAAGCTCAGGTGCCGGGCGCTGGCCTCGAAGGCCAGCAGGCACGAAAGAGAAGGGGTGTGTCGGCGCATCGGTCGTATGAGTAAAGCTCATCCATCCAGGAGAATAATTCGCTTTCGGCGCTGCGGGTCGGCTTTCACAATGACCGTGAACATGTTGTCTCATTCTATGGAGGGGACGGCGGGTTTTACGGGCCCTTTTCTGGTGCGCGGAGGCGCCGAAGGTGGGCATTGATGGATGAGTAATGGAATTGATCGCACGTGTTTACCCTTAGGTGAATCATGTGGCGGCCCAGGAGACGAACTTGCTTCAGGAAACATCCCCGTCCAGGGTGGTCCGCGCGCCGCGCGGCACCGTCCTGCACACCGGCAGCTGGCGCACCGAAGGCCCGTTGCGCATGCTGATGAACAACCTCGACCCCGAGGTGGCGGAAAACCCTGCCGAGCTGATCGTCTACGGCGGCGTCGGCCGCGCGGCGCGCAACTGGGCGTCTTTCGACCGCATCATCGGTGCGCTGGAGAAACTCGGCGACGAGGAGACGCTGCTGGTGCAGTCGGGCAAGCCGGTCGGCGTGTTCCGCACCCATGCGATGGCGCCGCGCGTGCTGATCGCGAACTCCAACCTGGTGCCGAAGTGGGCCACGCAAGACCACTTCAACGAGCTGGAGCGCAAGGGCCTGATGATGTTCGGCCAGATGACGGCCGGCTCGTGGTTCTACATCGGCAGCCAGGGCACGGTGCAAGGTACCTACGAAACCTATTCGGAAGTGGCGCGGCAGCACTTCGGCGGCGTGATGGCCGGCAAATGGATGCTGACCGCCGGCCTGGGCGGCATGGGCGGCTCGCAACCGCTCGCGGGGCGCATGGCGGGTGCGGCCATTCTCGTGGTCGAGTGCCAGCAGAGCCGCATCGACATGCGCCTGCGCACCGGCTATCTCGACGTGCAGGCCGATGATCTCGACCATGCGCTGCGCCTGATCGACGAAGCGCGTGCGCAGCGCCGCGGCCTGTCGGTCGGCCTGTGCGGCAACGCGGCCGAGGTACTCCCCGAGATCGCGCGGCGCGGCCTGTGCCCCGACGCGGTGACCGACCAGACCGCCGCGCACGACCTGCTGAACGGCTACCTGCCCGCCGGTTGGGACGTGGCGCGCTGGCAGGCGACGCGCGCGTCCGACCCCAAGGCCGTCGAGCAGGCCGCGCGCGCATCGATCGCGACGCACGTGCGGACCATGCTCGAATTCAAGGCGCGGGGCGCGGTGGTCTTCGACTACGGCAACAACATCCGCCAGGTGGCGCTCGACGAGGGCGTGGCGCAGGCCTTCGACTTCCCCTCGTTCGTGGTCGCCTACGTGCGCCCGCTGTTCTGCGAAGGCAAGGGCCCGTTCCGCTGGGTCGCGCTCTCGGGCGACCCCGAGGACATCTACAAGACCGACGCCCGCCTGCGGGCCCTGTTCCCCGAAGACGAAGCGCTGAACCGCTGGCTCGGGCTGGCACGCGAGTGCGTGAAGTTCCAGGGGCTGCCCGCGCGCATCTGCTGGCTGGGCCTGGGCGAGCGCCATCGCGCCGGGCTGGCGATCAACGAGATGGTTCGCAACGGCGAACTCAGCGGCCCCATCGCGATCAGCCGGGACCACATGGACTCCGGCTCGGTCGCCAGCCCGAATCGGGAGACCGAAGGCATGCTCGACGGCTCCGATGCCGTGGCCGACTGGCCGCTGCTCAACGCGCTGCTCAATACCGCGTGCGGCGCGGACTGGGTCAGCATCCATCACGGCGGCGGCGTGGGCATGGGCTACTCGATCCACGCCGGCATGGCGCTGGTGGCCGACGGATCGGCGCAGACCGACGAGCGCATCACCCGGCTGCTGTGGAACGATCCGGCCACCGGCGTCATGCGCCATGCCGATGCGGGCTACGACATCGCATTGCGCACCGCCAAGGCACACCAGTTGCAACTGCCCTCCATTCCCTAATCGATGCGAGTTGAATCTCGTCAGGAGCGTCCCATGAAATGGATTCATTGCGTTTTCGCGGCCATGATCGCGGGCCTGGGCCTGCAGGCCCAGGCCCAGACCACGGCCCCGCGCCAGCTCGCCATCGCGAACATGGTCGATATCCCGCAACTGCTGCAGGTGAAGGAGGGCCTGCTCGAAGGGCTCAAGAGCGCCGGCTACGAGGATGGCAAGGGCCTCAAGGTCAGCTACCTTTCGGCGCAGGGCAATGCCGGCACGGCGGCGCAGATCGTGCGCAAGTTCATCGGCGAGGCGCCCGACGTGATGGTGACGATCACCACGCCGATGGCGCAGGCCGCGTTGTCGGCCACCCGCACCCTGCCGGTGGTCTTCACGGTGGTGACCGACCCTCTGGGCGCCAAGGTGGTGAAGACCCTCAAGAAGCCCGGCGGCAATGCCACGGGCATCTCCGACCTCGCGCCGATCGATCGGCAGCTGCGGCTGATCAAGTCCTTCGTGCCGCAGGCCAAGCGCCTGGGCGTGATCTACAACCCGGGACTCGACGGCTCGATCTACCAGGTCGAAGTGCTCAAGGGCCTTCTTGCCACCCACGGGCTGACCCTGGTGCAGGCCAGCGCACCCAACTCCAACGAGGTGATCGCCGCGATGCGTTCGCTGGTCGGCAAGGTCGACGCGGTGTGGATTCCCAACGACCCGACGGTCTACGCCGCGCTCGAATCGGCGGTGCGCATCGGCCAGGAGCAGAAGATTCCCGTGTTCACGGCCGAGACCCGTTCGGTGGAGCGCGGCGCGGTGGCCTCGATCGGCTTCGACTACACCGCGGTCGGCCACGAGGCGGCCAGGCAGGTCGTGCAGATCTTCAAGGGCGTGAAGCCGGGCGACCTCGACGTCGTCGTGCCCGAGGTCTACAGGACCGTCGTCAACGAGCGCGCCGCGGCGGCCCTGAATCTCGCGGTGCCGGCCGAGGTGGCGCGTGTGGCCAATGTGGTCGGCGCCAAGTAGGCGGGAGACGAAGTGAATTTCTACGCTTGGCTTGGCGCCGTCGAAACCGGACTGATCTTCGGTTTCGTGGCCCTCGGAACCTATCTGACCTTCAGGCTGCTGAAGTTTCCCGACATCACGGTCGAGGGCAGCTTCCCGCTCGGCGGGGCGGTGGCGGCGGCGCTGATCGTCGCTGGCCTGAACCCCTATCTGGCCACGCTCGTGGCTTTCGCAGCGGGCATGCTGGCCGGCTCGATCACCGCCTTCCTCAACGTGCGGCTGAAGATCCTCCACATCCTCAGCGGCATCCTGACCTCGGTGGCGCTCTACTCCATCAACATGCGCGTGATGGGGCGGCCCAACGTGCCGCTGCTGGGCGTGGACACGGTGTTCACGCCGCTGGAGACGCACTTTCCGGGCAGTGCGCTCGCGATGCCGATCGCGCTGGCCGCAGCCTGTCTGGTGGTGATCCTGATCCTCAATCGCTTTCTGGTGTCCGAGATGGGGCTGGCCCTGCGGGCGACCGGCGTCAACGAACGCATGTCGGCCGCCTATGGCATTCCCACCGGGCGGATGAAGTGGCTGGGCCTGGCGCTGGCCAATGGCCTGTCGGCCCTGGGTGGCGCGCTGTTCGCTCAGATGCAGGGCGCCTCGGACGTGAACATGGGCGTCGGCGTGGTCGTGATCGGCTTTGCGGCCGTCATCGGCGGCACGGTGCTGATCAAGCGCTCCGCGGTCCACTGGGCCACCTTCTCGGTGCTGCTGGGCGCCGTGCTCTATCGGCTGGCGGTGGCGCTCGCCTTGGGGGTCGACAGCATTGGCCTGACACCCTCGGATCTCAATCTCGTGACCGCCGCGCTGGTGGCCCTGGCGCTGGTGGCGCCTGGCGCCGGCCTGATGGCGCGTCGCCGGAGGACTGCCGCATGATCGAAGTCGACGACCTCCACGTGGTTTTCAACGCGGGCACGGCGCTCGAGAACCATGTGCTGCGCGGCGTCTCGCTGAGCATTCCCAAGCACCAGTTCATCACCGTGATCGGCTCCAACGGCGCGGGCAAGTCCACGCTGCTCAACGTGATCGCCGGCGAGACGGCGGTCAGTGGCGGTGCCGTGCGCATCGAGGGACAGGGCATCACCGGCTGGCCGGTCCCGGAGCGCGCGGCGGTCATCACGCGCGTGTTCCAGGATCCGCTGGCGGGCACCTGCGCCGACCTGTCGATCGAGGAGAACATGGCGATCGCCCTGGCGCGCGGCAAGCGCCGCGGTCTGGGCCATGCGCTGACGGTGCCGCGCAGGGAGCGCATCCGCGAAGCGCTGTCGCGCCTGGGCCTCGGGCTGGAGAACCGGCTGCACGACAGCATGGGCCTGCTCTCGGGCGGCCAGCGCCAGGCCATCAGCCTCCTGATGGCCTCGCTGACCGATTCCAAGCTGCTGCTGCTCGACGAGCACACCGCCGCGCTCGATCCGCGCACCTCGGACTTCGTGATGAAGCTCACCGACGACCTGGTGCGCGAGCTGAAGCTGACCGTGCTGATGGTGACCCACAGCATGCGCCAGGCGCTGGACCACGGCGACCGGACCATCATGCTGCACCAGGGCCGCATCGTGTTCGACATCGCCGGACACGAGCGCAGCCAACTGGATGTTCCCGACCTGCTGGCGTTGTTCTCGCAGCGCAGCGGCAAGGAATTGAGCGACGACAGCCTGCTTCTGGGGTGAACCATGAATGAAAAGAAACTGCTGAGCGGCCTGCGCATCGTCGATCTGTCGCGGGTCATGTCCGGGCCGTACTGCACCGCCTTGCTGGCCGACCTGGGCGCCGAGGTGATCAAGATCGAGACGCCGGTCAGCGGCGACGATTCGCGCCACTTCGGCCCCTTCGTCGACAGCGAGAGCGTCTACTTCTCGCTGCTCAACCGCAACAAGAAGAGCGTCACGCTCAATCTCAAGGACGCGCGGGCGCGCGAGATGCTCCATGCGCTGGTCGAGACCGCGGACGCGGTGGTCGAGAACTTCCGCCCCGGCGTGGCCGCGCGGCTGGGCGTGGGCTATGACGACCTGAAGGCGCGCAATCCGGGCCTGGTGTACCTGAGCATCTCGGGCTTCGGCCAGAGCGGCGATTTTCGGGGCCGTCCGGCCTACGACCTGATCATCCAGGCCATGTCCGGCCTGATGAGCACCACCGGACGGCCGGATCAGGAGCCCACCTGCGTCGGCGACTCGGTGGCCGACCTCGTCACCGGCCTGTTCGGCGCCTGGTCGCTGATGGCCGCGTTGTTCGCGCGCGAACGCGATGGCCAGGGGCGGCAGATCGATCTGTCGATGTTCGACGCCATGCTCGCGTTGCAGATCACCAGCGCCAGCCGGCTGTTCGCTACCGACGTGGCGCCGCAGCGCGTGGGCAACCGCCACCCGGTGACCTCGCCGGTCGACTGCTTCGAGGCGAGCGACGGCTGGGCCGTGATCGTGGTCAGCAACGACGGTTTCTTCCGGCGCTTCGCGCCGCTGATCGGCAAGCCGGAATGGGTGGACGATCCGCGCTTCGCCACCAATGCGGCGCGTGCCCGCCACGAGCCCGAGCTCAAGGCCGCGATCACCGCCTGGTCGCGTGCGCGCACCGTCGACGAGGTGGTGCAGGCCTGTCTCGAGGCCGACATCCCCGCCGGCCCGGTGTGGGATCTGAAGCAGGCGCACGCCGAAGCGGCCCGCCAGGGCCGCGGGCTCGTGGTGCCGGCCGGCGCCGCGCGGGCCTGGCCTTTCGTGCTGCAGCCGGCCGTGTTCGGAGGCGCGCCCGATGCCGCGGCGGCCACCACGGCAGACCCGGCGCTGGGGCAGCACACCGAAGCGGTGCTGCAGGAGCTGGGCGTCGCGCCCGGGCAGATCGACGGCCTGCGCGCCGAGGGGGTGCTATGAAGGCGTGGATCGTCCGCGACACGACACAGCCGCCCGAGCTGATGGAGATGCCGCTGCCGCAGCCCAAGCCGGGCCAGGTCCTGGTGCGCGTCGCCGCGGCCGGCCTCAACTTCGCCGACGTGCTGATGGCGCGTGGCGCCTACCAGGTCCGTCCGCCGCTGCCTTTCACGCCGGGGCAGGAGATCAGCGGCATCGTCGAGAGCGTCGCCGGCGGCGGCGCCTTCCGCCCGGGCGACCGGGTGGCGACCAAGGTCATGTGGGGCGGGCTCGCGCAGTTCGCCGTGGCGGAGGAAAGCTGGTTGATCCGCGTCCCCGACGAAGTGCCGCTGGTCGACGCCGCCGCCTTGCCGGTGGTCTGGCCCACGGCCTGGATCGCGCTCTTCGAGCGCGCCCGGCTGCGGCCCGGAGAGACCGTGCTCGTGCACGCCGCGGCGGGCGGCGTGGGGCTGGCCGCCACGCAACTCGCGGTGCGCGCGGGCGCGCGCGTCATCGCCACCGCGGGCGGGGCCGACAAGCTGGCCCTGAGCGCGCGCCATGGCGCCAGCGCCTGCATCGACTACCGGCAGGACGACTGGGTCGAGCAGGTGATGGAGGCCACGGGCGGCAAGGGCGTGGACGTGGTCATCGATTCGGTCGGCGGCGACATCACCGATCGCAGCGTCAAGTGCCTGGCCTTCGGTGCGCGCCTGTGCATCGTCGGTTTTTCGAGCGGCCGCATTCCCGAGATCCGCGCCAACCGGCTGCTGCTCAAGAGCGCGTCGGCCCTGGGCATCTACTGGAGCCACGAGCGCGACCTGCCCCTGATCCGCCAGGCGATGGACGACGTGCTCGCCGGCTTCAAGGACAAGCGGCTGCAGGCCGACATCGGCGGGCGTTACGCCTTCCAGGACCTGCCGGGCGCGCTGGCCGACCTGGAGAGCCGCCGTTCTTCCGGAAAGCTCGTGGTCCTGCCGGACAGCAGTCTTTGATCAACCCTCGTGGCTCGACGCCCATGCGATCGACCGAACCCTGCACCTCATCATGAACGCACCCGACAAATTCCTCTCCGCCAAGACCGATCCGCGCCACGATGCGAGCCGCGTGATCCGCTCGCCGCGCGGCAGCACCCTCAGCTGCAAGAGCTGGCTCACGGAAGCGCCGTTCCGCATGCTGCAGAACAACCTCGACCCGGAAGTCGCCGAGCGGCCGCAGGACCTGGTGGTCTACGGCGGCATCGGCCGCGCCGCGCGCGACTGGGCCTCGTTCGACCAGATCCTCGCGTCGCTGAAGGCGCTGAACGACGACGAGACGCTGCTCATTCAATCGGGCAAGCCCGTGGGCGTCTTCAAGACCCATGAGAACGCGCCGCGCGTGCTGCTCGCGAACTCCAACCTCGTGCCGAAGTGGGCCACCTGGGAGCACTTCAGCGAGCTCGACCGCAAGGGCCTGATGATGTACGGCCAGATGACCGCCGGCAGCTGGATCTACATCGGCAGCCAGGGCATCGTGCAGGGCACCTTCGAGACCTTCGTCGAAGCCGGCCGCCAGCACTACAACAACGACCTCGCGGGCAAGTGGATCCTGACGGCCGGCCTCGGCGGCATGGGCGGCGCCCAGCCGCTGGCCGCCACCTTGGCGGGCGCGGTGTCGCTCAACATCGAGTGCCAGCAGGCCAGCATCGACTTCCGCCTGCGCACGCGCTACCTCGACAAGCAGGCCAAGGACAT